>DATFPF010000114.1:0-6406 GCA_035264945.1 Rubrobacter sp.
CGTCGCCGTAGATCCCGTGAAGGAGAGGCCCTTGACGCGCGGGTCGGTAACGAGCGCGTCGCCGACGGTTGAGCCAGGGCCCGTCACCATGTTGACGACGCCGCCGGGCAGGCCCGCCTCCGAGAGGATTCCCACGAGGGCTGCGGCGTTGAGGGATGCGTTGGCGGCCGGCTTGATGACTATTGCGTTGCCGCAGATAAGCGCCGGGGCCATCTTCCAGGAGGGGATCGCGAGCGGGAAGTTCCACGGCGTTATGAGGCCAACGACGCCGAGAGGCTCCCTCATGGAGGCGTGGGTGACGCCAGGGCGGGCCGAGGGCGGGTTGATGCCTTCAAGGCGCCAGCCCTCTGAACCGTAGTAGCGGAAGATGCTAGCGGCGCGGCCGACCTCCATGCGGGCCTCCTTCATCGGCTTGCCTGCCTCCCGGGCCATCAGCGCGGCTAGCTCGTCCTCCCTGGACTCGATGATGTTCGCGGCCTCCATCAGGATAGCGCCGCGGGAGGCCGGCAGCGTCGCCTTCCACTCCGGGAGCGCCTCCGTGGCCGCCTCGATGGCCCTCTCCGTCTCGGCCCTGTCGGACTTAGGGGTGGTGCCGAGGATCTCCGACGGGTTCGAGGGGTTCACAACCTCCGAGGTCTCGCCCGAGTCCGCGGGGACCCACTCGCCGCCTATAAAGTTCAGGGCTTCGGTCTGGGCTTCGATCATGGTCTCCTCCAGGTCGTATAGCGAACTGTTCGCCTTCTCTACCCGATCCGCGCGCGTCTTACCTCGCGACCCGCTACCCCGACACGTCGTTCTCCAGGGCGAGTTCCCCCACGGAGACCTCGACCCGGTCTCCTGGCTTCAGGGTGAACTCGTCCCCGGGCACTACGCCCGTCCCCGTCATCAGGAAGGCCCCTGACGGCAGGGTAAGCTCCATGCCAAGGTAACCCGCGAGCTCCTCGAAGGTGCGCTTCATCCTCGAGGTGGAGACCTCGCCCACGAATGCCGCCGCGCCGTCCCGAAAGACGCGCAGCCGGACGGGGAGGTCCCGCATCGCGTCGGGGCCCGCGAGCACGATGCCTGGGCCCAAAGAGCACGAGCCGTCGTAGACCTTGGCCTGCGGCAGGTAGAGCGGGTTCTCGCCCTCTATGTCCCGCGAGGAGACGTCGTTGCCCGCGGTAAAGCCCATGATCTCCATCCGGCTGTTCAGGACGAGCACGAGCTCCGGCTCGGGCACGTTCCAGCCGGAGTCCCGCCTGACGCGCACGGAACCCCCGGGGCCGACCACCCGCCAGCCGGGCGCCTTGAAGAAGAGCTCAGGCCGTTCGGCCTCGTAGACCCTGGCGTAGGCGTCCGCGTCGGCCGACTCGTGCTCGCGGGCCTCGCGGCTCCGTTCGTAGGTTACCCCGCTCGCCCAGACCTCCTGCTCCGGCTCTACCGGGGGCAGCAGGGGGGCCTCCGCCGCGTCCCCGGTCGGCGGGCCTTCGAGGGCGGCGCGGGCCTCGGCGGCGGGTCCTTCGAGCAGCCGGGTCAGGGTGAAGCTCTCCGGCAGTAGGCGTCCGTCCAGCGCCCAGCGGGGTCCGCCGGCGGCGTGGTGGCGGGACAGGTACACGTTGTCGGCCCTCCTCTCCTGACGTGCGCCCAAACTAGCACGATCCCAGCCCCGCCGCCCGGGGTCCCCCGGGCACAGAGAAGCCCGGGGTGTGCCCCCGGGCTTCAGAACTTCAGAAGGATCGGCTACTCTACGAAGCCGTTCTTGGAGAGGAAGTCCTCGGCCACGTCCTCGGGGAGCTCGCCGTCGACGTCGACCCTGGCGTTCATCTGGGTCATCGTCTTGGTGTCAAGGGCCTCGGCTATCGGGCCGAAGACCTTATCGAGCTGTTTCCCGTACTCGTCGTAGGTCTCCTTGCGGACCTCGAGGGCGGGGTTGTAGATCGGGAAGAAGTTCTTGTCGTCCTCGATCACGGTAAGGTCGAGGGCCGAGATGCGGCCGTCCGTTACGAACACCTCGCCGAAGTTGCACGGGTCGCCCTTGTCGGTGCGCTGGTAGACGACGCCGGTGTCGAAGAGCGAGATGTTGCCCTTCGGGAACTCGAAGCCGTACTCCTTCTCCATGCCTGGCAGGCCGTCGTCGCGCGAGTTGAACTCGCTCTCGACGCAGACCGTCGCCTCGTCGGGGTTCTCCTGGACCAGGGTCTTCAGGTCCGAGAGCTTCTCGACGCCGACGTCCTTGGCGGCCTCGCTACGGATCGCCAGCGCGTAGGTGTTGTTGAACGGTGCCGGGTCGAGCAGCTTGAGCTGGTTCTCCTCCATGTCGGCCTTGGCGGCCTCGTCGTACTGCTTCTTGGGGTCGGGGATCGGCTTGGTGTTGCCGAGGTGGTTTATCCAGACCGTCCCCGTGTACTCCCAGTACATGTCTATGTCGCCGCCGATGAGCGCCTGGCGGGCCGCGTCGGTGCCCGCGAGGCCCACCTGGTCCTCGACGTTGGCCCCCGTCGCTTCCAGCGTCTGGAGCGTGATGTAGCCGAGGATCAACTGCTCGGTGAAGTCCTTGGAGCCGACCACGAAGTCCGCGTCGGAGAGGTCGACCTCGCCGGCGCTACCCCCGCTCGCCCCGCCGCCGGCCCCGCCGCAGCCCGCGGCGACCATCGCCACTACCGCCAGTATCCCCACCAACCGCAACATAGCTCTACCCACGAAAACTTCCTCCCTTTACGTTTACGTTGCCCCGGACGCCCGTTGTGCTACGGGCCCGGTCTTACAAACCCCTGGGCTTCAAGACGTCCTCCGCGATCCCGGCGAGGTAGTCGATGCCGAGGGCCAGCACGGCGGTCAGGACGGAGCCCGTTATCAGGATCGGCTCGCGGCTCGTCTTTATGCCGGTGTTGATGATGTCCCCCATCCCGCCCGCGTTGATGAACGTAGCAAGCGCCGCCGTGCCGACAACGATGATAAGGGCCGTCCTGATGCCGGCGAGCATGATCGGGATCGCTAGCGGCAGCTCTATGCGAAACAGGACCGCCGTCTTTGTCATGCCCATCCCGCGGGCCGCCTCTATCGTCGGGCGGTCCACCTGCCTGATGCCCACCATCGTGTTGCTCATCACCGGCAAGAAGGCGTAGAGGACGAGCGCCAGGACCGCCACCTTGAAGCCGAACTCGCCGAGGAGTATAGCGATCAGGATAAGGACCCCTATGGACGGAATCGCCTGCCCGGTGCTCGCTATCGCGGCGACGTAGGATGATACCCTGCGCAGCGCCGGGCGGGTCAGGATCACGCCCGCCGCGACGGCCAGCACCACGACGATAGCGGTGGCGACAGCGGTGATCTCCAGGTGCCGGATGAGGCTCCGGAAGATGACCTCCCGGTTGATGGACCTCTGCTCGATGCTGTCGAGGTCGAGGGTGCCGAGCCAAAGGTAGAGGCCCACGCAGACGGCCCCGAGCAGGAGCGGCATCGTGAGGTAGCGCGCGAGCTTCCTCGCGGTTCCCGGGCCCTGGGGGCTGACCTTGCCTGTCGGCCCCGGGGCCCGGGTGGGCTCCCCGGGTAGCGCCGCCCCCGGCCGCTCTTGCGTGCTCCTCACGCACCGCCCCCAACGCGGTTCTCCTCCGGCCTCATCTCCTCTATGGCCTGGAGGACCGTGTCGAAGTCGACGATACTCTCGTAGCGGCCCCGATCGTCCACGACGATGGCGGAGCCCTTGTATGAGGTGATCATGGTGTCGAGCGTCTCGTAGAGGCTCGAATTGCCCTCCACGATGGCGACCGCGGGCCACCCGGCGTTCCTGAGCGGGACGCCGTTCAACTCCAGCTCTTCGGCGCCGACCCACCGCTTTGGCTTGCGGTCCTCGTCCAGCAGGAGCACGTAGTCCTTGCCTGACTCGCGCAGAAGCTCCTTCACCTCGTCCGGGCTGTCTGTGAGCCGGGCGACCGGCCACTCGCTCGTCTTTATGTCCCGCACCTTGCTCAGGCTCAGACGCTTCAGCGAGGCCCCCGCCCCTATAAAGTCCTCGACGTACCCGTCTGCCGGGTCCGTCAGGATGCGCTCGGGGGTGTCGTACTGGGCTATGACGGACTTTTCGCGCAGGATGGCTATCCTGTCGCCCATCTTTATCGCCTCGTCGATGTCGTGGGTGACGAAAACGATGGTCTTCTTTATGTCCTCCTGCAGCCGTAGGAACTCGTCCTGCAAGCGCTCGCGGGTTATGGGGTCGACCGCGCCGAAGGGCTCGTCCATGAGCATGATCGGCGGGTCCGCGGCCATCGCCCGAGCGACCCCGACCCTCTGGCGCTGCCCGCCGGAGAGCTCCTTCGGGAAGCGGTCCCGGTAAGATTTGTCCATGCCGACGGTCTCGAGCAGCTCGTCCGTGCGCTCGTTTATGCGCTTCTTGTCCCAGCCGAGCATCTTCGGGACCGTGGCTATGTTGTCCGCGATGGTCATGTGGGGGAAGAGGCCTATCTGCTGTATCACGTACCCGATGCGGCGGCGGAGCTGGTCCGCGTTCGCCGTAGTCACGTCCTCGCCGTCGAGGAAGATCTTGCCGCCCGAGGGCTCGATGATGCGGTTGATCATCTTCATCGTCGTGGTCTTGCCGCACCCGGAGGGGCCGACGAAGACGACTATCTCGCCCTCGTAGATCTCCATGGAGAGGTCCTCCACGGCGGGCTCGGCCTGCCCCGGGAACGTCTTTGTCAGGTGCTCCAGCCTTATCATGGCCTTCGTTCCGGAATTACTTCGGGCTTCGCCTTCCATCAATTCAACCCCCTTGAAGTGGTCAACCTGCCGAGAATCGCGAAAAGGATTTCGAACACGAGCGCGAGCACTACGATCCCCAGGAACCCGCCAAGCACGAGGTTCAGGGAGTTTGCGCCGCCGATGCGGCTGAGGCCCGAGAAGATGTCGCCGCCCAGGCCAGGCCCGTTCACGTAGGCCGCTATGGCCGCTATGCCCAGGATCAGGAGCGCCGAGACCCTTATGCCGGAGATTATGACGGGCCAGGCTAGCGGCATCTCTATCTTGAAGAGCTGCTGCCAGTCGCTCAGGCCCATGCCCTTGGCGGACTCCGTGATCGCCGGGTCCACGGACTGCAAACCCGTTATGGTGTTGCGGAGGATCGAGAGTATGGCGTAGCACGAGAGCGCAACGACCGTCGGCGTGTAACCGAGCCCTAAGACCGGGATGAGCAGCCCGAAGAGCGCGAACGAGGGCACCGTCAGTATCGCGGAGGCCACCGCAAGTACCGCCTGGGCCGCCGCCGGGCGCCGGTACGTGAGCACCCCGAGGGAGACCCCGATGACGGTCGCTATGAGCAGCGACACCAGCACCACCTGCGCGTGCTCGATGGACAGCTCCAGCAGGTCGTCCCAGCGCGAGGCCAGGTACTCGAAGAACCCCATGCTGTTCACGCCGGCACCTCTTCTACGCCGAGGCGCGGCCGGTGCATGTGATCATGCATAATCATCTCATCAAACCTCTCTCAGGCCACCAGCGGGTAACGAACGGCCCCGGGACAGACCTTCGGCGGCGCTCGGGGCGCAACGTAATAATAACCACTTTTCCGCCGCGGGCGCCACTCTCGCGTCTCCGATGCCCCCCGCGACTCGAAGCTCTCCCGGACCAGAGAGGCCCGGACCGCACCGCGCTGCCCCCTTGCTAGGATGCCGAACGGGTCATCGTCCTTGGGGCCTCGAAACCTGTGTCGCGCCACACGGATAACGAAATCCGGATGCACCTTTCGGGCCAAAAACGGGCCGTCTGTGCCTCAAGACACCCCAAAAGCTCTTGCAAAACCGGCCCGCGGGGTAGGGTCATACGAGCCCGCCCGGCAAGGCCGTTCGGCAAGGCCGCGGGCAGTAGAGCGTAGTAGTAAAGCGAAGCAAGGAGGCAGCGAATGGAGAACCGCAGCGACGGGTTCACGGCGATAGAGGACCGGTACGCCGGCTACGCCGTCTACGACAACCAGGGGAGCAAGATCGGCAAGGTCGACGACCTGTTCCTCGACGAGAACGACCAGCCGGAGTACATAGGGGTGAAGATGGGCTTCCTGGGCACCAAGAGCACCATCATCCCGATGGAGGTGGCCACCACCGACGAGTCGGCCGGCGCGATCACGGTCTCGACGGACAAGGAGACGGCAAAGAACGGCCCCTCCTTCGACGACGACCGGGAGATCACGCCCGAGTACGAGAACGAGGTCCGCTCCTACTACGGCCTGGGTGCCGCCGGCGGCGCCTCCGAGGACCGCGGCTCCTACGGCGCTTACGATGACTCGTACGACGAGGGGCACTCCGGCGCGGGCAGCACCGGCCCCACCTCCGCCGGCACGGTTGGCTCGGGGATGAGCATGGGCGACACCGAGTCGGGCGAGTTCCGCGAGCACGACGCGGGCGACGAGGGCGTGGGCCAGAGCCGCGGCGACGACCTT
>DATFPF010000115.1:0-17750 GCA_035264945.1 Rubrobacter sp.
GGAGGTCCGGGACGCCGTGCGCGAGTTCGTGGACCGGGAGGTCATTCCGACCGCCGCGGACCACTGGGACCGGGCGGAGTTCCCGTTCGATCTCCTCCCGGGCCTCGGGGAGCTCGGCCTAATGGGCGCCACCTTCTCCCCAGAGTACGGATGCGCCGGGTGGAACAACGTGGCATACGGGCTCGCGATCGCGGAGTTGGCCAGGGGATCCGGCAGCCTCGCTACCTTTTTGCACGTGCAGAGCGGGCTCGCTATGGCCGCCATCCACGATCTCGGCAGCGAGGAACAGAAGCGGCGCTGGCTCCCCGGGATGGCCCGGTGCGAGAAGATCGGCTGCTTCGGCCTCACGGAGCCTGAGGCGGGGAGCGACCCGGGCTCGCTCGCCACGACGGCCGTCGAGGGCGAAGGCGGCTACAGGCTCGACGGGGAGAAGAGGTGGATCGGCAACGCCTCCTTCGCGGACGTGGCCGTCGTCTGGGCCAGGACCGGGGACGGGAAGATCTCCGGCTTTCTGGTCGAGGGGGACAACCCCGGCTTCCACACGGAGGTCCTCCCCCGCAAGGCCTCCCAGCGCGCCGTCTGGCAGACGCACATAAGGCTAGTGGACTGCCACGTCCCCGAAGACGCCAGGCTGCCGGGCGCCACGGGCCTCGGCTCGACGCTCTCGGTGCTGACCCACTCGCGCTACGGGGTAGGCTGGGACGGGCTCGGCCAGGCCGCGGACTGCTACGAGATGGCCCTCGCCTACGCCGGGGAGAGGGAGCAGTTCGGGCAGCCAATAGCGGCGTTCCAGCTCGCGCAGCAGAAGCTCGTGGAGATGGTAAACGAGCTCTCGCTCGCCCGGCTCCTCTCCATCCACGTCGGCCGCCTCAAAGACGACGGCCTCCTCGACCCGCCGACGGTCTCCATGTTCAAGATGAACAACGTCGCCAAGGCCCGCCGCACGGCGGCCCTGGCCCGCGAGGTGCTCGGCGGCAACGGTATCCTCCTCGACTACCGCGTCATGGAGCACATGGCGGACATAGAGGGCGTCTACACCTACGAGGGCACGAACGACGTGAACACCCTGATCGTGGGCCAGGCCATCACCGGGCAGCGCGCCTTCTCAGCCCGCCCCCCGAAGGACGCGGCCCGCGACGGCCGCGCCGAAGAGAAGCCCCGCTGACCGTGCGGGAGGCCGACCGCGCCCGGCTCGAGATCTCGGCCGAAGAGGCCCGCCACGTCGCAGGCCTCCTCCGCTACGCCGTCAGCCTGAACACCGCCGTCGGCCTCGTCCGGGCGCAGCGCCGCCTCGCCACGACGACCTACAGGGCCACGGAACTGGCCGCCCTCGTCCTCGAAGGCAAACCGTTCGAACAGGCCGCAGAAGAGGCCGCGAAGACCTGGACCGGCTCCCTCGAAGAGGACCACCGCCGCGCCCTGAACCTCCTCCAGACCCAACGCGAAGCGCTGGTGCACGCGATGTCCGGCCGCCTGACCCCAGAACAACTCGCGGAATACCTGGAGGTCACCCATGACCAGTTCCTCGAGCTGGTCCGCCCAGCGTTGCCCCAAACGGAGGCCACGGACCCGCAAAGTTAACTGACCGACAGACCCACCCCCTCCGGATGCGGTAACATCCTTATATGCAATACGCACATAGATACAGAAAACCAACCCCAATCGAGGGTTGTGTCCGATGAGTGGTTCGGCGATCCTGGCGTTGCGGGACGGCGTGTGCCTGGCGGTGCGCGAGATACGGGCCGGGGACGCGGCGGCGTTGCAGCGCCTCGTGGCGCGGTCGAGCGACCGATCGGTGCAGCTGCGTTTCTTCGGCCCGCTGAAGCATCTCTCGGACGAGCAGGCCAGGCGTTTCGCCGAGGTGGACGGCCTGGACCGCTTCGCGCTGGTCGCCCTGGATCCCGAACATCCAGAAGAGATAGTGGCGGTGGTCCGTTACGAGAGGCAGCCTGGCACCGACTCGGCCGAGTACGCGGCGCTCGTGGAGGACAGGTTCCAGGATAGGGGCCTCGGCATCGGGCTCACCCGCTACCTCATCGAGGCCGCGCGCGAGAACGGCCTCAAACACCTTTACGCCCTAGTCATGCGCGAGAACACCGGGATGCTCCACCTACTTCGCAGCCTCGACCTCCCCGAGCGCAAGCGCTGGGAGGACGGCGCCGAGCACATCGAGATAGACCTCAGGCCCAGCTCGGCCGCTTAGAAGCTGTCAGCGGTCAGCTATCAGCCTCTTTATCAGCAAAAAGGATGGCTTGAGGTCTTAAGCCTTCGACTACGTCGCTAGGACAAATGCAAAGGGGCCGGGGTATGAACCCCGGCCCCTGACTGAAAGCTGAATACTAAAGGCTAACAGCTACCCCTACACGCGCTCGAAGATCGCAGCGATGCCCATGCCGCCGCCGATGCAGAGGGTGACGAGGCCGTAGCGGCCGCCCGTGCGCTCCAGGTGGTGCAGGATCTTGACGGTCAGCACCGCGCCGGTGGCCCCTATCGGGTGGCCGAGGGCGACGGCGCCGCCCACAGGGTTGAGCTTCTCCTCGGGCACCTCGAGCTCGCGCCCGACGGCGATGGCTATGGAGGAGAAGGCCTCGTTGGCCTCGACGGCGTCGAGGTCGTCGACCGTGATGCCGGCCTTCTTCATCGCCATCTTGGAGGCCGGGATCATGCCGGTCCCCATCACCGAGGGTTCGACGCCGGCCACGGCGGCCGAGACGAGCCTGCCCGCGACGGGAAGGCCGAGCTCCTCGGCCTTCTTCTCGCCGGTGACGAGCATCATCGCGGCCCCGTCGTTGATGCCGCTGGCGTTGGCGGCGGTGACGGTGCCGCCCTCCTTCTTGAAGATGGTCTTGAGCTTCTGGAGGCCCTCGACGCTCGCGTTGGCGCGGACGTGCTCGTCCGTGGTGAACTGCACGGTCTCTTTTTTCTGCTTGACCTCGACGGGAACGATCTGCCCGTCGAAGAGCTCGTCCTCGTTGGCCTGGGCGGCCCGCTGGTGGCTACGCACGGCGTAGGCGTCGGACTCCTCGCGGGTGATGCCGTACTCCTCGGCGACGTTCTCGGCCGTAACACCCATGTGGTAGTCGTTGAAGACGTCCCAGAGGCCGTCGAAGACCATGTGGTCGTACATCTCCACGCTCGGCATGCCCATCCGGTAGCCGTACCGCGCCTTGTCCAATAGGAAGGGGGCCCTGTCCATGTTCTCGATGCCGCCGGCCATCACCACGTCGGCGTCGCCGAGCGCGACCTCCTGGGCGGCGGAGATTATGGCCTGCAGGCCCGAGCCGCACATCCTGTTGAGGGTCAGGCCCGGGGTCGTCACCGGGAGGCCCGTCTTCATCCCGACCTGGCGGCCCGGGTTCATGCCCTGGCCGGCGGAGAGGATGTTGCCGACGATGATCTGGTCGACCTGCTCACCCTCTACGCCGGAGCGGCTGAGGACTTCCTTGCCCACCGTCGCCCCGAGGTCCGTCGCCGGCGTGTCCTTGAGCGCACCCCCGTACGTGCCTATGCCCGTCCTGAGGGGCGTCGAGATCACGATCTCGCCGTTACCGTTGCCGTTGCCGAAGCTCACCTTTTCTCCTCTCTTCCGTTCCTGCCCGAAGCATACCGCAAAAGCAAAGGCCCGGACCAACCGGTCCGGGCCTCTCTATGCCTGCGATGTGCGTTTCCCCTACCTCTTGGCCTGCTTCTGCGCCTCGTCCAGGCTGCCCCGGTAGTACGAGAACATCGAGTTCAGGAACTCCATGTAGGCGTTCGCGCCCTCTTGGGCCAGCGCCTGCGAGGCCTCCTGCTGCTTGCGCTGCTGCTCGATCAGGTCGTCCGCCAGGGCCCTGTTGTTGGAGGCCTGGGTCCTCAGGTTGTTGATGACCCCGTTGAAGAACTCCTGGGTGAGCTGCGCGTTGAGCTCCTGCGCGGAGACCGACCGGTCCGCGAGCGCCTGGTACGACTCCTTGATGGCCCCGGCGAACTTCTCGGCCGCCTCGTTTACCTGTTTCTGCTGCCTCTCGTCCACGATATCCGACCTCTCTTTCTTGCTGATCTTTCCCGAACAGCCGGTCTTTCTACCCTCTAGCGGAACCCGCTAAACAAAAGGAGGGGGCAGGCCCGAATGCCCGCCCCCTCCTCCGCTTGCTCGTGACCCGACCCTACCTGGCAGCCTTCTTGGCGGCCTTGAGACCCTCCTTGTAGTAGGAGAGGGGCGCGTAGGCGAGGTCCATGTAGGCGTCGAGCGACCGCCCGACGAGCGCCTGGTAGGCGTCGCGCTGCTTCTCGACGCGCTCCACGAGCTCCCAGGTCACCGCCCGGTTGCTCTCGGCCTGATGACGCAACTCCCTGATGGAGTCGTCGACCACGCCCTGCGCGAACCTTACGTTCCGCTCCTGGAGCCCCGCGGCGTGGTCCAACACGGCCTGGTAGGAATCGCGCGTGGTCTCCGCGAGCTTCTCCGCCGCCTCGTTGGCCCTCTCGACGTTGGTAGCCATCCGACTCGCCCCTTTCTCGCCCGCGACCGGGCGACCTTGCTACTTCTTCTCGTCCTTCTCGTCTTGCATGGGCCTTCCCGTGTACATCCGGAAGAAGGTGTCCATGGTCTGCTGGTACTGCTCGAGCGACCTCGCCCAGAAGTCCAGGTAGGCCCTCCCGGCGTCCGTGATGGTGTACATCCGGCGCGCCGGCCCCCCCCGGGAGGTCTCCCAGCTAGACTCGACGACGCCCTCTTTCTCCATCTGCCGGAGCGTCCGGTACAGCGTGCCGGGGTTCATCGCCTCGAACCCGAAGGCAGAAGCCCGCTCCATCAACTCGTACCCGTAGGAGTTCCACTCCCGCAGGGACAACAGGATCACCGGCACAAGCCAGTTCCTCGGGCGCGCCTCTACCCCACGGAAGCCCGGCTCCCGCGGACCGGCCGCCTGCCCTTTGTCCTCGTTTTTCATGGTTCTCTCTTCCATATTCTATGTGCATTCTACATATATATATGTACTAGTCAAGGTTTGGTGGGATATTTCTGTAGCATTGTAGCGTTTCGGCGATGGTATCTCGCGGGTTTTATGTGTGGGTCGTACATAGTTTGCGGTTGGTGGGGTCGGTCAATAAACTGGCCTGAGGGAAAACGAGGGAACAGGGAGGATAGATGGGCACTCTGAAAGAAGCGGTGGTGGTCGTCACGGGGGCGAGCCGGGGGCTTGGGGCTGCGATCTCCGAGGAGCTCGCGGCGGGCGGGGCGAAGGTAGTGGTCAACTACTCGAGCAGCAAGGGGCCCGCGGAGGAGTTGGTCAGCAAGATCGAGGAGGCCGGCGGGGAGGCGATCGCGGTGCAGGCCGACGTCTCGGACGCCGAGCAGGCGCAGAAGCTCATAGACCAGGCCATAGAGAAGTTCAACAGGGTTGACGTGCTCGTCAACAACGCCGGCATCAACATAGACAAGACGCTCAGGAAGCTCTCGGTGGACGACTGGGACAAGGTCATCCAGGTGGACCTCAACAGCGCGTTCTACACCGTGCACGCGGTGCTGCCGCACATGACCGAGGCCGGGGGCGGCAAGATCATCAACATGAGCTCCTTCGTCGGGGAGGCCGGCAACGTCGGCCAGGCAAACTACTCGGCGGCCAAGGGCGGGATGCTCGGCTTCACCAAGACGGCGGCCCTGGAGCTCGCCCGCTACGGCATCACCGTGAACGCCATCTGCCCCGGCTTCATAAACACGGACATGGTGGCCGCCATCCCTGAGGAGGCTAAGGGCAAGCTCCTCAAGTCGGTGCCGCTTGGGCGCTTCGGCGAGCCGAACGAGATCGCGCGCGCCGTCCGCTACCTCGTCGAGGACGGCGACTACATCACCGGCCAGTCCATCGACATAAACGGCGGCGTCTACATTAGGACCTAGCCTCTAAGCATGGCTCCCCCGGAGCCGCCTCTAGGTCAGCCAGAGGGCCCCGCCCGCGGGGCCCTCTGGCTGACCGGCCGACACGCCCGCTCCAGCTCTTCGAGATCGTGGGGCCCCGCGGGCCCACGACGACGCCCCGCGCCCCGGACGCGCCGGAGACTACGCCCATCGGGGAGGGCCCGGGGATGAACGACGCGGTCTCGGTGACGGCCCCCTCCCCATGCAAATGCAAGTGCCGGTCCCCGGAACACCGCCTGTTCTCCGGCCACCCGAGAAAGCGGCGCCGGTGCCGCGAACCATCACACAAGACGCGCCGCCCCTGAAGGCCTATACTTCCCGGCTATAAGGCGCGCTGTTCTTGCTACGCATCTATCTGTGCTGGACACATAAGTTCTCTTCGTATACAATTTAATCTCATGTAACAAAGCCAACACCCCCTCCGGGGTGTTGGCGGGCGTTGTTTGGCTAGTTGGAGAGGTGAATCTTGAGGCTTAGCGGAAGAGTGGCGGTCGTGACGGGTGCTGCGCGGGGTATCGGGGCGGCCGAGGCGATTCGTCTGGCGCAGGAGGGCGCCAACGTGGCGGTGCTCGACCTTTCGGCCGAGGCTTGCCGGGAGACGGTTGAGGCCGTCGAGGCGGCGGGCACCGAGGCAATCGCGGTAGCGTGCGACGTGTCGAGCGAGCAGCAGGTCGAGAAGGCCTTCGAGGAGATCCACAACCGCTTCGGGCGGGTAGACATCCTGGTCAACAACGCGGGGCTCCTGCGGGACAACCTCTCGTTCAAGATGACCGAGGACGACTGGGACAAGGTCCTCGACGTGCACCTCAAGGGCAGCTTCCTGTGCTCCAGGGCCGCGCAGAAGTACATGGTCGAGCAGGAGTACGGCAAGATCGTGATGACCAGCTCAATAGTGGCGCTCGGCAACAAGGGCCAGGCCAACTACTCCGCAGCCAAGGCGGGGCTCCAGGCGCTCGCCAGGACGCTCGCGCTCGAGCTCGGCCGGTTCAACGTTACCGTCAACGCCATAGCGCCCGGTTGGATCGAGACCGAGATGACCAAGGAGGCCGCCGAGCGCGTCGGGATGACCATGGAGGACATGAAGGAGCGCTTCGCCAAGAACATCCCGCTCAAGCGCTTCGGCCGCGTCGAGGACATAGCCAACGTGGTCGCCTTCCTCGTCTCCGACGACGCCTCGTACATAAGCGGCGAGACGATCTACGTCGCCGGCGGTCCCTCTAGCTCGGTGATTTAGAGGTTTCAGGCACTAGGCTTCAAGGCTTTGGGTCTGCGGGGCGGGGGGTTTCTCCCCGCCCTTTCGCTTTCCACGACGGTTCCACTAGAGCATTGTCGCCCGCCGTCGCGCTGCATCGAGATGACCCACCGGATAACGGCACCCAAAACCTCGAACCTCAGAGCCTAAGGCCTCAGGATCAGCTTTCCGATGGTCTTGCGGCCTTCCAGATCTGTGTGGGCTTCGGCGGCGTTCTCAAGGGGGTACTCTGCGCCGATGGTCAGCTTGAGGTCCCCCGAGGCTATCCAGCCGAGGGTCCTCTCCAGGCTCGGAAGGAAGAGTTCGGGGCGGGAGAGGATGGGGACGAGCCAGAAGCCGACGACGGCCTGGCAGCCGTTCATGAGGGCGCCCGGCACGAGGTGGCCCCTGTCGCCGCTGGCCGCGCCGAAGACGACCATCCGGCCGAAGGTCGCCAGGCACCCCAGGTTCTTTTCGGGGAAGTCCGCCCCTACCATCTCCAGTATGACGTCGGCGCCTTCGCCCTCGGTCGCCTCTAGCACCTTCTCCGGCCAGTCTTCTTCGGTGTAGTCGATGAGGACGTCGGCGCCTAAGGAGCGGGCGAGGTCCAGCTTCTCCGGGCTGCCGGCGGTGGCTATGACCAGGCCCGCGCCGAGCAGCTTCGCCATCTGGACGGCCAAGGTTCCGACGCCTCCCGCGGCGGCGTGGACGAGGACGCTCTCGCCTTCCTTCATGGCGCCCGAGGTCTTGATGGTGTGGTAGGCGGTGAGGCCCTGGAGGGGGATGGCGGCGGCCTCGTCGAAGCCGAGGCCGTCCGGCATGGGGATGAGGGAGGCGGCGGGGGCGACGGCGAAGCCCGCGTAGCCGCCCGAGTCGAGAAGGGTCACCACCCGGTCGCCCTCCGAGACGTCCTCGACGTCCTCCCCGGCCTCGACGACCGTGCCGGCCACCTCGGAGCCTGGGGTGAAGGGGAAGCTCTGGCGGGTCAGGTACCGGTCGCGGCGGCGCATGGTGTCCGCGTAGTTGACGCCGGCGGTCTCCACCTCGATCAGGACTTCCCACCCGCGCGGCGCGGGGCGAGGAGCGTCCACGTACCGGAGAACCTCGGGCTCCCCGGGTCCCTCGGCCACTATAGCTTTCATCTGGGCCATGTCCCCTCCCGTATCGTCCTTGGCACGGAAGCGGACTATATCAGCCGGCCGCGCGGACGGGTCGGCGGCTCAGGAGGATGACGGGAACGACCGCTCCCCTGGCCGTACCGCCGCGGAGCGGCCAAGCGTCCGGCCGCGGCGGTCGAGGGCCTCGACGCCGACGTATGGCCCTACGGTGCGCGCCGCCACGGAGGTCTCGAAGCCGCTGCGGGAGGCGAGGCCCAGGGTCCTCATGCGGTCCGGGGAGGGGCCCACGAGGATGCCCCAGGAGGCCACCTCCGTCGCGCCGTTCCAGCTCGCGTGGACGGAGATCTCACCAGGGGAGGGCCCGGGTTCGGCCGCCACGGCGGGCCCCTCGGCGGGCACCCCGACCCAGGGGAAGCGGAAGGCCCGGTACGACTCGACCCCGGCCGTGAAGTTGGCGTCGAAGAGGAGCTCGCCGTCAGCATGGAACTCGGAGAAGCCGGGCTCGCTGCCCCAGCCGACGAAGGCGTTGCCGTTCGGGAGGGTCTGCGCGTTGCCCTGGGTGACGCACAGCCGGCGCCCTGCGTGCACGTACTCGCGCACCAGGCCGACGCTCATGGCGGCCTCGTCGGGCCTCACCACTACGGCGCGGGAGACCTCGCTCTCCCCCTCCTCGCCGTTGTCGAAGATCGTCAGCGTCCCGTCGGGCCTGCGGCGGGCGTCGTGCTGGTAGCGGGTCCTGGCTCCTGGGTCGAGCCGGAAGTCGCTCCTCTTGCCTTCCAGCCGCCAGAGGATGCCGCCGGACCTGCGGTCGATCTTGTACGCGGCCGAGGTCTTGCGGGCGGAGACCAGGAGGTTCCCGTCGGTGTCCACGTCGATGGAGTTTATGTGGAAGTAGTCGAAGGGCTCTGCGGGGTCCTCCGGCGGCGGAAAGTACGACTCTTCTATCCCGACGTGGTCGAGGCTGTGCCACTCGAAGAGGACCTCGCCGGTCTCGATGTCCACCTCCTGCACGATCCCCTCGGCCGTCACGCCGTTCGCGGACCCGCCCAACGAGGAGAGGTCTTGCGGCACGGGTTCGTAGATGGTCATGAGGGCCGTGTCCGCGGGGGTGATCAGGAGCTCGTGCAGATCCGCCTCGTAGCCGCCGCCCGCGCGCACGCGGGTAACCTCCTCGTAGGAGCCGTCGAGGAGCGCGAACTCGCCGAGACCGTACGCGGTGTGTAGTCCCTGCCACCAGGTCAGGACGGGGCGGCCCTCGTAGCGCTGCACCTTGAAGTCCATCGCGTCCACGCCGTCTTCCCGCAGGGGACGGAACCAGACCGGCCTCCCCTCGTTGTCGACGATCATCGGCCCGCGTTGGCCTGGTCCCGTCTCGCCCGGCCCGTTCTTCGGCGCGACGAACACGTAGCCTGGGGCGGTCCTCTCCGAGCGCCGCGCTATGGAGACCGCCGGCGGGACGAGGTCTGGGCGGGAGCGGAAGGCCCACGCGCCGCCGTTCGGCTTGAGCGGGAGGAGGGACCGCACGCGGCCCGACGGGTCGCAACCCAAAGAGACGCCGCCCGCGACGCCCGCCAGCGCGACAGCCGCGAGGAACCTGCCGCGCGTGATCCCGGCGTGGGGAGCGCCCTCTTCCCTTTCGGCCAACCGCCCCACCCCCGTAATTCCCGCCGCTTCAGGGTGGTCATTCTACGTCCACCGCCGCAGGTCCTTCAACGGCCCGGCGACGCGCGCCGGCCGGGGCTACCGGAAGCTCTGGATGCCGGTTATGGCGCTGCCGAGGATCAGGGTGTGCACCTCGTCGGTGCCCTCGTACGTCCTCACGCTCTCCAGGTTCGCCATGTGGCGCATCGGCGGGTAATCGAGCGTCACCCCGTTGCCGCCGAAGACCGTCCTTGCCTCGCGCGCTATCTCTATCGCCTCGCGCACGTTGTTGAGCTTGCCCAGGGAGATCTGCTCGGGGCGCAGCGTCCCCTCGTCTTTCATCCTGCCGATGTGCAGCGCGAGCAGCGTGCCCTTCTCTATCTCGATAAGCATGTTCACTAGCTTCTGCTGCACGAGCTGGAAGGAGCCTATGGGCTTCCCGAACTGCTCCCGTGTCCCCGCATACGAGAGCGCCGACTCGTAGCAGTCCCTCGCGGCACCCATCGCCCCCCAGATGATGCCGTAGCGCGCCTCGTTGAGGCAGGCGAACGGGCCACCGAGGCCCTTCGCTTCGGGCAGCATGGCGCCCTCCGGGAGCCTCACGTCCTCGAACGCGACGTCGCACTGGATGGAGGCGCGCATGGAGAGCTTCGGGGTGATGTCCCTGGCAGAGAAACCTTCAGAGTCCGTCGGGACGAGGAAGCCCCGGACGGGGTTCTTCTCCTCGTCGGTGCGGGCCCACACGACGGCCACGTCGGCGATGGTGGCGAGCCCGATCCAGCGCTTCTCGCCGCTCAGCACCCAGTCCGAGCCCTCCCTGCGGGCGAACGTCTTCATGCCCGCGGGGTCCGAGCCTGCCGTGGGCTCGGTCAGGCCGAAGCAGCCGATGGCCTCGCCCTTCGCCATCCGGGGGAGCCACTCCTGCTTCTGCTCCTCGGAGCCGAACTTGTGGATCGCGCTCATCGCCAGCGAGCCCTGGACGGAGACGAAGGTGCGCAGGCCGGAGTCCCCGGCCTCGAGCTCCATGCACGCCAGGCCGTACTCGACGGCGCTCCTGCCCGCGCAGCCGTACCCTTCCAGGTGCATGCCGAGGACACCGAGGTCGGCGAACTCGGGGACGATCTCCCTCGGGAAGACGGCCCTGTCGAACCAGTCTTTTATGTTCGGCCTGACCCGCTCCCGCACGAAGGAACGAACGCGGTTGCGCACCGCCAGCTCCCCTTCGGAGAGGTGGGCTTCGATGTTCAAGAAGTCGTGCCCCGGCGGGGCCTGCCGCCCGTTCCGCCCTGCCTCCGCCGCGCGTGGTGTGGTCATCCTCTCGCCCTCCCGGTGTCCGCCCTTCGGCAACGGGATTGTCCCATAAAAGCGGGGCGCCGGGCGCGTTCGGCATTACAGTCGGGACGGAGTCGGGGCGGCGCGGGCGGGCCCGGGCGGGGCGAGCCCGGGGTCGGGCGTTCGTGTAGGCTGTGGCGGCGTGGCGGAGAGGGGTTAAGGAGACAAAACATTGCTGCACCTGGCGGTGGACATAGGGGGCACGTTCACGGACATCTGCGTCTTCGACGAGGAGGGGGGTGCGACGCGCGTCGGGAAGGTCTCTTCGACGCGGGACCCCATAGACGCGGTCTTCGAGGGAATAGAGGCGGTAGGGGTAACCCCGGCGGAGGTGGGGCTCTTCTCCCACGGCACGACCGTCGCGACAAACGCGCTCATCACGCGCCGGTTCGCGCGGGCCGCCATGGTCACGACGGAGGGGTTCAGGGACGTCATCGAGATCCGGCGCGGCACCAAGCAGGACCTCTGGGACGCATACAAGGACGTGGCCCCGCCCTACATCCGCAGGCGCGACCGCTTCGAGGTCGGCGAGCGGCTCGACTACTCGGGCGAGGTGCTCCGCCCCCTCGACGAGGACGACGTGCGGCGGGCGGCGCACCTGATCCGTCGCCGCGGCATCGAGACGGTGGCCGTGTGCCTGGTCAACTCCCACGCCAACCCAGCCCACGAGGAGCGGGTAAAGGAGATCCTGGAGGAGGAGCTTCCTGGCGCCTTCGTCTCGACCTCGAGCGAGGTTTTGCCGGAGATCTTCGAGCACGAGCGCTTCTCGACGACGGTGGCGAACGCGGTTCTCTCCCCCCTCGTCGGGGACTACGCCCGCCGGCTGGCCGAGCGGATGAAGGATGGCGGCTACGAGGGTGACGTGCTCCTCCTGCACTCCGGCGGCGGCGTGATGACGGCCGACCTGGTCGAGCGGCTCGGGGGGCGGCTTGCCTCCTCGGGGCTAGCCGCTGGCGCCATAGCCTGCGGCCACCTGGCGAAGCTCGCCGGGTACCGCAACGCCGTCGGGCTGGACATGGGGGGCACGAGCGCTGACATCTCCGTCATGGTGGACGGGGAGACGCGCACCACCAACGACTGGTCCGTCGAGTACGGGTACCCGATCCGGTTCCCGAGCGTCGAGGTCTCGACCATCGGCGCCGGCGGGGGCTCCGTCGCCTGGATCGACGCCGCCGGCTCCCTGCGCAACGGCCCGCGGTCGGCGGGCTCGGACCCCGGCCCCGCCTGCTACGGCCGGGGCGGCGAGGAGCCCACGAACACCGACGCCAACCTACTTCTCGGCCGGCTCGGCGAGGAGCTTATAGGCGGGGCAATGCACCTGGACCGGGCCAGGGCCGAGGCGGCGATCTCGAAGGTGGGCGAGCCTTTGGGCCTCGACGCTACGGGGGCGGCGCGGGCGGTAGTCGAGGTGGCCAACGCGAACCTGGCGGACGCGATAAGGCTGGCCCTCATCCAGCGCGGCCACGACCCCAGGGACTTCGCGCTGGTCGCCTTCGGCGGCGCGGGACCCCTTCACGGCGCGGAGCTCGCCCGCGAGCTCTCGATACCCACGGTGCTCGTCCCGCCGAACCCAGGCATCACCAGCGCCCTCGGGTGCCTGCTGGTGGACATCCGCCACGACTTCTCCGAGATGTACCTGGTCCCCGCAGGCGAGACCGACCCCGGGGAGATCGAACGCCGCTTCGCCGCCCTCGAGGAGGGTGCAAGGGAGCGGCTCGGGGCCGAGGGCATAGCGGAAGAGGACATGCGCCTGGTGCGCTCGGTGGACATGCGCTACGTCGGCCAGTGGCGCTCGCTGGAGATCCCCGTCGAAGGCGAGGTCGACTCTTTAGAGGGCCTGCTCGGGCGCTTCCACGAGGAGCACGAGCGGCAGCACACCTACAAGCGCGAAGGCTCCCCGGTCGAGATCTACCAGCTACGGGTCGCCGCCATCGGCGAGACCCCGAAGCCGGATCTTCCCTTCAAAGAGCCCGAGGAGCACGAACCCGAACCGGACGGGCACAGGGACGTCGCCTTCGGTGACGGCGAGGAGGTGAGGGCGACGGTCTACCGGCGGGACGGGCTGCGGCCCGGGGCGCGGATCGCGGGGCCGGCGATCATAGACCAGCTCGATTCGACGGTCGTCGTGCCGCCGGGCGACACGGCCGAGGTGGACGGGTACTCAAACGTGATCATAAAGGTGGGTGGCGGCGAATGACCGAGCGGCGGACAGAGACCGGGGCGCAGACGCTAGATCCGGTTACCTTCGAGGTACTGAAGAACGCGTTCGTCACGGTGGTCGACGAGATGGCCGAGCAGATCCTGCGCACCTGCCACTCGTTCGTGATCTGGGCGCGGGACTTCTCGAACGCCCTGTGCGACGCGGAGGGGAACACCATCATGCAGGGAAGCCAGGACATCGCCGTGCACGTCGGCACCCTCCACTTCACCGCCAAGGCCGTCATCGAGGCCTTCAGGGGGGACATACACCCTGGCGACGTCTTCGCCATCAACGACCCCTACGTCGGCGGTACGCACTTCAACGACGTGCGCATCATCCGCCCGATCTTCGCCGAAGGCGAGCTTATAGCCTTCGCCCAATCAAACGGCCACTGGGCCGACGTGGGCGGGACGGTCCCCGGCTCCTTCGACATCAGCGCGAAGACCCACTTCGGGGAGGGGTTGCGCATTCCCGCGGTCAGGATATGGTCGAAGGGCGAGTACCGCCAGGACGTGGTCAACCTCATCACCTCAAACACAAGGGCCCCGGGCGACGTCGAGGGGGACCTTCTCGCCCAGGCCGAGGCGACGAGGGTGGCCGAGCGCGAGATCCTGCGCTTCGTCGAGAAGTACGGCAAGGACACCGTCACCACCGCGTTCTCGGAGGTCCAGGACTACGTCGAACGCCTCACCCGCAAACGGGTCTCCGAACTGCCGGACGGCACCTGGGAGACGGAGGACTACATAGACCAGGACTCGAGCGCCGAGGAGGGCCTTATCCCGATCAAGGTCAAGATGACCATCGAGGGGGACCAGATCGGCTACGACCTCTCGGGCAGCCACCCGGTGATCGGGAACTTCCTGAACGCCGGGATAGGCACCGGCTTCTCCGGCATCGTCGCCGGCACCAAGACGTTCTTCCCTGAGGTGCCCCTGAACTCGGGGTTCTACCGCGTCCTGGACGTCCACCTGCCCGAGAACACGGTGGTCAACGCCCCATGGCCGACCGCCGTCACGGGGTTCTGTTCGGGGGCCTACGAGAAGATAATGAACTCCCTCTTCGAGCTGTGGTCCGAGGTCATGCCGGAGCGGGCGCTCGCCTGCTGCTTCAACCTCGAATACCTCCTGATCGGAGGCCAGGACAAACGCTCCGACCCCTCCCCGTTCTTTATGTGGTACGACTGGATGGTTGGCGGCTGGGGCGGCCGGAACGGCAAGGACGGCTCGAACGCCACCTCCCCCGTCTTCGGCGTAGGCCTGGCCGTCCAGCCCTTCGAGGGCCAGGAGCGCCTCACGCCCGTCGTTACCTCCTCCCACCGCATAGTCGCCGACTCAGGCGGCCCGGGAGAGTTCCGCGGCGGCTGCGGCGTCGAGAAGGGCGGCGCCCTCACCGCCATAGACGACACCGTGATGTCCTACTGCTGCGACCGCGCGCGCTCGATCACCTGGGGCATGCACGGCGGCCTCCCCTCCTGCCCCCACGGCGTCTGGCTCAACAAGGACGGCCCGGAAGAGAGGTTCCTGGGTGCCGTCTTCTCCAACGTACCCGTGAAGGAGGGCGACGCCTTCACACGGCCCTCCGCGGGAGGCGGTGGCTACGGGGACCCCCTCCTGCGCGACCCCGATTCCGTCAAGGAGGACGTCGAAGACGGCTACGTCACCCCCGAGGGCGCGAGGCGCGACTACGGCGTCGTCGTGCGCGAGGTGGACGCCGAGCTTGCCGAGTGGGAGGTGGACGAAGGGGCCACAGAAGAAGAGCGGACAACTATCCGCAAAGAGAGGACCGGCTGGTTGCGGGAGGACCCGGAGAAGATAGCGGAGAGGTACAGGGACGGGGAACTCGGCACGCTGGACGTGATCCGGCGCCACGGGGTGATCCTGGACTGGGGCACGGGCGAGCTGCTGCCCAACACCACTGAGGGTTTCCGGGCGATGCTCGGGCGCAGGTCCGCGTCTTACTGGGAGAACGGGGCGGTACGCGCATGAAGAACACGGAGAGGGCACGGCGGGTACCCTTCGGGGAGTTGCCCTGGGCCGACGACGGACCGGGCATCCAGGCGCGCGAGGTCGACGTCGGGGGGGCGCGGTGGGCGACGGTCGAGTACGAGGAGGGGGCTGCCCGCGAGGAATGGTGCGAGGAGGGCCACCGCGGGTTCGTCCTCGCGGGCGAGATCGAATACGAGTTCGACGACGGAAGCGAGCCCCTGCGGGCTTCTGAGGGCGAGGCCTTCTACCTGCCGCCGGCTTCTCTGGGCGCCGGGGCGCACCGCGGTCGCAACCGCTCCGGTGGGGCGACCCGGCTCTTTCTTATAGACGAGGCCCGCGAGGGCTGATGCTGCCGCTCGCGGGCCTGAGGGTGTTGGACCTCTCGCGGGTGCTTGCGGGCCCGTACGCGACGATGGCGCTCGCTGATCTCGGCGCGGACGTGATCAAGGTAGAGCACCCCGAGCGCGGCGACGACACCCGCCACTGGGGTCCCCCTTTCGCCGGCGGCGAGTCGGCTTACTTCCTCTCGATCAACCGCAACAAGAGGTCCGTCGGGGTGGACGTGAAGACCGAAGAGGGCCTGGAGAGGGCAAGGCGCCTAGCGGCGGACGCGGACGTGGTAATAGAGAACTGGAAGCGCGGCGCCCTCGAGGGCATGGGCCTCGGCTACGAGGCGCTCAAGGAGGCCAACCCCGGCCTCGTCTACTGCTCCATCACCGGGTTCGGGCCTGGGCCCGACGAGGACCGCCCCGGCTACGACTTCCTGGTGCAGGCGCGGGCCGGGATCATGGGCATAACCGGCTTTCCCGGGCCCGAAGGCGAGCCGACCAAGGTTGGCGTCGCAATAGCCGACATCGTCTGCGGCCTGCACGCGGCCACGGCGATCCTGGCCGCCCTCAGGCGCCGCTCCGAGACGGGCGAGGGGTGCAGCATCGAGGTCCCCCTCTTCGAGTCCACCCTCTCCTGGCTCGCCAACCGCGGGCAGGAGTTCCTCGTCTCAGGCGAGGACAGGGGACGCCTGGGCAACGGCCACCCGACCATCGTCCCCTACCAGACCTTCGACGCCTCCGACAAACAGATAGCCGTCGCCGTCGGCAACGACGCCCAGTTCGGGCGGCTGTGCGAGGCCTTGGGGCTCCCCGACCTAGCCCGCGACGACCGTTACGCCACGAACCCGGATCGGGTCGCCAACAGGGAGGATCTGGTCGCGGCCCTGCAAGGTCGCTTCTCAGAGGGGACGGCGGACGCGTGGGTCGAGAAGGTGAGGGACGCAGGCGTCCCGTGCGGCCCGGTCAACGCCCTGTCCGACGTATTCGAGGACGAGCACGTCCTCGGCTCCGGCATGTTGCGGGACGTCGAGCACCCCGCGGCGGGGATGCTCCGCATCCTCGCCCCGCCCGTGCTCGTGGATGGCGAGCGGCTGCCGATAAGGCGCCCCCCGCCTACCCTCGGGCAGCACGGGGATCTGGAAGGTTGGGAGTAGGGAGGCTCACCGCCGCGCCCGGCGGGCTGTCCCGCGCTTGACGCCCGCACCGGGTGGATTTACCGTGCCGTTGCCCGCGGGGGGATCACGAAGGGAGATCCCATGACGGAGCCTTCCCGGTCGTCAGGGCCCACTATCGTTCCGTACGTCGGCTGCAGGGACGCGGCCGCGGCGCTGCGGTGGCTGGTCGAGGCGTTCGGCTTTGAGGAGTAGCAGGCGTTCTCGGCACCAGACGGCGCGGTCATGCACGCCGAGATAGCTTTTGGCGGGGGCGTCGTCATGATCGGCACCGGCGAGCCGCCGGCGGAGGGCGACGCCGCGGCGACCTCCCCCACGGGGCACGGCGTCAACGTCGCTGTGAACGACGTTGACGCGCACCACGGGCGCGCGAAGGCCGCAGACGCCCGCATCGTCTACGGCCCCGAAGACACCGATTTCGGGACGCGACGATACCGCGCCCTCGACCCCGAGGGCTACGAGTGGAGTTTCGGAACGTGCAGACCCTCGGCCTGAAATAGGGGTTGTCCGCCGGCCATGGTGCCCGCAGAATCCCCTGGACACTTTCCGGGAGGGCCGACGCCTAGAGGAGAACCGAATGGAAGTGACGGGGTCGAACGCGGGGGAGTTGGCCGGGGAGATCTCACGCGCCTACGAGCGTCTGGCCTGCACCCGTCGGGATCTGGTAGCTGCGACGGACGCGCTCTCGGACCAGGAGCGGAGGGCGAGGGTGGACAACGCAGACACCCTGCTCGAGGCGAAGAACGAGCGCACCGCCTCGCTCTACCTCGAAGGCATCCTCGACACGCCGGAGCACGCGGAGCTAGTGGCCGCGAAGCGCGGGGCTGACCTCGCCCACTACGAGGC
>DATFPF010000116.1:0-3183 GCA_035264945.1 Rubrobacter sp.
GAGGGGGCGGGCCGACGAGCGGAGGCGTCAGCCGGAGCGGGCTAGCTCATCCGCATGGCGTGGTCGCCTATCCTGCGGTAGCGCTCGTAGCGGCGCTTGACGAGGGCGGCCGGGTCGACGTTTTTCAACTCGGGGAGCACCCGGTCGAGGGCGGCCTCGACGGACTCGATGGCGGTCTCCGGCTCGTTGTGGGCGCCGCCTAAAGGTTCGTTCAGGACCTCGTCCACTATCTCGTGCTCCTTGAGGTCCCTGGCCGTGATCTTCATGGCCTCGGCCGCCTCCGCGGCGCGGCGCGGGTCGCGGAAGATGATGGAGGCGCAGGCCTCGGGCGCTATGACGGAGAGGTAGGAGTTCTCGAGCATCCCGACGTAGTCCGCGGCGCACATGGCGAGCGCGCCGCCTGAGCCGCCCTCGCCGATGATTACGCAGACGATGGGGACGGGTGAGCGTGCAAGGGCCATGAGGTCCTCGCTTATCGCCCACGCCTGGCCCCGCTCCTCAGCCTGGCGTCCGGCGAAGGCACCCGGCGTGTCCACGAGCGTCACCACGGGCATCCCGAAGCGGGCGGCAAGGTCGTAGAGCCTCCTCACCTTGCGGTAGCCCTCCGGGTGGGCCATGCCGAAGTTGCCCCTTACCCGGCTCTCGACGTCCGAGCCCTTGTCGTGCCCGATCAGGACGACGTTGTGCCCGCCGCGCTTGAGCCTGGCGAACCCGCCGCGCACCGCGTGGTCCTCGCCGTGCGCCCGGTCGCCCGAGAGCTCGTAGAAGTCGTCGGCAAGGGCGTCGCGGTAGGCCCGGAAGTTCGGGCGGTCGGGGTGGCGGGCGACCTGGACGCGCTGGTACGGGGAGAGGTTCGTGAAGATCCGGCGCCTCGCGGCGGCCAGGGCGTCTTCGAGGCGCGAGATCTCCGCCTGCAACCCCACGCTCTCGCCCGCCAGCCGGTGAAGCTCGTCGATCCTGGCCTCTAGCTCTTTGATCGGCCTCTCGAAGTCGAGGATCACGCGACGAACCCAAGCAATCGCTCGAGGTCGTCCCTTAGGGCCAGCCTGTGGACTATCCGGTCGACCATCCCGTGCTCCCTCTGGAACTCGGCGGTCTGGAACCCTTCCGGCAGCCTCTCCTTGGTTGTCTGCTCGATGACGCGCGCGCCGGCGAAGCCGATCCTGGCCCCGGGCTCCGCGAGCACCACGTCGGCGGCCGTCGCGAACGATGCGGTCACCCCCCCGAACGTCGGGTCGGTGAGCACGGAGATGTAGGGCCACGACCCCTCGACGTACCTGCTGAGAGCGACGCTGGTCTTCGCGAGCTGCATGAGCGAGTAGACGCCCTCGAACATCCTTGCCCCGCCCGAGGCCGACACCACGACGAGCGGCATCTCCTCGGCGTAAGCCCGCTCGACGGTCCTGGCGACCTTCTCGCCAACCACGCTCCCCATCGAACCCCCGATAAACCGGAAGTCCATTACCGCGAGCGCGACCCGCCGACCGCCGACCGTCCCGACGCCGCTCAGGACGGCGTCGTCGAGCCCCGTCTTGAGGCGCGCCTTCCGGAGCCGCTCCTCGTAGCCCTCGAAGCCCAAAGGGTCGCCGGCGATCAGGCCGCCGTCGTGCTCCTCGAAGGAGCCGCGGTCGGTGAGCAGCCTCACGCGCTGGGGCGCCGGGAGCGGGTAGTGAAACTCGCAGTGCGGGCAGACGTTGAACCGGGCGGCAAGGTCCTTCTCGTAGATAGGCTGCCCGCACCGCTCGCACTTGGTAAACACGGCGTCCATGGGCCCGACGCCGCTCTCGGTCTCGGGGGCGCTCCGGGAGTACTCCCTCCGCTTGCTAAGCCAGTTTCTGATCGGCGTACCCCGCCTTCTCGACCGCAAAGACCGCGTCGCGCACCCCGCGCAACCACCCCCCCGCCTCCTCGGCCCCGCCTTCGGCGACGAGCCGCATCAGCTTGCTGCCGATGACGACGCCGTCCGCCTCGGCCGCCGCCTCCGCCGCCGCCTCGGACGAACCTATGCCGAACCCGAGCGCCACCGGTACCTTCGTCTTCGCCCTGACCCGCCGCAAGAGCTCTACGGCCTTCGGCGGCAGGCCCTCCCGCACCCCGGTGACGCCGGCCACGGAGACGCAGTAGACGAAACCCGTCGCCAGGGCCACGGCCTCCTCAACCCTCGCCTCGGACGAGGTCGGCGCCACGAGCGGGCAGAAGCCGACGCCGCGGTCGGCGCACGCCTCGGCGAAGGCGGCGGCCTCGTCCACGGGAAGGTCCGGTATCACGAGCCCGGAGACGCCCGCCTCGGCCGCCTCGTCCAGGAAGCGCCCAGCGCCCCTGGCGAAGATGGTGTTGTAGTAGAGCAGGAACACTACAGGCACCCTGTCCGCAAACCGGGAGGCGAGGCCCAGGCAGTACCGGAGGTCCGCGCCGTTCTCGATGGCGCGGGTGGTGGTGTCCTGGATCGTCGGCCCGTCCGCGAGCGGGTCCGAGAACGGGACCCCTATCTCAAGCACGTCGGCCCCGGCGGCGAGGAAGGCCTCCCCCACCCCGGCCGCGCCCTCGAGCGTCGGGTAGCCGCCCGTCAGGTACGGCACGAGGGCCGCCCGGCCCTTCGGGAAAGCACCCACAAGCCTCTCGGCGCCGCTCACGAGGGGTCTTCGCCCGCCTCGCGCGCATCCATGCCAAGTGCCTCGGCCACGACGCCGATGTCCTTGTCGCCGCGGCCTGAGAGGTTGACGACGAGGTTCTTGCCCTGCCCGAGCTCGCGCGCCACCTTCTCGGCGTAGTGGATGGCGTGCGACGTCTCGAGCGCCGGGATGATGCCCTCGAGGCGCGAGAGGAGGACGAAAGCCTCCAGCGCCTCGTCGTCCGTCGCGCCCACGTACTCGACGAGGCCCTCGTCCTTGAGGTAGGCGTGCTCGGGGCCAACAGAAGGGTAGTCCAGGCCAGCGCTTATGGAGTGGGCCTCCCGGATCTGGCCATCCTCGTCCTGGAGCACGTAGCTAAGGTTCCCGTGCAACACGCCGGGCCGCCCGCCCGTCAGGGAAGCCCCGTGCTCGCCCGTATCCAGGCCCCGCCCGGCGGCTTCCACGCCGACCAGGCGCACGTTCTCGCGCCCGACGAACGGGTGGAAGGCGCCTATCGCGTTGGATCCGCCGCCGACGCAGGCCACGATGGCGTCAGGGTCGCCGCCGAACC
>DATFPF010000117.1:0-22243 GCA_035264945.1 Rubrobacter sp.
CTTCAAGAGCAGCTGGTACTCGGATCGGGACTTCGCCGAGTTCCTCGGCGAGGACCTCAAGATCCGGGAGCACATCGAGAAGAAGCTCACGCGCGCCGGGATCGCGGACGTGAGGATCAGGAAGGCCGCCGAGCAGGGCGAGATCGCGGTGGACATCCACACCGCCCGCCCCGGCATCGTTATCGGGAAGGGCGGCTCCGAGGTCGACGCTTTGCGCAGCGAGCTCGAGCGGCTCACCAAGAAGAAGGTCCAGGTCAACGTGCGCGAGGTCCCGCGGCCCGAGTTGAACGCCGCCCTCGTGGCCGAGTCCATCGCGGAGCAGCTCGCGAGCCGGGCCGCGTTCCGGCGGACCATGAAGCGGGCCTTGACGAGCTCCATGAGGAGCGGGGCGCAGGGGGCCAGGATCCAGTGCGGCGGTCGTTTGGGAGGCATCGAGATGAGCCGTTCCGAGACCATCTCCGAGGGCCGGGTGCCGCTCCACACGCTCGATGCCGACATAGATTACGGCTTCCGTGAGGCCAAGACGCAGATGGGCCAGATCGGTGTAAAGGTCTGGATCAACCACGGCGTCCACGACGAGCAGCCAGAAGCGATCAGGCGGTAGAGAGATGCTTGTACCGAAGAAGCTCAAGTTCAGGAAGCCCCACAGGGGCAGGATGCGGGGCCAGGCCAAGGGCGGCACCGATGTGCAGTTCGGCGAGTACGGCCTGCAGGCGCTGGAGCCGTCCTGGATAACCAACCGCCAGATAGAGGCGGCCCGTATCGCGATGACGAGGAAGATCAAGCGCGGGGGGAAGGTCTGGATAAACATCTTCCCCCACAAGCCCTTCACCAAGAAGGCCGCAGAGACGAGGATGGGTTCGGGCAAGGGCTCCCCCGAGGGCTACGTGGCCGTGGTCAAGCCGGGGCGCGTGATGTTCGAGATGAGCGGCGTGAGCGAGGAGCTCGCGCGGGAGGCCATGAGCCTCGCCGCCCAGAAGCTTCCCATAAAGACGCGCTTCCTCTCGCGGGTTGGGGGGCAGTAGATGAAGGTAGCAGAAGTGCGCGAGCTGGACGTTACGGAGCTCGAGCAGCGCCTCGCCGACACGCGGCGCGAGCTCTTCAACCTGCGCTTCCAGCACGCCACCGGGCAGTTGGAGAACACGGGACAGATAAAAGAGGTCCGCAAGAACATAGCCAGGATACTCACCGTCCTGAACCAGAAACAGCAGGAGAACGGATAGTGACTGAGGAAGAGAAAAACCAGAACGGGGCGCCCGAGGGTGCCCCCGGGGGTACCCCCGAGGGCGCCACTGAAGAGCGACCTCCCGAGACGCCGCAGGACCTCATAGAGGGGGCCGAAAGCGGCGAGACCGTGGAGGCCGGGCTCGACCTCGGGCCCGCCAAGGGGCCGGCGCTCGACCAGGACGAGGGCCAGATCCAGTCCGACACCGAGCGCAACCGCCGCAAGGAGCGGGTCGGGCTCGTGGTCTCCGACGCCCCCGAGAAGACCGTAACGGTCTCGGTGGAGGCGCTGGTGCGGCACCCCAAGTACAAGAAGCGCGTGCGCCGCTCCAAGAAGTTCATGGTGCACGACGAGGCCAACGAGGCCCGCGTGGGGGACACGGTAAGGATCATCGAGACCCGTCCCATCTCGGCGCGCAAGCGCTGGCGGCTGGCCAATATCGTGTCGAGGGCCGAGTAGTGATCCAGCAAGAATCGAGGCTGAGGGTAGCCGACAACACGGGCGCGAGGAGCATCCTCACGATCCGGGTCCTCGGCGGCAGCAAGAGGCGTAACGCGGGGGTTGGCGACGTGATCGTCGCGACGGTCAAGGAGGCCACGCCTGGCGGCGCCGTCAAGAAGGGCGAGGTCGTGCGGGCTGTCGTGGTGCGGACCAAGAAGGAGACGCGCCGGGACGACGGGTCGTACATCCGCTTCGGCGAGAACGCCGGCGTCATCATCAACCAGGACGGGGCCCCGAGGGGGACCCGCATCTTCGGGCCGGTGGCGCGCGAGCTCAGGGACAAGGGCTACACGAGGATCATCTCGCTGGCCCCGGAGGTGCTCTAGCTTATGGGTATCAAGATAAAGCGCGGGGATACGGTGGTCGTGGTCTCCGGCAAGGACAAGGGCAAGCGCGGCGAGGTCGAGCGGGTAATCCCGAAGAAGAACCGTGTGGTGGTGGGCGGCGTCAACGAGCGCACGCGCCACGCCAGGCCGAGCCAGAACAACCAGCAGGGGCTCTTCACCTTCGACGCCCCCATAGACATCTCGAACGTGATGCTGGTCGACCCCGGCAGCGGGGAGCCGACCAAGGTCGGGTACCGGTTCACGGACTCGGGCGAGAAGGTCCGGGTCGCCAAGAAGACCGGGAGGGACATCGATGGCTAGGCTAAAAGACAGGTACCGCGAAGAGATCGCCCCGGCCCTCAAGGAGCGGTTCGACATCCAGAACCCGATGAGGATCCCTGGCCTCGAGAAGATCGTGGTCAACATGGGCGTCGGCGAGGCCGTGGTCAACAGCCGCGCGCTCGACGGCGCGGTCGAGGACTTGGCGAAGATCACGGGCCAGAAGCCCCAGATCCGGCGGGCGAGGAAGAGCATAGCCGGGTTCAAGATCCGCGAGGGGATGCCGATCGGCGCGAGGGTAACGCTTCGCAACGAGCGGATGTGGGAGTTCCTCGACAGGTTCGTCTCCGTGGCGCTGCCGCGGGTGCGGGACTTCAGGGGGATCAACCCGAGTAGCTTCGACGGGCGGGGCAACTACGCCATAGGCCTCAGGGATCAGGTCATCTTCCCGGAGATCAGCTACGACGCCATAGACGCGACCCGCGGGTTGGACGTCGCGGTGGTGACGACGACCGAGAGCGACGAAGAGGCTCGGGAGCTTTTGCGGCTCCTCGGCATGCCCTTCAGGGAGAGTTAGAGATGACGAGGAAAGCGTTGCTGGTCAAGCAGCAGAAGCCGCAGAAGTTCAAGGTGAGGGAGTACAACCGGTGCCAGCGGTGCGGCCGGGCCCACGGTTACTACAGGAAGTTCGGGCTGTGCAGGATCTGCCTGCGCGAGCTGGCGCACGAGGGCAAGATCCCCGGTGTTACGAAAGCGAGTTGGTAGGTAGAGATGACGGTCACAGATCCCATAGCGGATTTCCTGACCCGCATCCGCAACGCCCACATGGCGAAGCAGGACGTGGTCCGGATACCGCACTCGAAGATGAAGGCGGAGATAGCGCGCATCCTCCTGCAGGAGGGCTACGTGCAGGAGGTCTCCGAGCAGGGCACCGGCGTGGACAGGCGCCTCGTCATCGGCCTGAAATACGGCCCGGACGGCAGGCGCGGCATAACGGGCCTCAGGCGCATGAGCCGACCCGGCCGCCGGGTGTACCGCAAGCAGACGAACATACCCCGCGTGCTCGACGGGCTGGGCGTGGCGATCCTCTCGACCTCGCAGGGGGTCCTTACCGACCACCAGGCCCGCAGGCAGGGTATCGGGGGCGAAGTACTTTGCTTCGTCTACTAGGGAGGTCGTAAGAGATGTCGAGAATCGGTAGGGCTCCTGTGGAGCTCCCCGGCGGCGTGAACGTCGAGCTCTCGGGCCGGAGCGTGAAGGTGACCGGCCCGAGGGGCGAGCTCACCGTGCCCGTCGGTAGAGGCGTGCGGGTCGAGCAGGAGGACGGGAACCTCGTCGTCCAGCGCAACTCCGACGCGCCGCCTGACCGGGCGATGCACGGGCTTACCCGCTCCCTTCTCTACAACGCCGTGATGGGTGTTACCGAGGGGTTCACGAGGACGCTGAACATAGCGGGCGTCGGCTACAGGGCCGCGCTCCAGGGCAGGGACGTGAACCTGCAGGTGGGGTACTCGCACCCCGTGGCGATAGCGCCGCGGGAAGGCATCGAGTTCGAGGTGCCGAACGCGACGACGATCATCGTGCGCGGGAACGACAAGCAGCAGGTCGGTCAGATGGCGGCGGAGATCCGTAAGGTTCGCCCGCCCGAGCCGTACAAGGGCAAGGGCATCCGCTACAGCGACGAGCAGGTCCGCCGCAAGGTCGGCAAGGCCGGATAGGGAGGATCTATGGCAGTTCTTCAGAAGCGGGCCCACAGGGAGAAGCGGCGCAAGCGCGTCCGGCGCAAGGTCGTCGGCACTGCGGGGCGCCCGCGCCTCTCGGTGTACCGCTCGAACGTGAACATCTACGCCCAGCTCATCGACGACGACGCGGCCCGCACGCTTGCGGCGGCCGACTCCCGCGAGGTGGGGGAGGCCGAGAACCGCAAGGACGCGGCCCGCAAGGTCGGGGAGCTCATCGCGAGGAAGGCTAAGGAAGCCGGCATCGAGGTGGCGGTCTTCGACAGGGGCGGCAACAAATACCACGGCCGCATCGCGGCGCTCGCAGAGGGCGCCCGCGAGGGCGGCCTGAAGCTCTAATTCAGGAGGACTAGGTTTTGGGTCGAGGCAGAGGAAATAACAGGGGCGGAGCCCCCGGCGGGCCGGGAGGTCCTCCGGGCCAGGGCGGCCGCGGCGGCGGTCCAGGTGGCCAGGGCGGTCGCGGCAGGGACAACCGCGGCGGCGGAGGCCGCGGCGGCGGCCGCGGAGGCCGCGACAGCGAGTTCCAGGACAGGGTCGTCGAGATCCGGCGCGTCGCCAAGGTCGTCAAGGGCGGCCGTAGGTTCAACTTCAGCGCGCTCGTGGTTGTCGGCGACGGCAAGGGGAGGGTAGGCGCCGGCCTCGGCAAGGCAAACACCGTGCCCGCGGCCATCCAGAAGGGCCAGGAGCGGGCCAAGCGGAACATGTTCCAGGTCCCGATGCGCAACACCACCATCCCGCACGAGGTCATCGGCAAGTTCGAGAGCTCGGACGTATTGCTCAAGCCGGCCTCCGAAGGTACGGGGGTCATAGCGGGCGGCGGGGTCAGGGCGGTCCTGGAGCTCGCCGGCATCAAGGACGTGCTCACCAAGGCGCTCGGCTCGACGACGTCGGTCAACCTCGTCCAGGCGACGGTCGAGGGTTTGCAGAGGCTCCGCACCAAGGCCGACATCGAGCAGGCTAGGGGGGTGAAGATCACGTCATGAGCCCCCTAAAGGTCACGCAGATGAAGAGCATCATCGGCCAGAAGGGCGACCAGAAGCGGACGGTCAAGGCCCTCGGGCTGAAGCGGATCAGGGACTCGCGCGTGCACGGGGACACGCCCCAGATACGGGGCATGCTCCACAAGGTGCGCCACCTGGTCCACGTCGAGGAGGTGCAGGAGTAATGAGGCTCAACGACATAGGCCCGGCCCCCGGTTCGACGCGCGGGCGCAAGCGCGTCGGGCGCGGCATCGGCTCGGGGCAGGGCAAGACCAGCGGCCGCGGCCACAAGGGCGCCGGCGCCCGCTCCGGCTCGACGACCCACGCCGCCTACGAGGGCGGCCAGATGCCGCTGCAGCGGCGGCTGCCGCGCCTCAAGGGCGAGGCAAGGGGCAGGCACACCGTCGCCCGCCCGGTCAACTACGCGCCCGTCAACCTCTCGGACCTCGAAGGGGTCTCCGGTGATACGATAGGGCCGGACGAGCTGCGGGCCGCCGGGCTCGTCAGGAAGAAGGCGAAGCTCGTCAAGATCCTCGGCAACGGCGAGGTCGGGCGGGCCGTCACGGTGAGGGCCCACGCCTTCTCCGAGACGGCGAAGAGCAAGATAGAGGCGGGCGGCGGAAGCGTAGAGGTACTGGAGCGCTAATATGTTGGGATCCCTTGCCAACGCCTGGAAAGTCCCCGAGCTGCGCCAGAGGCTCCTGTTCACGGCCATGATCCTGGCCCTGTACAGGCTCGGCGCGTACGTACCGCTGCCCGGGATCAGCCCGGACGTGCTCGGCGGGGCCGGCCCCGGTACCAACAACGCGATAACGGGGCTCTTCGGGGCGTTCACCGGCGGGGCCTTCAACAACTACGCCGTCTTCTCCCTGGGCATCATGCCCTACATCACGGCGGCCATCGTCATGCAGCTCATGACGGTAGCCATCCCGAGCCTGCAGGAGCTCTCCAAGGAGGGCGAGGCCGGGCAGCAGAAGATCACGCAGTACACCCGCTACTTCACGCTGGCGCTTGCCCTGATCCAGTCGACGGCCATGGTCTTCTACTTCCGGGCGCCGGCCGGCGGCGCGGCGCTCGCGGGCGCCAGCATCCTGCAGGTGGTGCTCGTTATCTTCACCCTGACCACGGGTGTCATGCTCACGATGTGGATGGGCGAGCTCATAAGCCAGAGGGGCCTCGGGAACGGGATCTCCCTCATAATCACGGCCTCGATCCTTTCGCGGGCGCCGCAGGCCGTGCGGGGGCTCGTGGAGAACGGCAGCGTGCTTACGATGGTGATACTCGCCCTGTTGGCGGTGGCGATCATCGCGGCGATCGTCTTCGTGAACGAGGGCCAGCGCCGGATACCCATAACATACGCCAAGCGCCAGGTAGGGCGGAGGATGAGCCAGGGCGGGACGACGTACCTGCCCCTGAAGGTGAACATGGCAGGGGTCATCCCGATCATCTTCGCCTCCTCGCTGCTCCTGTTCCCCGTGGTGCTGGCCCAGTTCGCGGGCGGGGGCGATCCGGACTCGTTCCTTAGCCGGCTCGCCCGCTTCTTCGACCCGAGCAGCGCGCCCTACCTCGTGCTGTACGCCCTGCTCATCATAATGTTCACGTACTTCTACACCGCGGTCCAGTTCAACCCCGTCGAGCACGCCGAAAACCTCAAGAAGAGCGGCGGGTACGTGCCGGGCATCAGACCCGGGCAGCAGACCGCGCTCTACCTCAACAACGTGCTCACCAGGATCACGCTCTTCGGCGCGGTCTTCCTCGCTATCGTGGCGGTACTGCCGTACCTGATCGCCCCTGCCCTGAACCTGGGCAGCACGCTCTTCCTCGGCGGCACTTCCATGCTTATCGTGGTCGGCGTCTCGCTCGACACGGTCCGCCAGCTCGAAAGCCAGCTAATGATGCGCAACTACGAAGGGTTCTTGAAGAAACGATGAAGATCATTCTTTTGGGCCCCCAGGGGGCAGGCAAGGGAACGCAGGCGCAACGCCTCGCCCAGAAGACCGGGGCGAAGCACATCTCCACGGGCGACATCGTCCGGGCCGAGATAAAGTCGGGCTCGGAGCTCGGCCAGAAGGTGCAGGACTACAACGACCGCGGCGAGCTCGTCCCGGACGAGATAATCGTCGAGATGGCGAAGCCGTACCTCGACGACGCCGACGCCTGGCTGCTCGACGGCTTTCCCCGCAACGAGGCCCAGGCTAAGGCCCTCGACGAGGCCCTCGACGACCTCGGCATCGAGCTGGACGCGGCCGTAGCCCTCGAGGCGCCGGACGACGAGCTCGTGGAGCGGCTCTCCGGACGCCGGACTAGCGACGCGACGGGTCAGGTCTACCACGTCGAGCACGACCCGCCGCCGGAGGACCCCGAGGAGGACCCCGGCCCCTTCGTGCAGCGCAAGGACGACACCGAGGAGGCCATCCGCCGCAGGCTCGCCATCTACCACGAGCAGACGGAGCCGCTGAAGGACTACTACGAAGAGCGCGGCCTCCTCACCACCGTGGACGCCCGCAAGCCCATCCCCGAGGTTACCGAGGAGATCCTGGCGGCCGTCGGCGGGGACGGCGCTTGATCGTCCGCAAGAGCAAGGGGGAGCTCGCGGCGATGCGGGAGGGCGGCGAGATCACGGCCGCCTGCCTGAGGATGCTCTCCGAGAACGCCCGTCCCGGCGTCACTACCGGCGAACTCGACGGGATGGCCGAGGACTTTATCCGCTCCCACGGCGGCACCCCCGAGTTCAAGGGCTACCCAGGCGGCCCTGGTGCCCCTGACTTCCCCGGCTCCATCTGCGCCTCCCCGAACGACATGATAGTCCACGGTATCCCCGGCTCGTACAGGCTGAAAGAGGGCGACCTCCTCTCCATCGACGCCGGCGTCCGCTTCAAGGGCTTCGTCACCGACTCGGCCACCACGGTCGCCGTCGGCGAGGTGCCCGAGGCGGCGCGTGGTCTGCTCCAGATCACCCAGGAGTGCCTGGCCGCGGCGACGGAGGCGATGCGGGCCGGCAACAGGCTCGGGGACGTCGGGCACGCTATACAGTCCGTCGCCGAGGCCAAGGGCTACGGGGTCGTCCGCGACCTCGTCTCGCACGGGGTAGGCCGGGAGATGCACGAGGACCCCCAGATACCGAACTACGGCAAGCAGGGCACCGGGGTACGCCTCATGCCAGGCATGACGTTCGCCATAGAGCCCATGATCACGCTCGGCGACTACGCTATAGACCTCGACGAGAAGGACAGGTGGTCCATCTACACCGCGGACCGCTCCCTCTCGGCCCACTTCGAGCACACGGTCGCCGTCACGGAGAACGGCCCGTGGGTCCTGACGGAAGTCGGGGGCTCGGGCGGGTAGGAGGGGCGCACAAGCGGTGTGAGAAGCCACGCCAGCGTGATAAGATATGCGTTTGGCTTCAGTCATTTTGTAACCGGTCGGAAAAGAGAGGTCCTTGGCCAAAGAAGACGTTATAGAAGTAGAGGGTGCCGTCACCGAGGCGTTGCCCAACACGCAGTTCCGGGTCGAGCTCGACAACGGGCACAACGTGTTGGCGCACATCTCAGGGAAGATGCGGATGAACTACATCCGGATCCTTCCGGGGGACAGGGTGAAGGTGGAGTTGAGCCCCTACGACTTGAGCCGGGGACGCATCACCTACAGGTTCAGGACCTAACGAGAGATAAGAGGCAGAAGGAGACCGTTGTGAAGGTACGGGCGAGCGTGAAGCCGATGTGCGAGAGGTGCAAGGTAATACGCCGCCGGGGTGTGGTGAGGGTGATCTGCCCGAACCCCCGGCACAAGCAGAGGCAGGGATAGCATGGCACGGATAGCAGGCGTAGACCTGCCGCGCGAGAAGCGGGTCGAGATCGGGCTCACCTACGTGTTCGGCATCGGCCGCTCGACGGCGAGGAAGATCTGCCGCGAGACGGACGTCGACCCGAACACCAAGGTCAGGGACCTGGCCGAGGGCGAGGTCGGCAGCATCCGTACCTACATCGACGCGAACCTGGAGGTCGAGGGCGACCTCAGGCGCGAGACGACCCAGAACATCAGGCGGCTCATAGAGATCGGCACCTACAGGGGCATCCGGCACCGCCGGGGCCTGCCGGTTCGTGGGCAGCGGACGAAGACGAACGCCCGCCAGCGCAAGGGGCCGAAGCCGTCCATCGGCGGAAGAAAGAGGGCTAGATAAATGGGTAGGCAGAGGCAGCAGCGCAGGGGCAACCAGCGCGGTGCGAGCCGGCAGCGGCGCAAGGTCCGTCGCAACATCACGACCGGCATCGTCCACATCAAGAGCTCCTTCAACAACACCATCGTCTCCGTGAGCGACCAGGAGGGCAACGTCATCGCCTGGGAGTCCGCGGGGTCCTTGGGGTTCAAGGGGAGCCGCAAGAGCACGCCGTACGCGGCCCAGATGACCGCCGAGTCTTGCGCGAACAAGGCGATGGACCAGGGTGTTCGGCGCGTGGACATAGAGGTGAAGGGCCACGGCTCGGGCCGGGACATGGCCGCGAGGACCTTCCAGTCGATGGGTGTCGAGGTCCTCGGCATCAGGGACGTCACGGGCCAGCCGCACAACGGGTGCAGGCCGTCCAAGAGGCGCAGGGGGTAGTTTAGAGTGGCCAGATACACGGGACCGAGGGGCCGGCGCGACCGGCGGGCGGGGGTAATGCTCTCCAGCATGCGGAAGAACCCGCTGGAGAAGAAGCCGTATCCTCCAGGCGAGCACGGCCGCGGTCGGCAGCGCCAGACGGAGTACGGGATGCGGCTTCTCGAGAAGCAGAAGGCGCGCTGGTACTACGGGGTCTCCGAGAAGCAGTTCAGGCGGGCCTACGACAAGGCGACCAGGATGCAGGGCGTCTCTGGCGAGAACCTGCTCAGGCAGATGGAGCTCCGGATGGACAACGTAGTCTACCGGATGGGCTTCGCCAGCAGCCGCCCGCAGTCGCGCCAGCTCGTCGTGCACGGCCACTTCCTCCTCAACGGCCGCAAGCACAACATCCCTTCCGCGCTCTTGAAGCCGGGGGACGTCGTGACCGTCAGGGAGAAGAGCCGCGAGCTCGAGCCCATACAGGCGGCCGTCGAGAACGTGGTGGCGGTCCCTGCCTGGCTGGAGGCCGACCATGACAACTTCACGGGCAGGTTGCTTCATACACCCGGGCGGGACGAGATCGACACGCCCGTCGAAGAGGCGCTCATCATCGAGTTCTACAGCCGTTAACGCAATTCTCTCTTAGCAGGTGGTTTTTTGACGATGTTGGATATAGCACCGCCCCGTTTCAGGGTGGAAGAAGAAGAGGGCCAGCGCGGGACGTTCGTGGCCGAACCGCTGCCGCGGGGCCTCGGGCACACAATAGGCAACTCCTTGCGGCGCGTGATGCTCAGCGGGCTCACGGGCGCCGCGGTCACGAAGATACGGGTAGAGGGCGTAAGCCACGAGTTCTCGACGATCGCTGGCGTCAAAGAGGACGTCGTTGACATCATCCTCAACATCAAGGGGCTCAAGTTCAAGCTCGAGCGGGACGAGCCTATCGAGCTCCAGATCCAGAAGGACGGCCCCGGCGAGGTAACGGCGGCTGACATCGAGATCAAGGCCGACGTCGAGGTCGTCGACCCTTCCGTCTACCTCGCAAGCGTCTCCGAGGGCGGCCACCTCGACATGCGCCTCACCGTAGAGCTCGGCCAGGGCTACCGCCGCGCCGAGGGGAACAAGAGCGACGCCGACCCCATAGGGGTCGTCGCCGTCGACTCCCTGTTCTCGCCCGTCCAGCGGGTCAACTACGCCGTGACGGAGACCCGCGCGGGCGCGAGGGCCGACCTCGACTCGTTGCGGATGGAGGTCTTCACCGACGGCCGCATCGACCCGCAGGAGGCCGTGCAGGAGGCGTCCAAGCAGCTCATGGACTACCTGGGGCTGTTCACCGACGGCTACCAGGTGCAGGGCCAGGCCGACGGCCGCCAGCGCGGCGGGCGCGCCGTGATCCAGGACGAGCGCCCGGTCGAGGATTTGGAGCTCACCGTCCGCTCCTACAACTGCCTCAAGCGCGAGGGCGTAGACACCATAGGCCAGCTCGCGACGATGACCGAAGAGGAGCTAATGAACATCCGCAACCTCGGGATGAAGAGCGTGGACGAGATCCGCTCGAAGCTCCTCGAGTACGGATACGCGCTGGATAGCGAGGGTCTAGATGAGGCACGCTAAGAGGGGCCGCAAGCTCGGCCGCGAGGCGCAGCACCGCAAGGCGATGCTTGGCACGATGGCAGGGCAGGTGATCACCCACGGCCGCATAAAGACCACGGCCCCCAAGGCCAAGGAGCTTCGCGGCGTGGTCGACAAGCTCATAAACACCGCCAAGAAGGACGACCTCCACGCCCGGCGCCAGGCGGTCAAGGTCCTCAAGGACAAGACCGTCGTCCGCCGCCTCTTCGAGGACGTCGCCCCCGACCTCGACGGCCGCACCTCGGGCTACACCCGTATCCTGAGGCTCGGCCCGCGCCTCGGGGACGGCGCCGAGAGCGTCTACCTGGAGCTCGTCAACTTTAGAGCTGAGTAACGGGAACCCACACGAGAGTATCCCGGTCGATGGGACCCGCCCAGGCGGGTCCCTCGTCGTCTCCTGCGAGAACGCGACCTTCCACTACCCCGGGGCGGATCCCGCGGCGAGCTTGCCCGCGCTGGACGGCCTCTCATTCTCGGTGCGCGCCGGCGAGTACGTCGGCGTGGTCGGCCCCAACGGCGGCGGCAAGTCCACCCTGGTCAGGCTCCTCAACGGCCTCCTGGTCGCCGGCTCCGGGCGCGTGCGGGTCGCCGGCCTCGACCCGGCGGCCGAGCCCTTCGAGGTCAGGCGCAGGGTCGGCGTCCTCTTCCAGAACCCCGACAACGGGCTGGTAGCGCCCTTCGTCGAGGACGACGTGGCCTTCGGGCTCGAGAACCTCGGGGTGCAGCGGGCCGAGATGCGCGAGAGGGTGCGCGAGGCGATAGCCTCCGTCGGCCTCGCCGGGTACGAGCGGCGGGAGCCGCACACCCTCTCTGGCGGCGAGAAGCAGCGGGTGGCGCTCGCGGGGCTGCTCGCCGTCGGCCCCGAGGTCCTGCTCCTCGACGAGCCTACCGCCATGCTGGACGCCGCCGGCCGGGATGAGGTGCTCGGCAGGGTCCGGGATCTCGCGCGGTCGAGGACCGTGGTGCACGTCACGCACCACCTGGAAGAGCTCTTCGACGCCGACAGGGTGCTCGTCCTGAACGGCGGGAGGCTCGCGGCCGACACCACGCCGGGGGAGCTGTTCTCCGACGCGGGTCTCTTGCGGGAGAACCGGCTCGTGCTGCCGCCGGTGCCGAGGCTCGCGGCCGATCTCGGGTTGCAGTTCTGCCGGACGCCGGAGGATCTGGCCGCCGCCGTCGCGCGCAGGAGGAGCAGGGACGGGGTGGAGGCGCGGTGAGGATAGACCTCGAAGGCGTCGGGCACGTCTACGGCAGGGGGACGCCCTTCGCGGTCGAGGCGCTGAAAGACGTCTCCTTGGGCGTGGAGCCCGGGGAGGTGCTCGGCGTGATCGGGGGCACGGGCTCCGGCAAGAGCACCCTCGTCCAGCACCTGAACCTGCTGCTCGTCCCTACGTCCGGCAGGGTCCTGGTGGACGGGGAGGACGCGGTCTCCCTGAAGCGGTCCGAGCTCCGGCGGCGGGTTGGCCTCGTCTTCCAGTCGCCCGAGCAGGCCCTCTTCGCGCCCACCGTCGAGGAGGACGTGGCCTTCGCCCCGCGTAGGCTCGGCCTGGGCGAGGAGGAGGTGAAAGGAAGGGTACGGGAGGCTCTCGGGTTGCTCGGCGCGGGCCACCTCGCCGCCCGCTCGCCTTTCGCGCTCTCCGGCGGCGAGAAGCGGCGGGTCGCCATCGCCGGGGTGCTCGCCATGGGGCCCGAGGTCCTCGTGCTCGACGAGCCAACGGCCGGGCTCGACCCCCACGCCCGCTCCGATCTTATCGGCCTCGTCGGACGCCTGAAGGCCTCTGGCATGACGGTGGTTCTCGTCTCCCACGACCTCGACGAGGTGGCCGAGGTGGCCGGGCGGGTCTGCCTTCTGGAAGGCGGAAGCGTGCGGTCCGTCGGGCTGCCCGCGGACGTCTTCTACGGTGAGTCCTCGCTGGCGCCGGCGACCGTGCGGGTTGTGGCGGCCCTGGGCGGGGCGTTCCCCGAGGTCGGGAGGCCCGTGTGTTACCGGGAGACGCTTGCGGCGCTCGGTCGCGTCATGGGCGCGCGCCCGTGACGTTCGCCCGGGGCGTGGGGCGGTTCTACCCTGTCGATTCGCCGCTGCACGCGCTCGACCCGCGGGCGAAGGTGGTCGCGACGGCCGTGTTCGTGGTCGGGCTGTTCTTCGTGGACTCGATAGCAGGCTTCCTCGCGGCGGGGGCCGTGACCGCCGGGCTCGTGGCGGCGAGCCGGGTGCCGCCAGGTGCCTTTCTCGGCCTGTTGAGGCCCGTACTGTTTATAGTGGCGCTCACCTTCCTGTTCCAGGTGTTCTTCACGCGGGATGGGGCGACCCTCTTCGCATGGGGGTTCTTGGAGGTTCACGAGGGGGGGCTGCGGCTCGGGGTCTTGCTGGCGGCGCGTATCCTGATCCTGGTTTCGGCGGCCGGGTTGCTGACGGCGACCACAGCGCCCGTTGCCTTGGCCGACGGGATGGAGGACCTGCTCTCCCCGCTCAAGCGGCTCCGTTTCCCTGCCCACGAGGTCGCGATGATGATGACCATAGCCCTCCGCTTCATCCCGACGCTCGGGGAGGAGGCTGAGAAGATCTCGCGCGCCCAGGCCGCCCGCGGCGCGGACTTCGATGGCGGCGGCCTCGTGAGACGGGCGCGGTCGCTGGTGCCGCTCCTCGTCCCCCTGACCGTCGGGGCCTTCCGCCGCGCCGACGAGCTGGCCGAGGCGATGGAGAGCCGGGGCTACAGGGGCGGCGTCGGCCGCGTCCGCTACCGCGAGCTACGCTTCCGCGCCCGCGACGCCGCGGCGCTCCTCCTGACGGTTCTCGCCGTCGCGGGGGCCGCGCTCCTGTGAAGCTGGCCTGCCTCGTCGAGTACGACGGCGCCCGCTTCGCCGGCTGGGCCGCCCAGCCCGGCCGGAGGACCGTGGAGGGCGAGCTCTCCACGGCCCTGGGAACGGTCCTGCGCCAGCCGGTCAGGCTCTCCGTCGCCGGGCGCACCGACGCTGGGGTCCACGCCTCCGGCCAGGTAGTCTCCTTCGAGGCAGAGACGGACCTCTCGCCCTCCCTCGTCTCCTACAAGGCTACGGCCGTGCTGCCCGAAGACGTCGCGCTCAGGCGCTGCGTGGCGGTCCCCGATGGCTTCGACGCAAGGAGGGAGGCGAGGAGCAGGAGCTACGAGTACAGGCTGGTGAACGACGAGATCCGGGCCCCCCTCATGCGCCTGCGGGCCGCGTACGAGCCGCGGAGGCTCGACTTCGGGCTGCTGGAGGAGGCGGGAGAGATGATCATGGGCGTCCACGACTTCAGGGCTTTCACCCCGTCCAAGGGCTACCACGTCAGGTTCGAGCGGGTGGTGACGGCGTCGTCCTGGGCACGGGAGGGGGACCTGCTTACCTACCGCATCACCGCCGACTCTTTCCTGTACGGTATGGTGCGTACGCTAGTGGGCACGATGCGGGAGGTCGGTATGGGAAGAAGGGACCTCGGGCGCTTCAGGGAACTCCTCTCCGGCGGAGAGCGCAGCGAGGCGGGTCCCGCGTCCCCCGCCCTGGGCCTTACGCTCACGGGGGTAGGATACGAGCAGAGACTCTGGAGGTTGTAGGGATGGACGGGGACGACACTATGCGGCTCCTTAGGGGGATAGACGAGTACGTAGCGAACCTCTTTGTGCCGCCGGACGGGGCGCTGGAGGCGGCGTTGCGGGAGTCGGAGCGGGAGGGGCTTCCGGCCATAAACGTCTCGGCGACGCAGGGGAAGCTCCTGCAGATGCTCGTCGAGATCTCCGGCACGCGGAGGATACTAGAGATCGGCACCCTCGGCGGCTACAGCGCCATCAACTTCGCCCGCGGGCTGCCGGAGGACGGGACCCTCCTCTCTCTGGAGCTCGACGAGCACCACGCCGAGGTCGCCCGCAGGAACGTCGGGCGGGCCGGCCTCTCGGGCAAGGTGGAGGTTCGGGTCGGCGACGCCCGGCGGAGCCTGGAGAGCCTGGTCGAGAACGGGGGCGGGCCGTTCGACCTGATCTTTATAGACGCGGACAAGGAGGGCTACCCCGAGTACCTGGACTGGTCCCTCCGCCTCTCCCGTCCCGGCACGCTTATCCTCGGCGACAACGCCATCCGTGGGGGAAGCGTCATAGACCCGGACGACCCGTCGTCCCGCGCCATGCGCGAGTTCAACGAGAAGCTGGCGGAAGAGCCGCGCCTCTCGGCGATCTTGGTGCCCCTGCTCCGGGAGCGCATAGACGGCCTTGCCATAGCCCGCGTGAGGGAGGGGTAACTTCGCCGCGGGGGTTCCCTCCTACACCCGCAGGGCTTTGCGCACCCTATCCGCCGCCGCGTCCAGCTCGGCGCGGTCCGGTTCGTGGCCGCACTCCGGGCCGAAGGAGGGACCGAAACCGTCGCCCTCGAACCTCGGTACGACGTGCAGGTGTACGTGGAAGACCTCCTGGCCGGCGGCCTCCCCGTCGGCGAGAAAGAGGTTGACCCCCTCGCACCTGAGGCCGCTCCCGTAGAGCGCGGCGGCGACGCCCTGCCCTACCCCGAAGACGTGGGCTCCCGCGTCCCGGGGCAAATCGGCGAGGGAGGCGGCATGGTAGTTCGGGACCACGAGCACGTGACCCGGGTTGACCGGATCTGTGTCCATGAACGCCGTGCAGGACCCGTCGCGGAAGACGACGCTCGCCGGCAGCCTGCCCGCCAGCATCTCGCAGAACACGCAACCGTCCACGCTACGGGTTGTTGCATAGTGGGCAGTGGGGTGCCGCGCCTATCTGACGGAGACGAGCGCTGCTCTCTGTGCGGTTCCGGTACGACCGGCGGGTCTAGGAAGGGTCGGTGCCGGGTTTGTCGTAGGCGGCCGAGGCCCTCGCGTGCCACTCGAGCAGGTCCGACCGCTTCTGGTCGAGCTTCCCCTTGCCGGCTCTGGCGGCGAGGTTGCGTTGTTCGAGGGGGTCTCTGGAGAGGTCGTAGAACTCGTCGGGTAGGTTCCCGAAGTGGTAGATGTACTTCTCGTTGCCCGTTATGGACGCCATGCTCAGGAGGTCTGGCCTGCACCCGAAGAAGAGCGTCCGGTCCTCTGGCAGGTCGCCGAGTATGGAGCGCCCGGGGTACTCGCCGCCCTTCACCTCGTAGCCGAGCATGTCCACTATCGTCGGGGCGAAATCCATCAGGTGCGCTGGCCCCTCGACCCGCGCCCCGCCGTCGAAGCTCTTGGGGTCGTGGACGATCAGCGGTACCCTCAGGCCCTCTTCCCAGATCACGCCGTCGTGCTGGTAGCGGCCGTGCTCGCCGAAACCTTCCCCGTGGTCGCCGTAGATGACGAAGATGGTGTCCTCGTAGAGCCCGAGGTCCTTGTACATCTGGATTATGTTCCGGACCCAGTAGTCGTCGTAGCGGATGGCGTTGAGGTAACGGTCCAGCCCCGGCTTGCTCGCGAACTTCTTGCGCCCGTAGCGGGTGGGGGCTAGGTACTGGTGGTGCGGCGTGACCCCCATGTACATGACGAGGGTCGGGTCGTTGGCGTTCCCCTCCAGCCAGTCGCGGCCAGGGCCCAGCATGATGTCGTCCTCGTAGCCGAGGTAGTTGGCGGTCTGGAAGCCCTCCGTCTTCATGGACTCGTAGGCCTGGAAGTGGCCGTAGCCGAAGTTCTTCACGAGTTGCGCGCGGTCCTCGAAGGTCTGTGTTGCGGACTGGAACCACGCCGTCCGGTAGCCCTGCTCCCCGAGTAACTCGGCCAGGCACCGCGCCGGCATCCCGCCCGGCCTTGCCTCGACGACGTCCGTAGAGGGATGGGGGTAGAGGCCGGCGTCCACGGACACCATAGCCTTGGAGGTGTGGGGGATAGTGGTGTAGGCCCGCTCCACGAGCAGGCTCTCCCGCGCCAGCTCGTCCAGGTAGGGCTGGGTCGGGATCTCCTTGTTGTACGGGGTCGATGACCTCTCCCTGGTGGACTCGAGGTGTATGAGGGCGACGTGACGCCGGCGGGTGCGCCCCGTCGCCGCGAGGCGGATGTTCGCGAGGGTCTCGACGGGGCCGGTTGCTCGGGAGGCGGCGGCCAGCTGCGAACCTTCGATCTCCGTGGCGATAAGGTCAGAGACCGGCGCCCGCGGGTCGATCCCCCGCACCCCAGCCGAGGCCCCGGACGCGAGCGACCCCCTTACCAGCACGAGCCCGGCCGCGGCGCCGACGCCCCCCGCCAGGAAACGTCTACGTGACAGGACGGACGGGGGGCGGGCGGGCGCTTCCCCGGTCCCCGGCGCAGGCCGGGACCCCGTCTCGGGGGCGGCGGGGCGTCTGCGCGGGGCCAAAAGAACCGTTATCCACAGTGGCCCAAGTACCCCGTAGATGAGCGCCGCGAGCAGCAGGATCACGAGCCACCCTGGCGCCTCGCTCGCGATGGCGCCCTTGGCCTCGCCGAACTTGCCGACGTAGTAGGCGACCATCCCGAAGCCTAGTGGCGTGCCTGTCGCCGTAATGTACTGGTAGGCGCAGGTCGAGATGACGGCCACCAGTATCGCGGCCGCGTGGAACAGCACGACCACCACCCGCCGGGCAATCCCCCTGTCGGCGACCGCGAAGAGCCCGATCCACACCAGCGCGTAACCCGTCCCGAAGAGCAGGTCCGACCGCATCAGGCGCAGGGACCCTAGCAACCCCGAGCCCTGGCCCTGCGCGAGGATGTTCGACACCTTCAGCGCCAGCGTGTACGCCAGCAGCGGTACGAGCAGGCTGAGGACGTAGATCCAGGTTCGGCCCCCGAGGAGGGACAGGACCTTCCCCCTGAGCTTCACCCGAGGCCCCCGTGACGGAGCGGCCGGATCACAGGCCCGCTTCTCTACCGGCCCCGCGTCGCAGCACCCGCACCACCGAGGCGCCACCGAAGCAGGCGGTGCAGGCGAGGACGATGGCGGCGCCCGAGGCGACGTCGAAGAAGTAGGAGGCGTAGAGGCCCGCCACGCCGGAGAAGACGGCGATGGCGACGGAGATCGCCATCATGCGGGGCAGGCTGTTCGTGACGAGCGAGGCCGCGGCGGCCGGGGTGATGAGGAGGGCGCTGATCAAAACCACCCCGACCGCCTGCACGCCGGCGACGACGGTCAGCGAGAGCAGAACGAGCAGCCCGTAGCGTATCTTGTCAGCCCCGAGGCCCATCGCCTTCGCGTGCGTCGGATCGAAGGACGTAAGCTCGAGCTCCTTGTGGAAGAGGAAGAGGAACCCCAGCACGACCAGCGCTAGCGCCGAGATCAAAACGAGGTCCCCTGGGACGATGCCAAGGACGTTGCCGAAGAGCATGTGGGTAAAGTCCCTGAAGGAGCCCGTCGTGCTCATGAGCAGGATGCCTAGCGCGAACATGCCGGTGAAGGTGACGCCGATCGCCGTGTCCTCGCGCAGCGTCCCGCGCCTGGAGAGCCAACCTATGCCGAGCGCCGTGGCGACCCCGGCTACCACCGCCCCCCCTAGCAGGTTCAGGCCGAGCAGGTACGCCGCCACGAGCCCAGGCAGGATGGTGTGCGCCAATGCGTCCCCTATGAACGCCATGCTCCTCAGGACCACGTACACCCCGAGCACCGCGCACGTCGCGCCGACGAGGACCGTGGCGAGCAGCCCGGTCTGCATGAACGTGAACTGCAGCGGCTCCGTCAGCCGGCCCACGCGGCCCCCCTCCCGACGGGCAGCCCGACGAAGGCGCCTGGCTCCGGAGGCGCCTCACGCCCCCCCCTCAAGTAGAGCGCCCCGTCGAACTGGGAGGCGAGGCTTGCGAGGTCGTGGGTCGCGACGACCATGGTCTTGCCCCGGCGTTGCAGCCCCGCGAGTACCCCCGAGATGGTCTCGCGGGTACCGGCGTCCACGGCGTTGAGGGGCTCGTCCAGGAGGAGCAGGTCCCCGTCCTGAACCAGCGCGCGGGCGAGGAGGGCGCGCTGCTGCTGGCCGCCGGACAGTTGTCCGATCTGGCGCTCGGCGAGGGGGGAGAGGCCGAGGTCTTCCATCACCTGGGAGACGACCTCGCGGTCCTTGCGGCCCGGGCGCTTGAGCCAGCCCAGGTGGACGTAGCGGCCCGTGGTGACGAGCCTGCGGACGCTGATCGGGAACCGCCAGTCTATCTCCCCGCGCTGGGGCAGGTAGGCGACCCTGTGGTGGCACGCCCCGACGGGGTTCCCGTAGATCCGGATCTCCCCCGAGGCAACCGGCAGCAGCCCCGCGACGGCCTTGAGCAGCGTGGACTTGCCGGAGCCGTTCGGCCCGACGAGCGCGACCCTGGCGCCCGCCGGCACGCGCAGGCTCACGTCCCGCAGCGCGGGACCCTCCGAGTCCGCGTACCCGGCGCTTACGTATCGCGCGGCGAGCGCCGGCGCACCGGCCACGGCCTCCGTGTGGCGCCGGCGGCCGTAGGGTAGGGACGGGTCTCTCATTGCCTGAGTGCCTCGGACATCGTGGAGACGTTGTACCGCACCATCCCCACGTAGGTCCCGCCCTCGCTCCCTGGTTCGCCCAGGGCGTCCGTGTAGAGCGGGGGGGCTAGCTCAACGCCGGCCTCCGAGGCGATGCCCTCCATCACGCCCGTGTCGGAGACGTTGTCGGCGAAGATCGCGGGCACCCCACTCCTCTCTACCTTCTCGACGAGCTCGGCCGTCTGCCCCGCTGACGGGTCGCCGGCCTCCGTGCTGGCGGAGGCCAGCGCGGTGTCGACCTCGAACCCGTAGCGCTCGGCGAAGTAGCCGAAGGTGTCGTGGGAGGTGAAGAGAAGGCGGTCCTTCTCGGGTATGGAGCCGACCTGCTCCCGCACGTCGGCGTCGAGCGCCCCGAGATCCGAGATGTACACATCGGCGTTCCGCCTGTAGGCCCGGGCGTTGCCTGGGTCCGCCTCAGAGAGCGCGTCCCTTATGGCCTCCACCATGGCCACGGCGTTGCCCACGTCGTGCCAGACGTGAGGGTCGACCTCGCCGCGCCGCACCGCGCGCGCGTCCGCCTCGTGGCCCCGCTCTTCTTCCGCTACGGTTAGCGGCTCGATTGGGTCCGTCACCGTCACGCGCGCGGCCTCCGAGCCGGAGGATTCGTAGAGGGCGCCGAGCCAGGGCTCGAAACCCAGGCCGTTCTCGAAGACCACGTCAGCCTCCGCGAGCTCGGCGTTGTCCGAGGGCGCTGGCTCGAAGGTGTGCGCGTCGCCGTTGGGACCGACGAGGGTCGTCAGCTCGATGTTCTCGCCGCCCACGTTCTCCACCAGGTCCCCGAGGATGCTGTAGGTGGCGATCGCCTGGACGCGATCATCCCCCGAGCCCCCGTCTTCGCCGCCGCCGCAGCCCGCGAGCACCGAAGCGAGCACCGCCCCGAACGCCAGGATCGAAGCCGCACGGAACCTCGCGCCCGCCCCGCGTCCCTCGCGTCCCGTCAATGCCTCTCTCAAGCGACGTCCCTCTCTTCGCTCACCGCACCGATAACCCACGCCTTTACCCTGGCGCACCGGCGTCAGATGATACTCGATTATCATGAAAAGTGAAGGCCTGGGCGGAAGGCCTGGGCGCAAAACGGGGGGTGGGCGTTCGAGATCTGTCGAAGGGGGGCGCGGGTCTGGTATGATCGGGGTGTTATGAGCATGCCGCAGAAATTGGAGCAGATAGCCGCCGAGTTCGAGGAGGCGCCGGCTTCGTTCCGGTTGCCGATGCTGCTCGAGTACTCGAAGAAGGTTCCGCCGCTGCCGGCGTACCTCGAGGGGCATCGGGACCAGATGGAGCAGGTACACGAGTGCCAGACGCCGTTCTTTCTCGCGGAGGAGATCGACGACGAGGGTCGGGTCCACATGTTCTTCGACGCGCCGCAGGAGGCGCCGACCACGCGCAGCTTCGCGGGTGTTTTGCACGAGGGGCTCGACGGGCTGACGGCGGACGAGATACTCGCGGTACCGGACGACTTCTACACGAAGATGGGGCTGAACGAGGTGATATCGCCCCTGAGGCTCAGGGGTATCTCGGCGATCATGTGGCGCCTCAAGCGCCGGGTGCGCGGGCACCTGGAGGCCAGAAAAGCCGGGTAGGCGTAGTGCGCCCCGAAAATCAACCGGAGGCGTCTGCGTGATCGGCAGGTTCCTGGTCGGCTGCATCCGGCTCTACAAGCGTTTCCTCTCGCCGCTCTTGCCGCCCTCGTGCCGCTTCACGCCGAGCTGTTCGAGGTATACCGTCGAGGCCATACAGAAGCACGGCGCCCTCCGCGGAAGCCTCCTCGGCGCATGGCGCATCCTGCGCTGCAACCCGTTCGGCAAGGGCGGGTACGACCCCGTGCCGTAGAGCAACCCAGCACCACTATTGATCCCGGGTTCGCAAGAGTCGGGGAAGGCCGGTATGGTATATTGCCGGGACCATGGGCGTCGTGCGACGGACGAAGCAGCGGAACGCCATCCTCGGGAAGATACGGTCGGCCGAGGGGCCTTTGTCCATCGCCCAGATCCACGAGCGGGCTGGCGAGGAGATACCGGGCCTTGGCATCGCCACCGTCTACAGGGCGGTGAAGGCGCTGCGCGAGGGCGGGGAGATCGTGGCGGTGGACCTTCCAGGGGAGGAGCCGCACTACGAGGCCGCCGATATCGGACACCACCACCACTTCCGCTGCCGGGTGTGCGAACAGACCTACGACCTCGGCGTGTGCCCGGTCGGCATCCCGCGGGGGACTATGCTCCCCGGCGGCTACACCGTCGAGGACCACAGCCTGACGCTCTACGGTCGCTGCGCCGCCTGCGCCGCGTAAAAGCTTCAGGCTCTAGGCTTCGGGTTTTGAGGCTTTGGGCGCTGACCGGCCATAGACTACGCGGCGCATGGGCGTGGCGACGGTGAACGAGACGTGGCGGTGGATGGGTCGGGTGGGTCGGTTTCTTCTGTTGGGGGCGGGAGGTGGGGTCTATGCGGCCGCTGATTCGACCGTTCGAGGATCGAGACGCCGAGGCGGTTGTCGGCCTCTCGATGCGGGCGCGGGCGCCCGTCTTCGCCCCCCTCGAGCGTGTGCTGGGCTACGAGATCTTCGGGCTG
>DATFPF010000118.1:0-75728 GCA_035264945.1 Rubrobacter sp.
GAGGATCAGGACCCGACGATGAGGATCCGGTACGTCACCTGCGAGCAGTTCACCAACGACTTCATCAACTCGATGAGGGACAACTCGCCGCTCGAGTTCCAGAAGCGCTACAGGGAACAGGACGTGCTCCTGGTAGACGACATCCAGTTTCTAGAGAACAAGGTGGAGACCCAGGAGGCGTTCTTCCACACCTTCAACGCGCTCTATGAGGAGAACAAGCAGATCGTCATAGCCTCGGACCGGCACCCGAAGTACATACAGACCCTCGAGAACCGGCTCGTCAGCCGCTTCGAGTGGGGCCTCGTCACCGACATCCAGCCGCCTGACCTGGAGACCAGGATCGCGATCCTCCGCAAGAAGGCCATCATGGACCACCTCGAGGTCGACGACGAGGTCCTCACGTTCATAGCCTCCAAGGTCTCGACGAACATCCGAGAGCTCGAGGGGGCGCTGGTCCGTATCCTGGCCTACGCCTCCCTTTACGAGCGTCGGGTCAGCGTGGCCCTGGCCGAAGAGGTCCTGAAGGACATCCTGCCCGACCAGGCCTACCGCGAGATCCCCATAGAGCTGATCCAGCACGAGGTTTGCCGGTACTTCGGGGTCTCGAAGGCCGACCTCGTCGGCCAGAGCCGCACCAAGGGCTTCGCCTACCCGCGCCAGGTCGCCATGTACCTCTCCCGCGAACTTACCGACGAGTCGCTCCCGAAGATAGGCAAGGCCTTCGGCGGCAGGGACCACTCGACCGTCATGCACGCCACGGCCAAGATCTCCAAGCTCATAAACAGCGACAGGGACGCTTTCAACCAGATCCACGAGCTCACCACACACGTAAAGAGCAAGCGCTGAACCCCTCCCCCCAGGGTAGCAACTTTGTAACAAAAATCCGCCCCTCTGACGGCCTTTTGTCCACACCCTATCCACAACTTCAGGGTTTGCCTGTGGATAACTCTTCCCTGACTGTCCACAGGTCGCGGCACTTATCCACAGGTTCTGGGGATAACATCCGCCTTCTGTGGATAAGTGCCGCCCTCAGTGAGGCTTATAAGCATATCAGGCGTATTTGCCTGTGGATAAACCTGTGGATAAGAGGGGTAAAAGCTGTGGATAAGTCTGTGGATAGAAATGTGGATAAGTCTCGGCTGTGGATAACTCGGCACTTATCCACAATTTGTCCACAAGAAAGTGGGGGTTATCCACAATTTCTTCCACAGGCGCTGCGGGCGGTACTCCGCATAGGTAAAACGGATTTTCGGGGTTATCCACATATCCACAGGCCTTATTATTATTATTAATCTAATAGATATATGTTCTAGTAGTAATAATAAGGGGATAAGGGAGGACGAATGAGGGCCGTTTGTAGCACCGATGTCTTTGGCAAAAAGCTCGCTCTGGTGTCACGTGGGGTCTCTGCGCGGTCGACCATACAGTTGCTCGGTGGGATCCTTCTTGAGGCCGCTGACGGGGCTCTCCGGTTGAGCGCGACGGACATGGAGATCTCGATCCAGACCATTTCGCCGGCCGAGGTCGATGGAGAGGGGCGGGTGGTAATCCCGGCCCGCATCTTCAACGACATCGTCAGGTCGCTGCCGGCTGGGAACTTCACGCTCGAGTACGACGGGTCAGAGGGGACGGTCCGGCTCGCCGCCGGGGAGAACGAGTACACCATCAGGACGTACGCGGCCGACGACTACCCGAAGTTGCCCGAGTTCGAGGCTGAGGGTTCGTTCAGGATGCCGGGCGACTCGCTGGTCGAGACCGTGGAGAAGGTTTCGAGGTCGTACTCCCGGGACGAGACCCGGCCGGTGCTCACGGGGATCTTGATCTCCTTCGAGGACGCCAGGGTGCGGATGGTCACCACCGACTCCTACAGGCTGAGCATCAAGGAGACGGAGCTTGGGAGCACGCCGTTCGAGGGTTCGCGGGAGGCGATCATACCCGCCAGGGCGATGACGGAGGTCTCCAGGATCTTCTCCGGCTCGGACGAGGGGGACGTCGAGGTCTCGCTCTCGGAGAACCAGGCGCTCTTCAGGATCGGGGACGTCGTCTTCGGCACCAGGCTCATCGACGGCAACTTCCCCGAGTACCGGCGGCTGCTGCCGACGGGCTTCGAGCGGGAGATCTCGGTCTCCCGGGAAGACCTGATGGGCACGCTCCGTCGCGTCAACCTCTTTGCCCAGCGCCAGACGCCGCCGGTGCCGGTGAGCCTCTCGTTCACCGAGGGGTCCGTGGAGGTCATCGTCAAGAACGGCGACGTGGGGGAGGCCCACGAGAAGCTCCCCGCCAACAGCGAGGACGACTTCCTCATATCCTTCAACCCCGGGTACCTGCTCGACGGCGTGTCGGCCATAGACACCGAGAAGGTCAAGTTCAAGCTCAACGAGGCGCTCAAGCCTGGACTTATCGTGCCCGGCGAGAACGGCGAGGAGAACGGGGACGGCGCCGAGCCGGATTTCCTGTACCTGATCATGCCGATGCGCGACCCGTCGCGGGGCTAAGTTGGAAGAGGAGCCCGTCATAACGCTGGGGCAGGCGCTGAAGGCCTCCGACCTCGTGGGGAGCGGGGGGGAGGCAAAGGTCCTGATCCAGGCCGGCGAGGTGCTCGTCAACGGCGAGGTCGAGACACGCCGCGGCCGGAAGCTCGTCGCGGGCGACGTGGTCGAGGTGGGTGACGAGCGCCTGGAGGTCGGTTGACCTCCTACCTGCGCGCCCTGCGCCTCATAAACTTCCGCAACTACGCCGACGACACCGTCCTTCTCGGCCCCGGCCTGAACGTGGTCGTCGGGGACAACGCCCAGGGCAAGACGAACCTGCTCGAGGCCATCTCCTTCGCCGTCGCCGGCTCCTCGACCCGAACGGCCAACGACGCCGAGGTCGTACGCTGGGAACAGGATTTCGCCCGCGTCGAGGCCCGCGTCTCCTTCGACGACTCCGAGGACGAGCGCAAGGTGGCCGTCGGGTACGCCCCGGGGCAGAAGAAGCGCCTGGCCGTGGACGAGGCTCCGGTACCTTCCCTCGCCAACTACGCAGCCGGCGGGGCTGGGGTGCGGGCCGTCACCTTCTTCCCCGACGACATAAGGATCACCAAGGGCTCCCCCTCCGACCGCCGGGAGTTCTTGGACGGCCTGCTCTCCACGCTGCGGCCCTCGTACGCGAGGGCCGTCGCCGAGTACGCCAAGGCCGTGCAGCAGCGCAACCAGTTGCTGCGACGGATCAGGGACGGGTTCTCCTCCGAGCGGACGCTGTGGACGTGGGACAGGAAGGTCATCGAGTTCGGCGAGGAGGTGCTCAGGGGCCGTCGGGCCGCGATCGGACCCCTCGAGCACTACTTCGAAAGCTCTCTAAGGGCCCTGTACGGCTCCGAGAGGGCCGCGATCCGCTACTCCTATAGCGCGCCCCTCGACGGCTACGCGGAGGCGCTCAGGGGAGCTTACGGCTCTGACGTCGAGCGGGGCACGACGTCCGTCGGGCCGCACAGGGACGACTTCGAGATCCTCCTCGGCGGGGTGAACCTCACGACGTTCGGCTCCCAGGGGCAGCAGCGCCTGGCGACGCTCGCGCTCAAGTTCGCTGCCAGGGACCACATCCGCGCCGAGACTGGGCAGGACCCGATCCTGCTCTTCGACGACGTGATGAGCGAGCTCGACGAGCGCCGGCGGGACTTTCTCTCCGGCTATTTTCTGGAGAGCACGCAGGCCGTCATAACCACCACCAACCTCGACTATTTCGACGCCGAGGTCTTGGGGCGGGCCCGCGTGGTGCGCATATCTGGTGGTAACATTACGAACACTACAAGCGATGGTGTGCCGGAGAAGGCCGCGCCCGCCTACAAAAAGGCTTAGATAAGCGCCAAACGGGACAGACGACCGTTGGGAAAACCAAAGAGTTGTGTTACAATCTCCGGGTGCAAACCTTCGCCAAAAAGAACGGTCTTGTTACTTTCGCGGAACATGAGATGAGGAGGGTCCTCTTTGGGGGCTAAAGCCGCTACCAAGCATTCCGGCAGCACGTACGATGCAAGTTCGATCCAGGTCCTCGAGGGGCTTGAGGCGGTCAAGCGCCGACCGGGCATGTACATCGGGTCGACGGGCCCGCGGGGCCTCCACCACCTCGTCTGGGAGATCGTTGACAACTCCATCGACGAGGCGCTGGCCGGGTACTGCTCTGAGATCCTCATAACCGTCCACCAGGACAACTCGGTCTCCGTGTCCGACGACGGCCGCGGGCTGCCCGTCGGCACCATGGAGAAGTACGGCAAGTCAGCCGCCGAGGTCATCATGACCACGCTGCACGCCGGCGGCAAGTTCGACGGATCCGGCTACAAGGTCTCCGGCGGCCTGCACGGCGTCGGCGCCTCCGTCGTCAACGCGCTTTCGGAGTGGCTGGAGCTGGAGGTGCGGCGCGAGGGGCACGTGTGGAGCCAGCGCTACGAGCGCGGTTTCTCGCAGGGCGCCCTCACCAAGGACCGCAAGCTCAAGAGGGGCGAGGGGACCGGGACGACCATCAACTTCATGCCCGATCCCGAGGTCTTCACGGAGACCATGGAGCTCTCGTTCGACACGCTCACGCGGCGCTTCCGCGAGTCGGCGTTCCTGAACAAGAACCTGAAGATACGCCTGATCGACGAGCGCGAAGAGGACAGGGACGTCACTTACCAGTACGAGGGCGGCATCCGGGACTTCGTCGCGCACATCAACGACGCCAAGGACCCGGTCCACAAGACCGTCTTCTACCTCGAAAGGGAGGAGGAGACCGGGGCCGTCGAGGTCGCGATGCAGTGGAACAACGGTTTCCAGGACTCCGTCTTCACGTTCGCAAACAACATCAACACCCACGAGGGCGGGGCCCACCTCTCGGGCTTCCGGTCGGCGCTGTCGCGCACGATCAACGCTTATGCGCGCCAGAAGGGGCTCATCAAGGAGAAAGAGGAGAACCTAACCGGTGACGATATCCGCGAGGGGCTCGCGGCCGTCATCTCGGTGAAGCTCGGCGAGCCGCAGTTCGAGGGCCAGACAAAGACCAAGCTTGGGAACACCGAGGTCAAGGGTTTGGTGGAGAGCGCCACGAACAAGTTCCTCGCGGAGTTCCTGGAGGAGCACCCGTCAGAGGCGAAGGCGATCATAAACAAGGCCCTGCAGGCGGCGCGCGCCCGCCAGGCCGCCCGCAAGGTGCGCGACACGATCCGCAAGGGCTACCTGGAGAGCTCGACGCTACCGGGCAAGCTTGCCGACTGTACGTCCAAGGACCCGGCCAGGAGCGAGCTGTACATCGTCGAGGGAGACTCGGCCGGTGGCTCGGCCAAGCAGGGCAGGGAGAGGAACTTCCAGGCCATACTGCCGCTGCGCGGCAAGATCCTGAACGTCGAGAAGGCCAACATGAACAAGGTCCTCTCCAACGTCGAGATACAGGCCATGATCTCCGCCATCGGGGCCGGGGTGGGGGAGACCTTCGACGTGGCGCAGTGCCGGTACAACAAGATAGTGCTGATGACCGACGCGGACGTGGACGGCAGCCACATCCGGACGCTGGTGTTGACGTTCCTGTTCAGGAACATGCCCGAGCTGATCGAGGCCGGCTACGTGTACATCGCGCAGCCGCCCCTGTACAAGATCACGTACCACCGCAAGGACCACTACGTCTACAACGACCGCGAGCTGCAGGAGACCTTGAGGCGCCTGAACGCGAACGGCAACGCGAACATCGGCCGCTTCAAGGGCTTGGGCGAGATGAACCCGATCCAGCTCTGGGAGACCACGATGGACCCGCAGAATCGTACGCTGTTGCAGGTAACGGTCGAGTCGGCGGCGGTGGCCGACGAGCTCTTTACGGCGCTCATGGGCGACAAGGTCGAGCCGCGCAAGGCGTTCATCGAGGCGAACGCCGCCGAGGTTAAGAACCTGGATGCGTGATCCGGGGCGCAACGCGGGCGGGGAGACGATGGGGGAGGGATACCTGAACATCCGAGACTACATAACGAGGAACCAAGATGCTTGATACTTTCTCGGGGAACATCCGTCCCCACTCCATAGAAGACGAGATAAAGGACTCGTTCCTCTCGTACGCGATGAGCGTGATCGTCTCCCGCGCCCTGCCGGACGTGCGGGACGGGCTGAAGCCGGTACACCGGCGGGTCCTGTACGCGATGCACGACCTCGGCCTACAGCCGAACCGGCCCTACCGCAAGAGCGCCACGGTCGTCGGCGAGGTCATCGGCAAGTACCACCCGCACGGCGACTCGGCCGTCTACGACACGCTGACCAGGCTCGCCCAGAGCTTCTCGATGCGCTACCCGCTCGTCGACGGCCAGGGCAACTTCGGCAGCGTCGACGGCGATCCGCCGGCCGCCATGAGGTACACCGAGGCGCGTCTCACGCGGATGGCGACGGAGATGCTCAGGGACATAAGTTCCGACACCGTGAACTTCGTCCCGAACTTCGACGAGAGCCAGCGCCAGCCCGAGGTGCTGCCGGCGCGCTACCCGAACCTGCTCGTCAACGGTTCCGACGGCATCGCCGTCGGGATGGCCACCAAGATCCCGCCGCACAACCTCGCCGAGGTCATCGACGCGACCGTCGCGCTCATCGACGACCCCGAGCTCGACGACGAGGACGTCGCCAAGCACATCAAGGGCCCCGACTTCCCGACGGGCGGCGTGATCGTCGGCCTGCGCGGCATCAAGGACGCGGTCACCACCGGTCGCGGGTCGGTCAAGGTCCAGGCAAGGGCGCACACGGAGCAGATCAAGGGCAACAGGACCCAGATAGTTGTCACCGAGATCCCGTACCAGGTCAACAAGAGCTACCTCCTGCAGAAGATCGCCGAGCTGGTCAAAGAGCGCAAGCTCACGGACATAAGCGATCTGCGCGACGAGTCGGACCGGAACGGGATGCGGATCGTCATCGAGCTCAAGCGCGAGGCCGTGCCGAAGGTAGTCCTCAACAACCTGTACAAGCACACCCAGATGCAGCAGAGCTTCGGCGTGAACCTGGTGGCGCTCGTGAACGGCGTTCCGAAGACCCTCTCGTACAGGGAGGTCCTCAAGCACTACGTCGCCCACCAGTTCGAGGTAGTCACGCGCCGGACGAGGTACGAGCTCGACCGGGCGCAGGCGCGGGCTCACATCCTCGAGGGGTTGCTGATCGCGCTGTTGAACCTCGACGAGGTAGTGGCGACCATCCGCAAGAGCCGTTCGGTCGAGTCGGCGCGCAACAACCTCATGAAGAACTTCAAGCTCTCCGATCGCCAGGCGCAGGCGATCCTGGACCTGAGGTTGCAGCGGCTCACCGCTATGGAGCGGCAGAAGGTCGAGCAGGAGCACAAGGACCTACGGGAGAAGATCGAGTACCTGGAGGGCGTGCTCGCCGACGACGGCCTGGTGTACGGGATCATCAAGGATGAGCTCGCCGAGGTGCGCGCCGCCTACGCAGACGAGCGCCGCACGGCCATCACCGCCGAGGAGGGCGTTGACTTCGAGATAGAGGACCTCATAGCCGAGGAGGAGATGGTCATCTCCATCTCCAACGGCGGCTACCTCAAGAGCGTGCCGGTCAACACCTTCCGCAAGCAGGGGCGCGGTGGGATCGGCGTCGCCGGGATGGAGCTCAAAGAGGGCGACTACATCGACCACCTCTTCATCACGACGACGCACCACTACATGCTCTTCTTCACCAACAGGGGCAAGGTGTACAGGCTCAAGGTCCACCAACTCCCGAGGATGGGGAGGACGGCCAAGGGGCGGCACATCGCCAACCTTCTCCCGTTCGCGCAGGGGGAGAGGATCCAGACCGTCATCGCCACCAAGGAGTTCGACGAGGCCCAGTACCTGCTCTTCGCGACCAGGAACGGCATCGTCAAGAAGACTAACTTCCTTGAGTACAACACGCCGCTCAAGGCCGACGGGATCATCGCGATCAACCTCGCCGACGACGACGAGCTTATCTCCGTCCGCGAGGTCTCCGACGGCGCCGATGTCGTGATGGTGAGCCGCAACGGCAAGGGCATCCGCTTCGCCCAGAGCGACGCCCGCCCGATGGGCCGGGCCACCGCAGGCGTCAAGGGGCTCACGCTCGGCAAGGGCGACGTCGTCCTGAGCATGGATGTCGTCAACGACGACGCGGCGGACCTGTTCATGATCACGGAGAAGGGCTTCGGCAAGCGGACGGCCCTCTCGCAGTTCCGTCCCCAGGGCCGCGGCGGCCAGGGCGTCATAGCCCTCAAGACCGACGGCGAGCGCGGCAAGCTAAAGGGCGTGCGGGTGGTCCGCCCTGGGCTGCACGAGCTTGTAATAGTCTCGAACTTCGGGACGACGATCCGCATGGACGCGGACTCGGTCTCGCAGCAGGGGCGTGCCGCCCAGGGCGTGCGGGTGATGAACCTCAGGAGCGGCGATTCCGTGAGCGCCCTGGCGAAGGTGGCGTCGTCGAGGTCGGCCGACGCCGACGGGGCGACGGACGAGCTCTCGCTTGAGGAGCTCACGGGCGAGGAGTCAATCAACGGGTCCGCCGCCGGCCTGCCGGAGGCGGACGGCGACGGGGGGGGAGAGGTTGCATAAAGATTGCGACGGCGTGGTCGAGTGCACGGCACTCGTCCTCGCCGAAAGCTGCTCGGAGCTCGAAGGCCGGCTGACGCTCTTCGGGATCCTGGACGAGATCCGGCCCTCCGAAGGTGGCGATACCACCTTCGTCGTCTACACCAAGTTCGAGGGCTGCGAACATGCCACGGACGACGAGAGGCGCGCGCGCCTGATCATCACCGACGAGGACGGGGAGACGCTCGTGGAATCCGACGAGTACCCCATCCTCTTCGCCGACGCCGAGGAGGGTCAAGCCATCGTCTCGGCCTTCGACCTGCCCGAGGGCTTCTCGGACGGGTCGACCGTCCTGTGGATCGAGGCCGTCCTGGACGACGAGACGTTGTCCCAGACCGCGGTCAGGGTCCACGACCGCTACAGCGTGTAAATACCGACAAGAGGCCCGGGGTTCTCCCGGGCCTCTCCCATTTGTGAGGAAACCAACCTATGCCAGAAGATCTTGCAATATTCATCGACTGGGAGAACATCTACATCTCCACGGTCACAGAGTACAAGTCTAAACCGAACGTCTCGGCCATCCTCGAGAAGTCGCGCGAGTACGGCCGCATAGTCTCGGCGACGGCCTACGCGGACTGGACGGAGGGCGACTTCCGCCAGGCCCCGCCCACCCTCTACTCGAACGGCATCTCGCCGCGCTACATCTCCGCCCGCTACTTCCCCGGCGGCAAGGCCTCCAAGCGGCGCACGAACTCGATCGACGTGATGCTCGCGGTCGAGTGCTCGGACTTTTTGCACAACCACCCGCAGGTGGACACCTACGTGCTGGTCACGGGCGACGGTGACTTCATCCCGCTCGTAAGCCTACTCAGGAGCCAGGGGAAGACGGTCGTCGTGATCGGGGTCTCCGAGGCCACGTCGTACCACCTGATCGAGTCCGCAGACCACTTCATCTCGTACGCCTCGCTTATCGAGGAGGACCGCGTCGCCCGCACCCCCGACAAGGAACCGAAGAAGGCGGCCGCCGACCCCTACCAGGAGCTGGTCCGGGCGGTGGAGACGCTGAAGAATGGGGGCAGGCCGCGCGTGCTCGGCCAGGTCAAGCAGCAGATGATCGTGCAGCTCGGCTCCTTCGACGAGCGCAACTCCGGCTTCAAGAAGTTCAAGGACTTCGTGGCCGAGGCCGAGCGCCGCAACCTCGTGAACACCGTGGACCAGGACCTGGAGCTGCAGGTCTACCTCCCGGACGAGCCCGTGCCCGACCTCCAGGACTCGGACCTCGCCCCCGATGAGCCGAAGGAGGAGGCCCCCGCGAGGCAGCCAGCCGGGGCCGCTCGCTCCAACGGCAAGGCCGGCCGCGGGAACGGGGACGGCAGGCAGGCGGAGAGGGTCGAGAAGGCTGACTTCGACCTTCTCGAGGACCTTACCCCCTACGAGCTCAAGACGGTCTGCCAGAGCGTCGCCTCGCTCGAGCAGCCGGCGTCGTTCGTGGAGATCTTCTCCAGCATCAGGGAGCTCGACGAGCGCGGGGAGCTGGAGCTCTCCAGGGACGAGATCGGCGAGGTCATCAACGCCATGCTCGAGGCCGACTTTCTAGACAAGGTCCGCGAGAAGCCCTACGAAGCCGCCAAGGCGAACATGAACCTGTACGCTTTGAACGCCGACAAACCCGAGGTCGCGTCGGCCATGAACGCCGGCTGACACATCCCGGATTTACCGCCCGACAACGCCACCTCCAGGGCTATGGAGGTGGCCGAGGGGCTGGCGGCGGACGGGGCCGAGGCCGCCGTCCTCGTCGGCGGCCACGCCCGCGGGGACGCCGGGCCCGCATCCGAGGTGGACGTCCTCGCCGTCGGGCGCCGGACGTACGCCTTCAGGCTCGAACGCCGCGGCGGGCTGCTCGTCTCGGTGACCTCCCGATCCCCCGAGGCATACCGGCGGGAGCTCGCGGGCCCTGGTTCCGTCTGCGCCGCCGTCCCCGGCTGGCGGGAGGCCGTGGTGCTCCACGACCCGGCCGGTACGGCCGCCTCGCTGGTCGAAGAGGCCCTGGCATGGACCTGGGGGCCGCTGGAGGGACGCTGCGACGCGTGGGTGGCCGAGGAGGTCTGCTCCCTGGCGGAAGAGGTACACAAGCTGTCGGCAGCGCTCCGGGGCGGACGCCGCGCGACGGCCGCCGCCCAGCGCTCCGTCCTAGCCGTCCGCCTGGCCGGGGTCATGGCCGTCCACCGACGGATCCTCTACGGCTCCGAGAACCGTCTCTGGGACCTCGTCGGGGAGGCGATGGGGGAGGGTTGGGTCATGGCGCAGTCCGTGGCGCTTGGGCTCGACGACGAGGGTTTCGAGGAGACCTGCCGGGCCGCGCTGGGACTGTACGGGCTCGCGGTCGATGACGTGGATCATCTCTTCGACGAGCGAAAGCAACGGGTGGTGCGTCACGCACGAGAACTTGGCGATTTAGCTGACGGCTGACCGCTGAAAGCTAGTCCGCTAGTTTGTAGACCGTCAGGCGCGCGAGGACGAGGGCCGCGGCGATCTGCACCACCGACAGGCCGAGCGTCGTGGCGACCTGCGGCGCCGAGGAGCTGGTAAAGATTACGTGGAGAAAGGTAACGAAGCCGAACCCGACGGCGAACCACAAGAAGGCCTGCACCATGTAGCCGGAGTCCCCTTCCCGCCAGATGACGGTACCGATCATGGCCGGTATGTAGAACGCCAGGATCATCGGCACCAGCCGCAGCAAGAAGACCACGATGTCCAGAACGTCTCCCACGGCGAAAGTCTACACCACAGGCACAGAAATACTGGAAAAACCTCCACAATGTATGTAGGCTGGTAGCCTAGAACTGTTAGACAGAAGGCGGTGGGTCATGGGGATAAACCAGCGGATCTCGCTCAGGAAGTTCGTGGACGACATCCGGCGCTGGGTCGACGAGGGGAGGAGCGACGATTGGATCGCGAGTGCCCTCGGCACGAGCCCGTCCTCCGTCCAGTCCTTCCGCTCTCGCAACGCTATCTACCGCCGCGGGAACGCCTCCACCCTGAGCAACCCCGAGGACTACGCCTCATACGAGGGCGTCCTCGAGACGGAAGGCCCCGGAGTCTGGTTCGACCCCGGCATCGAGGACGACCCCCGCTGGCAGAAGCGCTGGGACGGCGCCCAGAGGGTGGAGCTTCGCCTGACACCGACGAGGATAGTCCTCGTCCGCCGCAACGGGGAGGCCCGGTTCCGCGCCAGGCCAGGCGTCTAGCGCCTGCGGTATAATCCGTCGGGGTTCGGGCCGTCCGACCCGTCGCTGCGTGCGGGGTTCCCGTACGTAGAGCAAAGTCCGGACTCGCAGCAGAGGCCGCTCGGGCCAACAACCCGAGGGGCGGGGGTCGCAAGCCCCCCGCCACGTCAAGTGCAACAGAGAGCAGACCAGCCGATGGCCGGGACGGGTACACCCCGCGAGGGGTGTGTTCTCCGGCACAGGTGATGGGTGAAAGGGTGGGGTAAGAGCCCACCGGCGGTATCCCGAGAGGGGCCGGCCAGGTAAACCACCGGTGCGAGCAAGCCAAAAACGTCTGGTCTCCAGACAGGTAGGCGCAGCCCCGCAAGGGGCCCGGGGCGAAAGCCCTCGGAGATGGATGGCGGGATAGAGCAGAATCCGGCTTACGGGACGGCCCGGCCTTTTCGAGGTTACAGGCATCAGGTTTCAGGAGTTGGAGACATGCCCCGCCCTAAAACAGACCATCCGGGTGCAGCGAACCCTCTGTTTTCGGTACGGGAACCGAACCCCTGATGAAACCTGTAACCTGGTACCTGAAGCCTCCTCCCGAATCTTTTCACAGAACGCCGTTGACCAATCCTCTATACTGCCCGGACTGAGAAAACGCCCTGAGTTACAAGAAGGCACAAGCATCTAGACAGGAGAACAAGCTTGTCAGCGATAGCATCCGCTTGGAAGAGGTTGCCGTGGTGGGTCGAGCCGATGACCGTGGTGCTGGTGTTGAGCTTTTTCGGCCTCTACTCTTTTGTGATAATCGCTCTTTTCCCCGGTGAGTTCCGGCAGTTCGTGTCGCCTTTCTACTCGCCCGAGGTCCCTTTGCCAAACTGGATGCCGGGCTTCGTCACGGCGCCGATGCTGGTGTTGTGGATACCCCTCGGGTTCAGGGCGACGTGCTACTACTACCGCAAGGCGTACTACCGGGCTTTCTTCTTTGATCCTCCGGCGTGCCGGGTCGACGTGCAGCAGAAGGACCGCTTCTGGGCCGGCAAGAACGCGGCCGAGGGGTACAGGGGAGAGCGGGCGCTCTTCGTGTGGAACAACATCCACAGGTACTTCCTGTACGCGTCGATCATCGTCGTGCTGTTCCTGTGGTACGAGGCCTTCAGGACGCTGTTCGGTCCGCAGGGGTTCCAGGTGAGCGTCGGGTCGCTGCTGTGGTTCCTCAACATCGTGCTCCTCTCGGCCTACACGTTCTCATGCCACTCGTTCAGGCACCTCATCGGCGGCAACAAGGACTGCTACTCGTGCCTGCGGGGGGGAGAGGCGCGGCGCAAGACCTACAACTTCGTCAGCAGGCTCAATCTGCGTCACCCGCAGTGGGCATGGCTCAGCCTCTTCTCGCTGCTGGCGACGGACATATACCTGAGGTTGATGCAGGCCGGCGTGATAACAGACTTCAAGATAATAGGGTAGGTGGTGGAGTTGCAGAGGGAGGGACACCAGAACGGCTCTCGCGAGCGGTATGAGGTTCGGGAGCACGACGTCTTGATCATCGGCGCCGGCGGCGCGGGCCTGAGGGCGGCGGTCTCGGCGACCCAGCGCGGCCTCTCCGTCGGGATAGTCACGAAGTCCCTGCTCGGCAAGGCGCACACCGTCATGGCCGAGGGCGGCATGGCGGCGGCTCTGGGTAACGTGGATTCGGACGACTCGTGGCGCCAGCACTTCATGGACACCATGAAGAGCGGGAAGTTCATAAACAACTGGCGGATGGCCGAGATCCACGCCAAGGAGTCCCCGGACAGGGTCTACGAGCTGGAGCAGTGGGGCGCCCTCTTCAACAGGACGCCGGAAGGCAAGATCTCTCAGAGGCCGTTCGGCGGCCACACCTACCGCCGGCTGGCGCACGTCGGCGACAGGACCGGGCTAGAGTTGATCCGGACGATGCAGGAGAAGGCCCTCGCCACGGACGCGAAGGTCTACATGGAGACCACGGTCACGAAGCTCCTTAAGAACAACGGCCGCGTCGTAGGCGCTCTTGCATACACCCGCGAGTCGGGCAAGTTCGTCCACTTCAAGGCGAAGGCCGTAGTGATGGCGACCGGCGGCTGGGGCCGCATCTTCAAGGTAACCTCGAACTCCTGGGAGGGCACGGGCGACGGCGTCGTCCTCTCCTACGACGCTGGCGCCGACCTCGTGGACATGGAGATGATGCAGTTCCACCCGACCGGGATGGTCTGGCCCCCGGGCGTGCGCGGCCTGCTCGTGACCGAGGGCGTGCGCGGCGAGGGCGGCCTGCTCCGCAACTCCGAGGGCAAGCGGTACATGGAGAACTACGACCCGAAGAAGATGGAGCTCTCGACGCGCGACGTCGTGGCGCGGGCCAACTACACCGAGGTCCAGGAGGGCCGCGGTTCCGAGCACGGCGGGGTCTACCTGGACATCACGCACCTCGGCTACGAGGGCATCATGAAGAAGCTGCCGACGATGTACGAGCAGTTCAAGAACCTCGCCGACATAGACATCTCCCGCGAGCCCATGGAGGTCTTCCCGACCGTCCACTACACGATGGGCGGCGTGAAGGTCGACCCCGAGACCTGCGAGAGCAGCGTGCCCGGCCTCTTCGCGGCTGGCGAGGTGGCGGGCGGGCTGCACGGCGCCAACCGCCTCGGCGGGAACTCGCTCTCCGACCTGCTCGTCTTCGGGCGCAGGGCGGGGGAGGGGGCGTCCGAGTACGTCCAGCAGAGCTCGCACTCTTCCGAGATCGAGGAGCAGGAGCTGCTGACGGAGATCGGGCGCGTGCTCGAGCCGCTGGAGAAGAAGGGGGAAGGCGAGAGCCCCTATCTGATCCAGCAGGAGCTACAGGTGGCCATGATGGAGCACGCCAACCTCATGCGCGACGGGGACTCCCTGCAGGAGGGGCTAGGCAAGATCCTGGCGCTCAAGGACCGCCTGCCGCAGATCAGCGTGCCCGGTTCCAGGCTCTTCAACCCGGGCTGGCACACGGCGCAGGACGTGAGGTACCTCGTGCAGATAAGCGAGATCATCCTCAGGACCGCGCTGGAGCGCAAGGAGCGGCGGGGCGCGCAGTGGCGCCTCGACTACGACGGCCCCGACGAGGAGCTCGGGGCTATCAACTTCATAGTTTCTAAGGACGAGCAGGGCGAGGTCGGCATCGAGCGGCGTGAGATCCCGCCGATGCCGGAGCACCTGGCGAAGCTCGTCGAGGAGGAGAAGGCCAAGGCATGACGACAGGCAACGGCAACGGCAGCAACCCAGGCGACGTGACCTCCATGGCCCACTCCCCGGTTCCGAACGAGGACCTCGGCAAGAGCGGCGGGACCGCGAAGCTCAAGATCTTCCGCGGCGACGCCGAAGGCGGCGAGGAGGTAGATTACGAGATCCCCCTCGTCGAGGGCATGGTCATCCTCGACGCGGTCTTGGGCATCCAGGCCGAGCAGGCCCCGGACCTCGCGGTCCGGTGGAACTGCAAGGCGGCCCACTGCGGCTCGTGCAGCGCGGAGATCAACGGAAAGCCCGCCCTCCTGTGCAAGTCCCGGGTGGACGAGTACGACGGGGAGATACACGTCGGCCCCATGCGGGCTTTCCCCGTCATAAAGGACCTCGTCTCGGACGTCTCTTGGAACTACGAGGTATCGAGGGGCATAACGCCCTTCCAGAGCGACGAGCAGGCGCCCTTCACGATGTACGAGGAGGATGTCGAGCGCCTCTACGAGCCGAAGAAGTGCATCGAGTGCTTTATGTGCCAGGACGTCTGCCACGTGCTGCGCACGCACCACAAGCATGCCGAGTTCGCCGGCCCGCGCTTCTTCGTCAGGAACCAGTGGCTCGAGATGCACCCGATGGACAACCAGGAGCGCCTCCACGACCTCAAGGAGGACAACGGCCTCGGCTACTGCAACATCACCAAGTGCTGCACCGAGGTGTGCCCCGTGGGCATCAAGATCACGGACAACTCCATCATCCCCCTCAAGGAGCGCGTCGCAGACGAGTACTACGACCCGGCCAAGTGGCTTATGCGCAAGATAAGGGGAAGGTAGCTGATAGCCGTCAGCCCACACTTATCAGCTAATTGAACGGGCCGCGCCTTCTCGAGAAGGCGCGGCCCGTTCGGGTCTTGTTGCCTTCCATTCAGGAACTACTGTCGTTACGGGATGAAAAGCTGACGGCTGAGTGCTGAAAGCTGAACGCTAGAAGAGCGGACGACGGGCTTCGAACCCGCGACCTCCAGCTTGGGAAGCTGGCGCTCTACCAACTGAGCTACGTCCGCGTGAGGGAAGATTTTAGCATGCCGGGGAGGGCTCTAGTAACCTAGGAGCGCTTTGGAAACGGACAACCGGTCTTTCGAGTACAACTTCTGTCCCCGCTGCGGCGGACGGTTCGAGGAGCGCGTCGTCAAGAAGGGCGACCCCGAGCGGCTGGTATGCGGCAGCTGCGGGTTCGTCTTCTACCTTGGCCCCAAGCTCGTGGCTGGTGCCATCTTCGAGCTGGAAGGGAAGGTAGTCCTGGTCCGGCGGGACATCGAACCCGGGTACGGGAAGTGGACGTTCCCGGGCGGGTTCGTGGAGAGGGGTGAGAGAGCCGAAGTGGCGGCCGAGCGCGAGGTGCTCGAGGAGTGCGGGTTGGAGATCCGGGCCAGGGACATCATCGGGCTCTACTCTTACGAGGGGCAGATACCGGCCATCGCCGTCTTCGGCGCGGACGTGGTCGGCGGCGAGCCCGCACCCCTGGACGAGACGATGGACGTTAGAGCCTTCCCCCGCGACGGCCTGCCGTGGAGCGAGATGGCCTTCCCTAGCACGGAACACGCGCTTAAGGACTACTTGAGAGACCGGAAGCCCGGCCGGCTTATGCCCTAGGGCAACGACCCGGACGCCACGCACGCTCACCCTCCTCCGTAGCCCCCTGACGTCGAAAACCCTTCCCGACGAGTAGGCCCAAACCACAACGGGCGCTGCGGCCCCAACCCGGTGCGATCCAAGCCAACAACAGCGCGACGTATGGTTGGAGCCGAACCTGACAGAAGCGCGTGGCGGAGGATGAGCCGGCCCCACTTCTCGCCGAAGACCCGGATCGGCATGCCCCGGTCGCCGAATCCTTCGCGACGACCGTTTTGATTGCGGGGGCGGCACCCTATCCTTCGTGGGTCGGTCGCGAAACGCGGTGGGTGCGCGTGCAAGGAGGTCCTACGTGGCGAAGTTGATCTACTCGGCGATAGCGTCACTCGACGGCTACGTGGCGGACGAAGCCGGCGACTTCGGGTGGGCCGTGCCCGACGAGGAGGTGCACGCCTTTATCAACGACCTCGACAGGCCCCTCGGCACCTACCTCTACGGACGCCGGATGTACGAGACGATGGCCGGCTGGGAGACAGATCCCACCCTCGCCGACCGGTCACCCCTCACGCGGGACTTCGCGGAGCTCTGGCAAGCGGCCGACAAGATCGTGTACTCGGGGACGCTGGAGGCGGCACCCACAGCCAGGACGCGGATCGAGCGCGACTTCGACCCCGGAGCGGTCCGGCGGATGAAGGCGTCGGCGGGCCGCGACCTCATCGTGGGCGGCCCCAACCTCGCCGTCCAGGCGTTCCGGGCCGGCTTGGTCGACGGGTGCCACCTGTTCGTCGCGCCCATCGTGGTGGGGGGCGGCAAACGGTCCCTCCCCGCCGGCGTCCGCGTGAAGCTCAAACTGCTGGAAGAGCGCCGTTTTGAAGACGGCATGGTCTATCTCCACTACCTCACAGGGACCTGAGGAGACAACCACGCGCGGCCCAGCCCGCTGGGAGTTCGGGACCTTGCGTCATCCGTGCTGAGCCCCGCGGTAACCATACTTTGCGCTATTGACGACCGTGTCTGACCCGGCGGCCCGTGTATGTCTGGACTTTTGTTCTTGACTCGAACAAAAGTCATGTGTAGAGTGTTGCGGCAAGGTCCGGAGGAGGACCACGGTGGGAAGGTGGATCAATTGGATGCTTGGGTTTGGGTACTTGTGGCTGTCGGGGCGTTGTGGCTATTGCAGATGGTCGGCACGCACGTGCAGATGTCGCACTACAGGAGCGTGCTGGGTGGGATCACGCGCGAGGGCGGGAAGGGTTACGTGGGCGCTGGCAACGCCAAGGCCCGGTTGGGGAAGGGCGTCATCCTGATCCTCGTCTCCGACGAGAACGACGTAGTCAAGAGGGCCCTGAGGATGCGCGGCATGACGGTGTTCGCCAGGTTCGAGGAGGCCCCAGACCTCGTGGGCATGACGCTGGACGAGCTACGGGAGGAGCGGCGCGAGGGGCCGTACGAGAAGGCGACCATGCTCGCGGCGCGGAGGGCCGTGGAGCAGATAGACCGCATCCAGGCGGAGAGGGCGGGGGTCCCAGCCATGAACTAGCCGTACGGTCGAGGTAATGGGAAAGGGTAGTTAGAAAGGGAGGAGAGTCTATGCAAGGCACGTTCTTCGCGCTGCTCCAGGACGCGCAGACGGACCCCCAGGTCGGCGGGTTCTTCGGGACGCTGGGCAGGGCTGCAGAGTGGTTTATCGGGCTGTTCCAGGCGGGCGCGGACACGTTCGTCGGGTTCGTAACGGGGATCATACCGCTCCTGATCATTCTGCTCACCGCGTTCTACACGCTGACGAACCTGATCGGGCAGGACCGGGTGCATCGGGCGGCGCGGTTCGCGGCGGGCAACATGTTCACGCGGTACACGCTGCTGCCAGTCATGGCGGTTTTCTTCCTGACCAACCCAATGTGCTACACCTTCGGGACGTTCCTGGAGGAGAAGTACAAGCCGGCGTTCTACGACTCTGCGGTCTCGTTCGTGCACCCGCCGCTCGGGCTCTTTCCTCACGTCAACGCCGGCGAGCTCTTCGTGTGGCTCGGCGTCGCCACCGGGATACAGAAGCTGGGCCTGCCGCTCGGGGATCTCGCGGTCAGGTACCTGATCGCGGGGCTAGTCGTGATCTTTATCCGCGGGATCTTCACGCAGTACATAACCCAGTTCCTGGCCCGGCGCCAGGGCGTCGAGCTGTAGGGGGGCGGTCATGCAGAGCAAAGAGTTCAGGGCCGTCAAGATAGAGCACGGTCCCCAGGGTTGGGGCGGGCCGCTCGTCATCGAGCCCACGGCTGAGAAGAACAAGATCATGGCGGTCACCGGCGGCGGCATCCCGGAGTTGGCCTACAAGCTGGCCGAGATGACGGGCGCCGAGGCCGTGGACGGTTTCCGGGCGCCGCCGCCCGAGAGCGAGGTCGCCGCGGTGGTCATAGACTGCGGCGGTACCGCCCGCTGCGGCGTCTACCCGCGCAAGCGCGTCCCGACCATCAACTTGACCCCGGTGGGGGCGTCTGGTCCGCTGGCACAGTACATCACAGAGGACATCTACGTCTCCGGCGTGCGTCCCAACAACCTGAGCCTCGCAGACGGCTCCGAAGCCGCCTCCACCGACGGGGGCGCCCAGGGCGGGCCCGCCAGCCCGTTCGAGTCCGCAAGCTCTGGCGCGGGCCCCGCGACCGGCGCCGCGGTGGGGGCCAACACCGAGCAGGCCAGGGAAGACATGGGCGGCGGGTTCACCGGCTTTATCGCCCGGTTCGGCAGGAGCATCGGCGGGGTAGTCGGGATCCTGTTCCAGAGCGGGCGGCAGGCCATAGACACCGTAATACGGAACGTGTTGCCGTTCATGGCCTTCGTCACGTTGCTCATCGGTCTCATCAACGCCTCCGGGCTCGGGAACCTGATCGCCAACACGCTCTCGCCGCTGGCGGGAAGTTTGGCCGGCCTACTGCTCCTCTCGGTGATAGTGGGGCTGCCGTTCCTCTCGCCGGTGCTCGGTCCGGGGGCCGTTATCGCGCAGGTAATCGGGGTCCTCATCGGCGACCAGATCGGGCGCGGCGCCATAGACCCTGCCTTCGCCCTCCCCGCGCTCTTCGCGTACAACGTGCAGGTCGGCTGCGACTTCGTGCCGGTCGGCCTGGCTCTGGGCGAGGCGAAGCCGAAGACCATCGAGATCGGGGTGCCCGCCGTGCTGTTCAGCCGGCAGATCACGGGCCCGCTCGCCGTGATCATCGGGTTCTTGTTCAGCATAGGGCTCTACCAGTAGGGAGAGATTTTGGAACCCATATACGTAACGGAGGCGCGGGAGATCGGGCCCGAGGTGGCCGAGTTTCTGGAGGAGGGGTACCTGGTCCTGTTCCAGATGGGCGTCCCGTCGGAGCTCGCGGAGATGTCCGTGCTGCACGAGGTGAGCCACATGCGCCCGGAACCGCCCGAGCCCGGGGACTTGCTCTCCATCGGCGAGAGCCGGTTCAGGATAACGGCCGTCGGCACCAAGGCCTGGCAGAACGTAAGGGAGCTCGGCCACGCGGTGTTCGTGTTCAACGGCGCCCATGAACCCGAGATGCCCGGACAGATCTGCCTGGAAGGAGGCGGAACGGAAGGCCTGGCCGGGTCGCTCCGGCCTGGAGCCAGGCTGGAGATAAAGGCAGGCGTCGAGGCGACGGTCGGATGAGGTCGAGAAAGGAAGCCGCGTGAGTCTCAGGAGCAAGCTGGAGGATCTGGAGAGGGCCGGCACCCCCATCCGGATCGGCCTCGTGGGCGCAGGGCAGATGGGAAGGGGCTTTATCGCCCAGGTCGCCGGCATCCCTGGCATGGAGACCGTCGCCGTGGCCGACGTCGACCCCGGGCGGGGCCTCGACGCGTTCCGCGAGGTGGGCCTCGACCCCGTGGAGGGTCTCAACGGCCACACCGGGAGGCCTGCCGTCACGGACGACGCAACGGAGCTCGCCCGCTCGGGTGCCGTCGACGTGGTCGTCGAGGCGACGGGGGTTACGGAGGTCGGGGCGAGGGTTGCCTACGAGGCAATCCAGGAGGGCAAGCACGTAGTCATGCTCAACGCCGAGACAGACGCCACGGTGGGTGCCTTGCTCGCCCGGATGGCGAGGAGCGCGGGGGTTGTCTACACGGGCTCGGCCGGTGACGAGCCGGCCGCGATCATGGAGCTCTACGACTTCGCCCGCTCGATGGGCTTCGAGGTAGTGGCCGTCGGGAAGGGCAAGAACAACCCCCTCGACCCGACCGCCAACCCCGAGTCCGTCGCCGAGGAGGCGGCACGCAAGCACATGAACCCGAAGATGCTCGCCGCCTTCGTGGACGGCACCAAGACCATGGTCGAGATGGCCACGGTAGCAAACGCCATAGGCTTCGTCCCCGACGTCCCGGGGATGCACGGCCCCGCCGAGACGGATCCCAGAGAGCTCGGGCGGGTGTTCAGCCTGACGGAGGAGGGCGGCGTCCTCTCCAAATACTCGACCGTGGACTACGTCCGCGGCGTCGCGCCCGGCGTCTTCGTCGTGGTGCGCTCCGAGGCCGGGCCGGTGCGCGAGACCCTGGAGTACCTGGGGATGGGGAAGGGACCGAACCACGTGTTCTACCGGCCCTACCACCTCACCAGCCTGGAGACCCCGCTCTCCGTGGCGCGGGCCGCCATTTACGGCGAGCCCGGCATCGTCTCCGGCATCACGCCCATGGCCGAGGTCGTGACCGTCGCCAAGCGGGACCTCGACGCCGGCGAGAAGCTCGGCGGCATAGGCGGCACGGACTACTACGGGACCGTCTACCCCGTCTCCGAGGCCGCGGGGATGCTGCCCATCGGGCTTGCGGCCGGGGCAAGGACCACGCGGCCCGTGGCGAAGGGCGACGTGGTAACGCAATCAGGGGTCGAGCTGGCGGAGGGCTCGTTCGTGGCCAACCTGCGGCGGCTCCAAGACGCGGCCCTGGTGGGGTGAACCAGGCCACCATGCTGACCCGCTACCCCGTAGACCACCGCAACCTCTCGGACGAGGACCACCTCATCATGAAAGTGGTCCGGCTCTACTACGAGCACGACCTCACCCAGGCCCAGGTCGCCAAACGGATGGGGTTCTCCCGGCCCAAGGTCTCCCGGCTCATAGCCGAGGGCAAGATCCGGGGCCTCGTGAAGGTCGAGATCGCGGAGCCCACGGGGGACTTCGTGCCGCTTGAGATCTCCCTGGAGGACCGCTACGGGCTCTCCGAGGCGCTCGTGGTCTCCTCGGCCGATGACCGCGGGACCACTGACCTCGCGGCCGGGATGGCCGGCGGGGCCATCCTCGCCAGGGTCTGCACGCACGAGACGGTGCTAGGTGTCGCCTGGGGACGGTCCATGCGGGCGCTCGCCGACACGATGCCCCAGCGGGCCTTCGCGTGCAAGAAGATCGTGCCGCTCCTCGGCGGCATGGGGCGGGTAAAGGACTCGTTGCACTCGAACCAGATCGGCACGACCCTCGCCGAGAAGCTGCGCGTGGAGTGCCCGCACCTGGCGGCCCCTGCCATCGCCCGCTCCGCCCAGAGCCGGGCCGAGCTGATGGAGATGCCAGGCATCGAGGAAGTCCTGGCCGAGGGGGCCGCCTGCGACGTGGCCGTCGTCGGCGCCGGGGGGCTGCTCCCTGCCTCAACCATCGTCGAGGCAGGGTACTTCGGGCTCGAGGAGTTCCTGGACCTCGAGGGGCGGGGGGTGGTGGGCGAGATCTGCTGCCACTTTCTGGACGCGGTGGGAGAGCCATGCCTGCCCGAGTTCTCCGAGCGGATCGTGGGCCTCACCCTCGGCCAGCTCAAGGCCATCCCGAAGGTGGTGGGCATCGCCACCGGCGCCGAGAAGGCCCCGAGCCTCGCCGCCGTCCTCAAGGGCGGCTACGTGAACACCCTGGTCTGCGACAGGGAACTCGCCCTGGCGTTGTTGAAGGTCGAATAGAGAAGGAGATCGGATATGCAGGAGACCGCAAACCGCGTGGAGTTGTTGCGCCAGATGCTGCTCAGCCGGTATTTCGACGAGAAGGTGAACGATCTCTACGCCGAAGGCAAGGTCCACGGGACGGCCCACTTCTACGTGGGTCAGGAGTCCGTAGCGGTGGGGGCCATATCGGCGCTGAGGGAGGGGGACGTGATCACCTCCACCCACCGCGGCCACGGCCACGCCATCGCGTTCGGCCTTGACGTGGACCGCATGGCCGCCGAACTCCTTGGCCAGGCTACGGGCTACTGCCACGGCAAGGGCGGCTCGATGCACATAGCCGACGTGGGCAAGGGGATGCTCGGCGCGAACGGCATCGTCGGGGGGAGCATGGGCATCGTCTGCGGCGCGGCGTGGGCCTTCAAGCAACGCGGCCAGGACCACGCGGCCGTCTGCTTTTTCGGCGAGGGTGCCGCGAACGAGGGCATCTTCCACGAGACGCTGAACATGGCGGCGATCTGGAAGCTGCCCGTGGTCTTCGTCTGCGAGAACAACCAGTATGGGATGTCCATGAGCGTCAAGAAGGCCACGGCCGTCGAGAACATCTCCGACCGCGCCGCCGCCTACGGGATGCCGGGCGTCACGGTCTCCGGATCCGACCTCGACGAGGTCCGAGAGGCAACCGCCACGGCCCTCGAACGGGCCAGGACGGGGGAGGGGCCGACGCTCCTCGAGGCGATCACATACCGTTACCTCGGCCACTCCAAGAGCGACGCGAACCTCTACCGCACCCGCGAGGAGATCTCGACGTGGCGCAAGCGCGACCCGATAGAGCGCTTCGCCGCCGTCCTGGAGGAAGAGGGCGCCATGCAGGAGGGCGAGTGGCGGGAACTCGAAGAGCGGGTAAAGGAGCGCATAGAGGAGGCCTTCGAGAAGGCCTCACAAGCGCCCGACCCCGAGCCCGAATCTGCGCTGGAGGACGTGTATGCCTAGGGGAGAGATCACGTACCGCGAGGGCCTGCGGGAGGCGATGGTTGGCGCCATGCGCGAGAACCCCGAGGTCTTTCTCATGGGCGAGGACGTCGGCGTCTACGGCGGCGCGTTCGGCGTGAGCCGGGGCATGGTCGAGGAGTTCGGCGAGGACCGCGTGGTCGACACGCCCATCTCCGAGGCCGGCTACGTCGGCCTGTGCACGGGTGCTGCGCTCATGGGGATGCGCCCGATAGCCGAGCTGCAGTTCTCGGACTTCATAACCCATTGCATGGACCAGCTCGTCAACCAGGCGGCCAAGATCCGGTACATGTTCGGCGGCGAGGGAAGGGTCCCTATGGTCGTCCGCACCCCGGGAGGCGCAGGAACGGGTGCTGCGGCCCAGCACTCCCAGTCCCTTGAGGCCTGGTTCGTCCACGTACCCGGCCTGAAGGTCGTGATGCCGTCGACCCCCTACGACGCGAAGGGCATGCTCCTCTCCGCTATAGACGACGACAACACGGTCCTGTTCTACGAGCACAAGCTACTCTACAACAAGAAGGGCGAGGTACCCGAGGAGTCCTACCGCGTCCCCATCGGCGAGGCCCGCGTCAGCCGGGAGGGCGATGACGTCACGATAGTCACGGCCGGGCTTATGCACCACTACGCCCTGGAGGCGGCCGCGGCGCTCGCGGATGGGGGCGTGGAGGCCGAGGTCGTGGACCTGCGGAGCCTCTCCCCGATGGACGACGGGGCCGTGCGCCGCTCCGTCGAGAAGACGGGGAAGCTTGTCGTGGTAGAGGAGGACGTGAAGACCGCCGGCTGGGGGGCCGAGGTTGTCTCGCGCATAGTCGAGGGCCCGAGCTTCTACGCCCTGGACCGCGCCCCCGCCCGGGTCGCCGGCGCGGACGTCCCGATACCGTACAACCGCGACCTTGAGGCCCACGTCAGGCCCACGCCCGAGAGGGTGGTCGAGGCCACGCGCGCCCTCCTGGACGCCCGCGCCGGGGTGTACGCCTGATGGCCGCCGAGCTGAAGGTCCCGAAGCTCGGGATGGACATGGAGGAGGCCAACATCCTCAGGTGGCTGGTCGAGGAGGGGGCCGAGGTCGAGAAGGGCGACCCCGTTATCGAGATAGACACGGACAAGGTCTCCTACGAGGTCGAGGCGAACGCCGACGGCGTCATCCGCGACCTGCGCGGCGAGGAGGGGGAGACCGTCCCCGTGGGCGCGACCCTGGCCTACATCGCCGCCCCGGGCGAGGAATGGACGGGGCCGGACCCCGTAGACCAGACCGCCTCCGGCGGGGACGGCGTCCCGCCCCAGGCACAGACGGCCCCGTCGCCAACGGAGGCGAGACCGGAAGCCCCCGGGCGTCGCAACGGCGGCCGCGCCGTGCGCGCCTCGCCGGCGGCCCGCCGGGCCGCCGCCGACCGGGGGCTCGAGATAGAGGCCATCGCCGGCTCGGGCCCGGGCGGGCGCGTCTACCTCTCGGACGTGCTCGGGTCCGCCGTCCGGCAACGGCCGCCGGAGGCGGCTCCCGAGGAGACGGACGTAACGCTCGTTCCTCCCGAGCCCGCGGTTGACGCGGCGACGTCGGGTACGGCGTCGTCGGGGAGGGAGTCGCTCTCCCGTGTCAGGCGCGTGGGGGCCGAGCGGACGGCGAAAAGCTTCGCGGAGGTGCCGCACTTCTACCTCACGAGGGACCTCGAGGTGGGACGCCTGCTGGAGCTTCGCGGGCGCCTGAAGGCGAAGATGGATCCGGCGCCCTCGGTAACGGAGCTGCTCGCGCTCGCCGTCTCCAGGACGCTCAAGGATCACCCCAGGCTCAACGCCCGCTACGTGGAGGGCGGCGAGATGGAGACGAGCGCAGGGGTCAACCTCGGGATAGCGGCGTCAACGGACGAGGGTCTCGTGGTGCCTGTCCTCAAAGGTGCCGACGCGCTCCCGCTGCGCGAGCTCGTCCCTGCGGTAAAGGACCTTGTGCGGCGGGCGCGGGAGGGCGCGCTCGGCGCCGACGACCTCTCGGGGGGCACGTTCACGATCTCCAACCTGGGCATGATGGGGGTGGACAGCTTCGACGCCATCATCAACGCGCCGCAGGCCGGCATACTCGCCCTCGGCCGCGTCAGGACCGTGCCGGAGTGGCGGGACGGCGCGTGGGAGCCGCGGCGCGTCATCTCCACGACGCTCTCGGTAGACCACCGCGTCGCCGACGGCGCCGACGGGGCCCGGTTCCTCGAGTCCCTCCAGGAGGCCCTCCTGGACTGGGAACTGCTGCTCTAGAGAGGAGGGCCGCCACGCGCGCAACCGAGTCGTCACCGGAAGCCCGGGCTGGCGGCGGTCGGCCCCGGGTCGGGCCTGCCCGCCCGGCCGCGCGTACCTTAAAGGAGGCAACCGTGGAGGGCCAGCCCGGAGCCAGGACGGGTTTGATCGGCCAAGAGGACGGCAGGCGTTGACCGCACCCGGGGCGTTGGGCCGCCCTACCGGCGTGCCGGGATTCGGGATCTAGGCCGTGGCCGGCGCGCCCCTCATGGAGCTCGAGGAGTCGTGGATGTTCGGTATGTTCCCGGCCCGGCTCCTGATCTTCGAGGACCGCTTCGAGGTGCGCGGCTTCGAGCTTTTGCGGGAGAAGGTCGAGTCGAAAGGCTACGACCGGGTGGAGAGGGTGACGGTCTCCGGCGAGGGCTGGCTCGCCAACCTTTTGATATCGGAGAAGGGAGGGAGGCCCATCCTCATCAGGGGTGTGAGCAAGGAAGACGCCGAACGCGCCGGGGCCCTCATCGAGGAGCGCGCGGCCCGGGCGGGCCCCACGCAAGCGACCCTTCCCGCGACCGCCGAAGCGGAGGGCCTGATCCAGAGCCTCGAGAAGCTGCGGGACGCAGGGGTCCTGAGCGACGAGGAGTTCGAGGCAAAGCGCAGAGAGGTGATGCGGGACGAGGGGACGTAGCCGCCGGCGGGCGGCCCGCAGCGCGACACCGCATGCAGACAGGGAGGAACCCGGCCCGATGCTAGCTTCCGGACCCCCGAAAGTCGCGGGACGTCGCGGACCCGGCGTTGTAGCATCGGGTATACTTTCGGCAGGCCGTCGGGTAGCGAACGGGGCCTGACCCTTGGGGAGGGTGATGGCCGCGTTCCTGGATCGAGTACCACCTCTGCGAAAGGGGAGACTTGAAGGTCGAAACGGACGCCATCCTGGTCTGTTCGAATTGCGGTGTCGAGGGCGAGCACGAGCTTCTGTACCTCTCGGACCACCTGCGCGCCAGCCGCTGCCGCAACTGCGGCTCCACCCTGCGCTTCTCCGAGCACGTCTACGCCGAATACGCGTGGGACGTGGCCGGACGGACAGCCCGCCTCCCGAGAAGGTTCGTCGGAGACGTCTTCCGGGGCCCGTCTTGGGTCGTGACCTGGCCCGTGAGGGCCCTTCGCAAGCCGTTCTCGATAGCCCGGGAGCTAAGCCAGGTGACGGCCTTCGAGCCCAGACGCCGTTTCCCGAGGGTGGTCCGCCACAAGGACGCCGCCCTGTAACGAGGGGCAGCGGCCCGCGTCCCCCGCGATCCCTGGCGAGGCGCTAGAGCAGGACGCCAAGGTCCTTCCAGCCGTAGGCCACCTCGGACAACCGCGCGCCCCCGATCTCGAAGCTGTCCTCCGCGACGGGTTCACCCCCAAGCGACTCGTAGAAGCCGCGGGCGGAACGGTTCTCCGCGAACACCCAGAGGAGCATGGAGTTGACGCCGCGCCCCGCGAAGTGGCGGACGACCGCCCGCACGAGTTCTCCGCCCGCGCCCTCGCCTCCGTGGGAAGGGAGGACGTAGACCGTTTCGAGCGCGCCCTCGTACTCCGTCAGGTCGCGGGAGAACCGCTCCCTGGGTTTGCCCGAGGCGAACCCGAAGACCCCGCCCTCGTCCTCGGCGACGAAGACGCAGCCGTCGCCCGCCGCGATGACGTCCTGCCAGAGGCGCTCGGACTCGTCGTAGGACAGGCCGTCCAGGTGGGCGTCAGGGACGATGCCCCTGTAGGCGGCGCGCCAGGTGTCCACGTGCACGATGGAGACGCCCCGCGCGTCGGAGATGCCCGCCGGTCGTATCAGCGGGCCGAGTCCGCGGTCCGGGGGCCGAGCGAGGCCTCGGCGGCGGCGACGATCTCGGCCTCCTCCGCCAGGCGGCCGACGCCAGGAAGCTCCTCGGTCGAGGCCATCGGCCCCTCCGCCGGCCCCACGAAGCGGTGCCCCCAGCCCTTCAGGATCTCGACGTTGCGGGCCGTTACGGGGTTCGACCACATCTCTGGGTTCATGGCTGGGGCCCAGAGCACGTTCTTCGCGCCGGCGAGGACGGTGGCGGAGAGCAGGTCGTCGCCGAGGCCTATGGACGCGCGCGCCATCGCGTCGGCCGTGGCCGGGGCCACGAGCACGAGGTCAGCCCACCGGGCGAGGGAGACGTGCTCTACCCTGCCAGAGCGCTCCCACCATGTCTTGTCCGTGTGGATGGGCTCCCCGGCGGCCACCGCGAGCGTCTCCTCCGGGACGAAGCGGAAGGCGGCCTCGGTGGCGATGACCTTCACCTCGTGGCCCTTCTCCCTGAGGCGCCGGATCACGCCCGGCGCCTTGTAGGCGGCGATGCCGCCCGTCACCCCGACGAGTATCTTTGCTGCTTGCATGGGCGCCAGTATACCCGCGCCGGCCCGCCCAAATTTGCCGGTTAGAAAAGGGCCGCGAGATGGTACTATACGTCCCCCGGTCGGGAAGACCGAGAGCGCGTTAGAGAAGGAAGGCGGAGGGCAGTGGTCAGCAAGGTACGGAGCCTGCGCTGGTTGGAGGACCTTAAGGAGTCGCAGAGGCTGACCGCCCGCGAGGAGCGCCGCAAGGAGGAGATCCTTGCCGTCTTCCGCGAGCTGTACGACATCTCCGTAAGGAACCCAGAGCCCCCAGTCTTCCCGCCCTGGCGCCCCTCCTGGTAGGCGCGTCCTTACGAACCTTCCCCCGATTTTCCGGCTAAGGTAGCGCCCCATGGAGCGCAACCTTGAAAGCAAGGTCGCCGTCGTTACCGGCGCCTCGAGCGGCATCGGCGAGGCAACCGTCCTGGAGCTCGCCTCGCGCGGTGCCTCGGTGGTGGCCGCCGCCCGGTCGGTAGGGAAGCTGGAGGACCTGGCCCGCAGGGCCGCGGCCTACGGCGTGCGGATCGTAGAGACGGACGTCGCCGACCGGGGCTCGGTGGAGGCGATGGTCGCCCAGGTCGTGGAGGAGTTCGGCCGCATCGACGTACTCGTGAACAACGCAGGGCTTGGGCTCTCGGGGCGCGTCGCGGAGTTGCGCGCGGAGGACCTACGCTACGTCTTCGAGGTGAACACCATAGGCCCCCTGAACTGCGTGCAGGCGGCGCTCCCGCGTATGGGGAGCGGGGGGCGCATCATCAACGTCTCCTCCGTCGTCGGCAAGCGCGCCATCCCGAAGGTCGGCGGGTACTGCTCGACGAAGTTCGCCTTGAACGCCCTCTCTGACGCCTTGCGGGTCGAGGTGGCCGGGCGGGGCGTCTCCGTGACGAGTGTCTACCCGGGCACGACCAGGACGTCTTTCAGGGACAACTCCCGCCGGACGAAGGACGAGAAGCGGGGCTGGCGGCCTAAGGGTGTCGCGCCCGAGAGGGTGGCGGAAAAGATAGCAGACGCCGCGGAGACCGGGCCGCGCGACGTGTACATCACACCAACCGACCGGCTCTTCGTCGCCGGTGTGACGCTCCTGCCCGGCCTCACCGACCGGGTCCTCCGGTCCTGGGCGAGGGACTAGGCCCTCTTGGGCTTCAGGGACAGCGCGCTGACGCGCCTGCGGCGCTACCGCGGCGAGGCCGACCGCTCGCTGGGGCTCGCCCGGGAGGTCGGGGACGTGACGCGCCGGTTCTCCGGTCGGCTCTTCGGCGGGTTCGAGCACGCGGCCGTGCTCGGTCGGGAGGCGGGGTTCGAGATCGAGACCTCCCACACGGGTGGGCTCTTCGTGCTCGGCGTCGTCCTGACGCCCGGTGCCGAGGCGCGGGTAGGGTTCGGGGTGGTAGGGGGGGCGGCGGCCGAGGCCGACGAGGACCTCATGCACGAGGAGTTGAGCCGGTACAGCCTCGACCCCTCCGGGTACTCCGGGCGCGTGCTCGGCTGGTCGCGGGCGGTCGGCGAGGACCCCTGCCAGACCTTCGCCGTCTACCGCGACGGGGTCTGGAAGACGAAGGGCGTCTTCGTGGCCAGGGCCAGGGGCAGGGTGGACGACCCGGACGAGGTCGTTGACGGGTTCTGCCTGAGGATCCTGGGCAGGCTCATAGACCTGGCAGCGACGACAGGGGGCGTGGGCCGGCGGTGGTCGGACGCCCGCGGCTACGATATGGCCCGCTACCTGGGCGGGGAGGAGGCCCCCACGGAGCTGCGTCTCCCCGGCTAACGCCCTCGGCTAACCCCCTTCGAACCCCCTCGCAGAACGGACCTCGTAGGCGGGCTGGCTGCCCCCCGAGACCGGGACCAGCAGACCGCCGCCCACGAGCTCGTCGATGGCCTCCGCGATGGCGTCGTCCGGGTGGTCCCTCAGCGTGTTGCGGAGGTCCTTGCGGTTGATCTCCCCCTGAGCCAGAAAAGAGCAGAGGCCCGCGTAGAGCACCCTGGCGGCTGGGGAGATGGGGAGCGCCCACACCTCGGGCTCGTACCAGAAGAGCCCTATGCCCGCCGCGTTCTCCGGTCGTTCGCCCCTGGCATCCCGGAGCCCGACGACCTCCGGAAGCCCCCGTCCCTCCACTACAGCACGGTGCGGACGGTCTCGCCGACTGTAGGGGTGTGGATCTTGTGGTCGGGGGCCAGGCGGAAGGCGAGGTCGCTTATCCGGCGGCGGGAGCCGTGGATCAGGATGATCTGGCGCGGGCTTAGCTTCTTGGTTATGCCGAGCAGCTCGTCCTGCGTGCAGTGGGCGGCGAAGCTCACCCGCTCGACCCGCCACTGCTCCTCCTCGCCCTCGACCCTGTGCGCCCCGTAGGAGGACGCCGCGTTAGAGGGAAGTATTACGGCGTTCTTCGGGTCCCCCTCGAGCCTGCGGCGGTAGAAGGCGCTAGCCCCGCCCTGCATGGTCACAGGCGAGGCTATGACGGCGCATGGGTTAGTGAGGATGCGCTCGCGGGCCTTGTCGTCGTTCGAGACGGCCCTTATGTTGTCAGAGAAGAAGATCTCGCGCGGGTCGCTGTGCTGCAGGTATGGTTTCATGTACCCGAGCTGCTCAGCGTAGAGCCTCTCCGAGGTCGTCACGACGGAGCCGTCCACGTAGATAAAGACGTCCCGATCAAGGCCGTACTCCTTGCCGTAGTGCTTGAGGCCGAGGATGATCTCCTGCGCCTGCCCGAGGGCGTACGTCGGGATGAGCACGCTCCCGCCCCGCTCCAGGGTAGTGTCGTTGATGGTCTCGACCATGGTCCTTATCGAGTCCGAGAAGGGCTGGGGCTTCTGGTCGGCGAGCGTCGCCTCCATGATGAGCAGGTCTATGTCCTTCACGTCGGGCAGACGCGCGGAGGGGATCGAGAAGTGGTCCTCCATGCAGATGTCCCCCGTGTGGAAGACCGTGGCGGGCCCCGACCGGAACAGCACGCTCGCGGCGCCCAGGATGTGCCCGCTCTCTGTTAGCGTCACCGTGGCGTCCCCGATCTTCAGGGGCTTGCCGAACGGCACGGGCACCAGCCTCTTCCTGACCTCGTGGATGGGGGCCCCGCCGGGCAGCCCGCCGCCCATCGCCGCGTGGTCGTTTAGCGCGCTCACTATGAGCTTCGCGGACGGCGGGGTGCAGTAGATCGGCAACCCCGGACGGTCCCTGACGAGCAGGGGCAGGGCCCCGCAGTGGTCGAGGTGGGCGTGGGTTATGACGGCGGCGTCTATCCTGTCGATGGCCCCGAAGTTGGGGGCCGCCGGTCCCCTGCCGTCAGGCTTGATGCCTGCGTCCACCAGCACCCGTGTAGCCCCGAAGTCGAGAAGGTGGCTGCTGCCGCCCACCTCCCCGGCCCCGCCTAGCGCCCTGAACGAGAGCGTCGGCCTCTGCCTCGCGCGGCCCCCGTTCCGGGTGCCGTTCTCGGGCGGTTCCGCCGGGTCTTCCGCCGGCGGGGCCGGGGAGGGGTCAGGGTCTTCGGCCTCCTCCTCGGCCGGCTTGGTTGCCTGGGCGCGCGGGGCGCGAAGGTCGGACTGGGCCTGAAGTACCTTGCCCATGAACTCGAGGAGGTGGGCCGTCCGGGCGGCCGAGTCGAGCGAGGCCGGCATGGCGCCCACCTCGTTCTTCACGGCCCGCACAAGCAGCTCGCCGAAGCCGTTGTCGGTGAAGCGGGCGTTCTGGAGCGCGTTCTTTATGCGGTCGCGCTCGTCGGCCACGCGCCCGAGCTCTTCGTGCAGCTCGTCCACGCGCTCGGCGGCCCGGGAGTAGGCGGTCCGCTCTCCCTCGAGCGCCCGCTCCAGTTGCTGGCCACGCCTCTCGAGCTCGGCGATGCGCTCGTCGAGGCGGCTCCTGGCGTCCAGGGCCGAGGCGGCCTGCTCCTCGGCCTTCCGCACGAGCTCCGAGGCCCCGCTGCGCTCGCCTGTTAGCACGTCAACCTCTTCGGCGAGCGCGGCGGCCCGCTCGTTGGCCGCCCTCGAGGCGAAGGAGAGCCGCTCGTTCTCGCCCTTGAGGCGCTCGAGCTCCGCCTCTAGGTCCCGGACATGGGCGTCCTCGGAGGCCTTCTTCTGCGCGGCGCCCTTCTCCACGAGCCAGGCATCCGTGAGGGCCTCGACGACGGCGGGGTCCTGCTCCTCATCGGCGGTCAACACCGCCAGGAGGAGGCTCTCCGTGGTGTGGGCCTCGGCCATCTCCTCTATGTTCTCCGGGGAGAGGTCCTCGAGCGCGTCGAAGGTCTCTGGTGGTATCTGCTCCTGCACGGCCGTCCTGAAGGCGCCCCACGCCGCCGGGTCCTGGCCGATGCGGCGCGCCACGCCGCGCAGCAGGGCCGCCCCCCCGCCCGACTTGCGCGTGAGGGCGTCGGCCCGGATGCCCCGGGGCAGAAGGACCTCGTCGAGGCCGGGCACGCTCTTGCATAGCTCCGCCAGCGCCCGCCGGGTGTCGAGCCGGCCGAGGCGGCCCATCACCAGCTCCTCAGGCAGGTCTTCGGGAGGTCGCCTGTCTAGTGGGGACTCACCGGCGTCCCCCTCCGAGCCTCTTGCCTCAATTTCTTCGTCTTTGGGTTTGGGATCTGACACAAGAACTCCCTCCGCGAATAGTAATGTCATAAGGAGTCTTCATAGTTTCAGATTTTATCATGGGGGTTGCCCAACCCCGCCCGCTTCTCTTGCGCCCGATCGTCGTATAGACTCCAGCAATGAGCGAAACCTCGAAAGACACGGTGAAAGTCCGCGCGAACTCGCCCGGAAAATATCCGATCCTGGTCGTCGAGCTTCCCAAAGGCGGGCTCCGCGCGACCTACTTCGAGACGGGCTACGACCCCGAACGGGGCAAGACGGTCGGCGAAGAGTGGCTCACGGACAACGCCATAGGGCGCCACAGCTTCGTCGCCGTGGACCCGCCAGCCGAAGTCCCAGCCCCCTCGCTAGAGGCCTACGTCCGCAGGGAGCTTCTCGGGGAGGCATAGAAGCGGTCGGCCCCGGGACGTTCCGGGTTCGGGGCTCTAGTTGTTCCCGCCGCCGTTGCCGTTACCGTTGCCCCCTCCACCGCCACCACCACGGTTCTCCCGCCCTCCGCCTCGTCCCCCGTTGTTGTTCGGCGAGTTGTCGTTCTGCGGGGGGTTGTTGTTATTGTTGTTCTGGGCCCCGTTGTTGTTCGGTTCCTGATCCGGCGGGGCCGACGCGTCGGGTTCCTCCTGCTCGGCCTCGGGCGGGGCGGACGCGTCGGGCTCGGGGGAGGCTATCGTGGGCTCGGGCGGGCCGGCGCTGTAGTAGAGGGGCAGCGTGCTCCCCGGGTCGACGAGCGCGCCCACGCCCGGTTCAGTTGAGAGTGCCGTGCCCGCGGCCTCGTCGCCGGCCACCTCTATCGGGTTGGAGTTGATGCCGACGCCGCTCAGGCGGGCCTGGGCCGCCTCCACGCTTACGCCGTAGACCTCGGGGACCTCGACCTGCTCGACGCCGAGGCTCACCGTCACGCCCACCGCCTCGCCTGGCTTGAGGCCCTCGCCCTCGCCTGGGTCCTGGGAGATGATGGAGCCCTCGGGCACGGTCTCGCTGTAGTCCTCGACCGTGTCCCCCAGCACGAGGCCGGCCCCATCGAGGATCCGGCCAGCCTGGGCCGGGCTGACCCCGACCACGTCCGGCACGTCCACGGAGTCGGGCCCGGTCCCGACGGTTATTGTGACGTCGGAACCCCTCTCGACGCTCTCCCCGCCACCCGGGTCCTGGGCCAGGACCCTGCCCTCGTCCTCGAAGGAGCTCTCCCGCTCGTCGGTGGAGACATCGAAGCCCGCCGCCCTTACGGCATCCTCGGCCGCGTTGCGGCGCTCGCCGACGACGCCGGGCACGTCGGCCACCTGGGTGTCAACCACCCCCACGGAGATGGTCGAGCCCTCCCTGGCCTCCCCGTCTTCCGGGTCCTGGCTCAGGATCGTCCCGACGGGCTTCTCCCCTTCTACCTCGGACGTCGTCTCGATCTTGAAGTCGTCCCCGAACTTGTCGTCCGCCTCGTCCACGTCCATGCCGACGAGGCTCGGGACTGAGATCATCGCGGGCTTGGGATCTTCGGGCTGGCCCCCGAGCAAGGCGTACCCAGCCCACGCGAGTAGGCCGAGCAGCACGAGCGCGAGGAGCGCCAGGAAGAACGGAGCGGCCCGCCGCCTCTTCTTGTTCGGGCTGACGCCCTGGGGCGGGGGAGGGGGCGTGGTGGCGAGGCGGGTCGTCGCCGCCGGCAGGACGTTCGTCGCCATCTCCGTCGTCGCGCCCGAAGGGTCGAGGCCGGCCACGACCCTCTCCAGGTCCTCTATAAGCTCGTCGTCGCTCGCGTAGCGGTCCGCGGGGTCCTTCGCGAGGAGCCTCACCGTAACGGCGTTTACGCCGTCGGGGATCTCGGGGTCAAGCACCTGCGGCGGGACGAGGTGGCCGTTCACGTGCTTCATCGCGATGCCCAGGGGCGTGTCCGCGTCGAAGGGCATCTCGCCCGTGAGCATCTCGTAGAGGACGACGCCAAGGGAGTAGAGGTCGCTCGACGGGCCGACCGGCTCGCCCATCGCCTGCTCCGGGGAGATGTAGTGGGCCGTGCCGAGGATGTGGCCCGTGCGGGTCATCGTCGAGGACGAGGCCGCCCTCGCGATGCCGAAGTCCGTCACCTTGACGTCGCCTGAGCCCGTGATCAGGATGTTGTGCGGCTTGATGTCGCGGTGGACCACGTCGCGCTCGTGCGCCGCCCGCAGGGCCTCGGCGATCTGGAGCGCCACCGCGGCCGCCGTCCGCGGGGGAAGTGCCCCCCGCTTCAGGATGCGGTCCTTCAGGGTGCCGCCGGGGAGGTACTCCATGGCGATGTAGTACGTCCCGTCGTCGGCCTCTCCCCTGTCGAAGATCGAGACGATGTTCGGGTGGGAGAGGGCCGCGGCGCTCTGGGCCTCGCGCCTGAAGCGCTCGACGAACTCGTCGTCCCCGGCGTACCGGCCGCTCATCACCTTGAGGGCCACGTCCCTGTCCAGGATGTCGTCGTGGGCCAGGAAGACGTCGGCCATGCCGCCGCTTCCGAGCGGCTGGCGCAGACGGTAGCGGTTGTCTACGAGCTGCTGCACTTGCCTCCCATTATATCTTTACGCGCCCCCGTCTCTCAGGTAGGTCTCCATAAGGTCCTGGGCTATGGGTATGGCCGGGGTCGCGGCGTCGCCGTTCTCGTCGATGACGCCGCCGTTCTCGACCATGACGGCGACGGCAATCTCGGGGTCGTCCGCCGGGGCGAAGGAGACGAACCAGGAGTGGGGCTCGCGCGGCGGGTCCTCCGCCGTCCCGGTCTTGCCCGCCACCTTGACGCCGGGCACCTCCGCGTCCGTTAGCTGCCCCGTGGTGATGACGCCCTGCATCAGCTGGTTCAGGGTGCCTGCGGTGGCAGCGTCGATCACCTCGTTGCGCACCGTGGGGCTCGGCCTGTCAAGGATTATGCCGTCCGGGGAGCGGACCTCCTTTACGATGCGGGGGTCCATCATGTCGCCGCCGTTGGCGACCGTAGCGGCCACGAGGCCCATCTCGAAGACGTTCGAAGAGACCCTGTCCTGGCCGAAGCTTATCTGGGCCGTGTTCCCCTCCACCCACTGGTCGACCGGGTACCCGAGGTCGCTGCCGGAGACGGGGATCGAGAAGTCGTCGTACGGGTCGCCGAAGCCGAAGTCCGTGGCCGTGTCGTAGAGGAGCTGGGGCCCTATCTCGTTTATGGCGATCTTGGCGAAGATCACGTTCACCGAGAAAGCCAGCGCCTCGGCGAACGTAAGCCTCCCGTAATCCCTGCCCTGGTAGTTGGTGACCGTGTAGCCCGGCGTCTCAAGCGAGCCCGGGTCGAAGAACTCGTCCGTGGGCCGCACCCCGGCCTTGAGCGCGGCGGCCGACGTTATCACCTTGAACGTGGACCCCGGCGGGTAGAGGCTCTGCGTCGCCCGGTTGATGAGGGGGGCGTCCGGGTCCTGGGAGAGCTCCGGCAGGGTCTCGTCGATGTTGTTGTCGTCGAAGGAGGGGTAGGTGGCGAGCGCGAGTACCTCGCCGGTCTTCGGGTCTATGGCCATCGCCGATCCCCTGCCCGTGGGGCTCGCGGCGAGCGACTCGTAGGCCTGGCGCTGGAGCTCCGGGTCGAGGGTAAGGACCACGTCGTTGCCGCGCTGGGGGCCGCCGGTGGCGCGGTTTATGAGCTCGTCCAGGGTCTCCGGGTCTCCGGCGACGCTCGAGAGGTCGGTGTTGTTGCCGATCTCGATGCCCGTGGCGCCGTACCTGGTGCTCCAGTACCCGACGACGCCGGTGAAGGGCGCACCCTCGGGGTAGACGCGCTCGTAGATGGGGCCGGAGATGCCCTGGCGCTTCTCGCTCTTGGCCAGCACCGTCTCGCCGTCGCCGGCCAGGATCAGGCCGCGCGGGGACTCTATGGACCTCTGGGTCTGGAAGCCGTTCTGGGGGTGGTTGGCGAGCGCCTCCCTGGAGTAGACCTGCCAGTAGGCCATCATCGCGACGAGCCCGACGAAGCCGAGGGCGAAGAGGTAGAAGCTGCGCCTGAGGTGGGCGTTCAGGGGCCAGCACCCCCCTCTTCGTGACGCCCGGCCCGCTCCGAGATGAGCAGCAGGAGGCCCGTGAGGATAAAGTTGCCTACCACCGAGGAGCCCCCGTAGGAGACGAAGGGGAGCGTGATCCCGGTTAGCGGTATAGCCTTGGTCACCCCGCCCACGATGACGAGGGTCTGGATGGCGAACATCGCCGTGAGCCCGAAGGCGAGGAGCTTCGAGGCGTCGTCATCGGCGAGCAGGGCTATCTTCGTCCCCCTGTAGACGAACGCTAGGAAGGCGAGCAGGACGGCGCTCGACCCTAGGAGCCCGAGCTCGCTCGCCACCGCCGAGAAGACGAAGTCCGTCTCGACCTCGGGGATGGTCTGGGCGAAGCCGGCGCCGAGGCCCGTGCCGAGCAGGCCCCCGTCTGAGATGTTGAAGATGCTCTGCAGGATCTGGAACCCGTCCGTGTCGGGGTAGGCCCACGGGTCGAGCCAGGCCCGCACCCGCACCTTGACGTGGTCGAAGAGCAGGAACGCCAGGAAAGACCCTACGGAGAAGAGCACCGTGCCGAGCAGCACGTAGGCGGTGCGGCCCGTCGCCGCGTAGAGCATCAGCAGCGGGACGGCGAAGAAGAGTAGGCTGGATCCGAGGTCCTTCTCGAAGACCAGGAGGCCCAGCGAGGCAGCCCAGACGAGCGCCACGGGCCCGAAGTACTTGAGGGCCGGTATCTGGACGCCGAGGATGGTGCGGCTCGTCGCCGCCAGGAGGTCGCGCGTCTCGGCCAGGTACCCCGCGAAGAACACGATGAGCGCGATGCGGGCGAACTCGGAGGGCTGGAAGCCGACGGGGCCGAGGCTCACCCACAGGCGGGCGCCGTTCACCTCGTAGCCTAAAGGCGTGAACGTCGAGGCGATGAGCAGGACGGCGACGGCGGCGAGCAGGTACTTGTAGTCGAAGAGGCGGTGGTAGTTGCGGAAAAAGAGGACGAGCAGGAACATCGTGCCCGAGCCGATAAGGATCCAGACGGCCTGGGTTATGGTGAGGCCCTCCTTGCCATCCACGTTGTAGGTGAGGCGGAAGATCATGACGAGCCCGAGCCCCGTGAGCATCGTCACGAGCGGCAAGAGGAGCACGTCTGAGTGCGGCAGCATGAGCCTTACGCCGAGGTAGAGCGCGAAGAGCGTGCCAGCGTAGTAGGCGCCGTAGATGAGGGGCGGGCTGGTCGCGCCCTGGGCGAAGATTAGGGTGGCGAAGCCCAGGGTGGTGATTAGCAGCGCGAGGATCATGGGCGTGGCGGCGCGCTGGGTCACGAACGTCCCACCCTACTTGCCCATATCCCCGAGGACCTTCTCGGCGTCCCCCTTGGTGTAGAGCTTGTGGGTCTCTATGGGCTGCTCGTAGGGCTCCTTGATCTCGGACTCCCTGAGCCCGGGCCTGCGCCACTCCTGGTTGAGCTCGACCCCGAGGGGCGCGTACGGCAGGCCCCTGTAGGCGACCACCTCGCCGTCCTCGAAGGCGAAGTAGTAGCGGCTGGAACCCCACAGGTATGCCGGAACGAGGGCCACGAGGACGACGAGCACCACGGCCAGGCCCCGCACGAGCCCGCCGAGGAACTTCGCGACCCCGCCGCGGCGCCGCTTGGGGCGCTTGGGTGGCCTCGTTCGCCGCCGCGCCGCCCCGGCCGAAGGGGACCTGGCCTCCGTCCTCTCCCGCGGCGTCCCAGGCGGCGGCCCTAGGCTCGGCATCTCGGCCGTACCCCCGGCGCGGTCCTCGGTCCTAGCACCCGCGCCGCTCGCCCGCGGCTCCTCCTTGCGCTCCCTGACGTCCACGACGACGACGGTGATGTTGTCGTTGCCGCCTGCCTCAAGGGCCGCGAAGAGCAGTTCGCGGACGGCGCCCTCCGGGTCTTCGGGGTGGCGGGCCAGGATCTCCTTCATCCCTTCTTCCCGCACCATGTCCGTGAGGCCGTCTGAGCAGAGAACGAAGCGGTCCCCGACCTCGACCGGGAGGACGGCCGTGTCCACCGCCACCCCGTCCTCGGTGCCCAAAGCGCGGGTTATTAGGTTCTTCTGCGGGTGCTCGAAGGCCTGGTCGGGCGTAAGGTCGCCGCTGCGCACGAGCTCAGCGACCAGGGAGTGGTCCTCCGTTACGGGCTTCAGCTCGCCGCCCCTGAAGAGGTAGGCCCGCGAGTCCCCGACGTGGGCCACCTCGACGATCGGCTCACGCCTCGTCCCCCCGAAGCGGGCCGCCACCACCGTCGTGCTCATGCCCGAGAGCCTGTCGTCCCCCCGGCCTGCGGCCAGGATGCGGCGGTTGGCCTCGCCTATCGCCTCCTCGAAGGAGTCGTCGGGGCCGAGGCCGCGCAGCACGTCTATGGCGATGGAGCTGGCCACCTCCCCGGCCTCGAAGCCCCCCACCCCGTCGGCGACGACGAAGAGCGTCTCGTCCCCGCCGTCGCCCACGAGCAGCGCGTCCTCGTTGTTCTGGCGGACCTTGCCGGGGTCGGTGGCGCCGAAGGGCTGAAGCTCGAGGAGCGGCAAAACTACTCCTCGTACCGGAAGGTGGTGGACCCGATGCGGACGTTGTCCCCGTTCCTCACGGGCGTGGCCCCCACGGTCTTGCGGCCGTTGACGAAGGTGCCGTTGGTTGACCCCAGGTCCTCGACGTACAGTAGGCCGCCGTGGCGGGTGAGCTGGGCGTGGCGCCCCGAGGCGTAGTCGTCGCTCTTGAGGACCACGTCGCTCGTCGAGGAGCGGCCCACGCTCGTGGCGCCGTCCTTCAGGTCGAACCTCGTCTCGGGCGCCAGGATGTCCGAGTCCTCGACGACGAGCTCCGGGGTGCCCGTCGGGCGTGGGGCGTAGGCGCGGCGTCCGTTTGCCTTGGACGAGGCCTCGCGCCTCGGCTCGCGGCCGGGCACGTACGGCTCATCGTCCGGGACCTTGCGCAGGTCGCCTATGCCCCGGCGCATCACGGCGTAGATAAAGGCGAAGAGCAGCAACAAGAGCAGCGCCTTTGCCGCCAGCAGCGGCACCTGCAGCTCGAGCACGGGCTAGCGTCTCCTGCTCGGTGAGGGCCTCCCGCCCCGCGGGGTCCCACCGGGTACGTCTATGCGGCGCACGAACCGGGCGGCCGTCTGGCCGAAGGTCAGTTCGTCCCCGCCCTCTATGCGCTCCCGGTCTATCGGGGCGCCGTCGAGAAGGGTACCGTTGGTCGATCCTAGGTCCTCGACCACGAAGCCGTCGTCGGCGCGCGAGATCCTGGCGTGCCTGCGGGAGACGTTCGGGTCGTTGACGGTGATGTCGTTCTCCTGGGACCGCCCGACGGTCCATGGGCCCGCCCCCTCGAGCGGGTAGCCGCCGTCCTCGAGGACTACCTCCACGATCTCCCGCGCCAGCCCGTGGCGCCTTGCCTCGTCCGCGGAGATCGCCGCCGTGCCTTCGGGTTCCTCGCCGCCCGTCTCCTCCGTCTTGAAGATGCGGGTCTGGCCCGAGGTGTCCTGGGGGGCGCCCTTCTCGCGCGGGCCGTCGCCGCCGGTAAGCTTCGCGGTCACGCCGAACTCGCCGAAGCGTAAAGACTCCTCCGTCTCGAAGCGGATCTTCGGCGGGGTCATCAGGTGGTAGCTCTTGTTCTCGGCGTGGGTTGAGGCGTACTGGATCAGCTCGTCTTTGAGAGAGTCCTGGTAGGCCCTTATGGACTCCGCGTCCTCCTGGGAGAGGTGCACGGTAAAGTCGTTGGGGGCGTAGGTGCGGGAGATGGAGACCATCCTGCCCTCGTCCATCTGCTTGGTGAGGCCCTTGGCGATCTCGACGGGGTGGATCTGGCGCCTGAAGGCCCGCCCGAAGACGCCCTCAACCAGGGACTCCATCCTTTTCTCGATGCCCTTGAGGAAACCCAACGAAACCTACCCTCTCGCCCTCGACACGAGGTACCTTAACACCCCGTATATTATAGCCGCGAGCGCCAGGGAAGTCAGAGCCTCGGTCAACGCCCCCTGGGACCTTTGGGAAACGAGCAGCGCGTACCCTACCGCGCCGCCCCCGACGGCCGCCGCGAGCCCGAGGACCCACCGCCCCGACCACTCAGCAAGCGAGACGACGAGCGCCATCCCCGCCCACAGCAGGACGAAGAACGGCAGCATCGGGTATGCCTGCAGGATCAGGCCAGCCCGCTCCCACACCTGCTCCACCCCCAGCCGCGTCGGGACCGTGTAGAACTTCGCCCCGAGGTACGGTATCGTCGAAGACGGGCCGTTGGCGAAGGCGCCGTCCCTAACGGTCAACTCGTAGCAGATCATGCTTATCGCGCCGGCCGTCGCCGAGACGACCGCGCCCACCGGGCGCATGAGCGCCCCGAAGAGGAGCGGCAGCCCAGCCCCGAGGCCCGCAAAGAGCGTCACCAGCACGGCGAGCAAGGGCCCAAGCGGAAGCCTCCTGACGTCGGCGTTAGCCGAGCCCGCGCCCCCGACCCAGAGGCCGCCGAGCGCCGGCACGAGGACCGTCAGCCCCAGGCTGGCGTTGTTCCGGAGGAGGGCGACCACGAGCGCCACGATCACGCCGAGGGCACCCAGGCGCGGCAGCAGGTACGCCAGGACCCCGAGGCCCGCCGCTATGCCCAGGGCTTGCGCCCCCTCCACCAACGGAGCCCCCAGCATGTACCCGAGCCACCCGGCCGTGAGCCCGTTGAGGATGCGCAGCGCGCCGTCCCTGGCGCCGTCGGAGATCTTGACGGTCTTGCTCGACGTCTTGGAGAGGCCTCCGGCGGCCGCGGGCGCCCGGCGCCCGGTAAGGAGCTTGAGGGCGGCCCAGGCGCTCTGCGGGCGGTGGGCCGGGTTGGGGGAGGTGGCCCTGTCCACGAACTCCTTGAGGCGCCGGGGCGGCTCGTGGGGCTGGTGGGCTAGCAGGGTCCTCGCCGTGGCGCCCACGGCGTAGATGTCCGTGAGCGCCGTCGGGTCCGCGCCGTCCAGTATCTCCGGCGCTATGTAGCCGGGGGTGCCGACGGCGAAGCCCACACGGGTAAGGCGCGTGTCGCCCGCCCTGAAGGCGACCCCGAAGTCCGTTAGCTTCACGCGGCCCCGGTCGTCGACCAGGGCGTTCTGCGGCTTAATGTCGCGGTGGATGATGCCCTCGCCGTGGGCGTAGACCAGGGCCTCCAAGATCTGGGTGAGGGCGTCCACCAGCTCCCTGCTGTCGTAGTGGCGGCCCGCCTCGTCGAGCGGGAGGCCGGCGACGTACTCCGTCACGAGGAAGACCTCATGGTCGCCGGGGATGACCTCTAGCGTGCGGACGATGTTGTTGTGCTTGAGGCCTTCTGCGATCTGGCCCTCGCGCAGCGCGCGGGAGCGTTCGCCGGCGTTGTAGACGGGGATGATCTTCACGGCGACGTCCCGGTTTCGGGCCATGCCGGTGAGCGTCCTGGCCCTCCAGACGGTCGCGAAACCGCCGCGCCCGATCATCTCCGCCAGCGCGTAACGTCCCTGTCCCTCGATGTAGCGGGTCTCGGTCACGCTTGGGGCATTGTATATGTTTTAGGCATCGGGCTACAGGCACAAGGTTCGGGGTCTTGGGTTCTAGGCCCTGAGGCCGCGATTCGGGTTGTGGTCTCGCGCGTCCTCCCTGGAGACCTCGAACCTCAAAACCTGAAGCCTCCGAAGGAGGAGACCTGAAACCCGCGGCCTTTCCCTGGTACAATCCCCGGGGTCCAGGACGTGTCCCGAAAGGGTCTGCGGGCGAGTGGCGGAATTGGTAGACGCGCTAGGTTCAGGGTCTAGTGTCCGAAAGGACGTGGGGGTTCGAGTCCCCCCTCGCCCACCCAGTCTCGACGAGGTGTACGTATAGAGCGTAGATCCCACAGGGCCCCCCCGAAGTCCCGCCGAAGGAGGCCCTCCCAGAGACCCTCCGGACGCCCCAGGAGCCAGCCGAACAAGCGCGGCGGCCGGACGCTGCCGGCCTGGATCACGCTCCTGGGCTCCCTGCTTATCCTCGTTTTGGCCTTCGGCTTCATCTTTTTCGTGGCCCGCGGCTGCGTCGCCACGCAGGAATCGACCCAGGTACGCAAGTACGTCACGGGCGCGGACAGCGTCCTCACCGACTCCTCGAACGCCGGCAGGAACGAGCTGCAGGGGATCCTGAAAAGCTCAGGCGGCGATCCCGGCATGGTGGACGAGGAGGCGTTGGGGAGGGTCGCGAACCTCTCGGACAGGCTCTACACGCAGGCGCTTCAGAACGACGAGATTCCTCCCGAGTTCGAGGACGACCAGCCGTACCTGATCTCGGCTTTAGGCATCCGCAAGGAGGCTACCGAGAGCCTCTCCTCGGCGGTCGGCGGGAGCGGCAACGGCTTCGGCGACGCCCTGGCAACCGCCGTTGAGGACTTCAGGACCAGCGACTCCATCATCGCCAACCACTACGTCCCGGCGGTCAGGGACTCCCTGGAGCAGGCCGGCCAGACGGGCGACGGCGGCTACCTCGAGGAGCCCCAGCCCTTCATGGATTACCGCGAGATCGGCTTCGATACCGCCTCCTCGGCCGGCACGGCCCGCGGCGACCCGAGCGCCGTCCACGGCGTCGAGATAGACGGCGTGACCGTCGCAGGACAACCGCTGCCCCCAGGCGGGAACGTCGTGCTCACGGGCGACGACGAGGCAAGCTTCGCCGTCACCGTCGCCAACGGCGGCGAGGTGCCAGAGTCCGCCGTGGACGTCGAGGTCGTCCTGAACACGGACGCCGAGCGACAGTCCAAAAACGCTACGGTGGCCCGCATAGAGCCCAAGGGGACGGCTACCGTCGAGATAGGGGGCTTTATCCCGGGCGCCCTGGACGAAGAGGTAGAGGCCACCGTCGAGGCCGGGCCGGTCAAGTACGAGAAGACCCTGGACAACAACACCCTCGACGGCTCGATCACGTTCGGTTTGTAGGGAGGAGGCTCATGGTAACTGCCATCGTGCTCGTCACGACCGAGGGGGAGCGGGTCCAGGAGGCGGCCCAGGCTATGCTCGCCGTGGAAGGCGTCACCGAGGCCTACTCCGTCACTGGCCCCTACGACCTCGTGGTCATGGTCCGCATCCCCGACTTCGAGAGCCTCGCAGACATCGTCCCGGAGAAGCTCGCCCAAGTCCCCGGCGTCGCCCGCACCGAGACCATGGTAGCCTTCCGCGCCTACTCGAACTACGACCTCGACCGGGCCTGGAGCCTGGGGTTCGAGTAGTCTTTCATCCGGCCAGCATTTCGGCTTGTCGGCAATGATCTATATCGAGACGGAGAGGCTCTTTTTGCGCGGGTGGCGGGACGAAGACATCGAACCTTACGCCCGCATGTGCGCCGACCCCGAGGTCATGCGGTTTATAGGGGATGGCTCGACGCTCACGCGGGAGCGGAGCGGGGAGCAGGTCTCGCACTTCGCGCGCCACTGGGACGGGCGGGGGTTCGGGCTGTGGGCGCTGGAGGAGAGGGGTAGCGGCGCTTTCGTCGGCTTCGCCGGCCTCGCCCACCAGGAGGACTGGGCCGAGGGCGAACACAAGACCGAGGTCGGGTGGAGGCTCGGGCGCGAGTTCTGGGGACGCGGCCTCGCGACGGAGGCGGCGAGAGCCAGCGTAGGTTACGGGTTCGAGGCGCTTGGGCTGGAGCGCATCATCAGCATCATCCAACTCGGAAACGCGGCCTCGCGGCGCGTCGCGATGAAGGCCGGGCTCACCCCACGCGGCGAGACCCGCTGGAGAGACGAGGACGTGGTCTGGTACGCGATAGACGCAAGAACAGAAGGCCGGAATGCTGAGAGCTGATCGCTGAAAGCTGACAGCGTCTTCAGCTCTGCTCCTCGGCGAGCGCCGGCCTCGTCCCCTCTATAAGGAACGCGACCACGTCGAGAAAGGCGCCGCTGTTCTCGTAGACCTCTCGCTGGCGCTGGCTGCCGGTGCCGCCCTCGACTATCTCGAGCACGCCCTCCAACTCGGCCTCGCAGCCGAGATCCTGGGCGTGGGGGGTGAGCCTCTCCACGAGGTCGCGGGCTATCTCCCTGGCGGGGACGGTCGTGTCCCCGATAGCGTCGTAGAAGCTGGCGTCCATGCCGTGGCGGGAGGCCCGCCACCTGTTCTCCTCCGCGAGGTCCTTATTGTATGGGCCCCGGGGTTCTGAGTCCTCGAGGGCGCTGGCGACGACGCACTGGGTTAGGGCAGTAAGGGCCGTGGTGGACTTGAGGTTCGTCTGGGCGTCGAGGATGCGGAGCTCTATGGTCCCTATGTTCGGGTGCGGGCGGACGTCCCACCAGCAGTAGGTGTAGTCGTCCATGGCGCCCGAGCGGACCATGAGGTCAACGTACCCCTCGAAGGACTCCCAGTCAGGGAAGGCCGGGGGGAGGCCGGCGCGCGGGAAGGTCTCGAAGATCTTGACCCGGCACGACTCGAAGCCCGTGTCGAAGTTCTGCCAGAAGGGGGAGTTGGCCGAGAGGGCGAGGAGGAGCGGGGCCTGCTCCGAGAGGCGGTTGTGGGCCTCGATCACCTTCTCTTCGTCCGGCACGGCGACGTGGACGTGCTGGCCGAAGATCACCTCCCTTTCTGCCACCCAGCGCAGGGTCTCTATTACCTTGACGTAGCGTTCCTGCTCGGTGACCTTCTGGTCGCGGTAGCGGCTGAAGGGGTGGGTCCCGGCCGAGGCGAGCGAGGCGCCGCAGGCTGCGGCCCAAGACCCCACGCGTCCCCTGAGCTCGCGCAGGTGCTTCTCCGCGTCGGCGGCGGTGGCGCATGGCGGGGTCTTTATCTCGAGCACGGACTGGAAGAGCTCGTAGGAGACGAACTCGGCCAGCCCCTTAGGGAGCCTGGCCATCACGTCCTCTATCTTCGGCACGAGCTCCCCGGTCGTGGCGTCCACGATGTGGAGCTCCTCCTCGACCCCCAAGGAGTAGCCCGAACCACCACCCTTGAACTCTATCGGCACGCCGCTCCTCCTCTGTCCGTCGGAACCAGGAAGCCTCCCGGCCCCGCTTCCCGGGGGTCTTCTCCCACGCCTCTCCCGCGGCCTCTACCGTACGGGGTTGCGCGAACCATGCGGATCCTTCGCGGTAAACGTATCTCTGCGTGGGGCAACATAGTACCCGCTTTGGCCGTGGGGGGCCACGAGGGTTTTTCCGCGGCCCTCTGTATCCTCCGGCGCTTTACGGCGTCTTCTGTGTTTGGACCTTTTTCCCGAACCTCACCTGGGCCAGCACCGCCCCGAAGACCACGAGGGCGGCCCCGACCACCTTTGGGACGGTGAGATCCTCGCCGAGCAGGAACGTCCCGAGGGCGCCGGCCACCACAGGCTCGACCGTAGCCACGATCGCCGCCCGCCCCGCCCCCAGGCGTCCCAGCCCGAAGGTATAGAGCGCGAACGCAAGCGTCGTGTGCACTACAGCTAGCATAAGGAGCACCGCGTAAGAGATGAAGGGCAGACCTGCCAGGGTATCGAGCGTGGGGATGGCGGCCAGGAAGAGCAACGCCCCGCCGAAAAAGAGGGCGTAGGAGAGGATCACGGCCGGCCCCAGCCGCCCGGCCACGGGGCGGCCGAAGATCGAGTACAGGCCGTAGGTGAGCCCCGCGAGCAGGCCTGTCGCCAGCACGGCGGGCGTTACCTCCAGGTTCGCCGGGTCGTAAGCCCCCGCGACGAGGACCACCCCGCCGATGGTGAGCCCGAGCGAGACCAGCTTGGCCGGTCCGAGCCCCTCGTCGAGAAACAGCCAGGCGAGCAGCACCACGAACGCCGGGGAGCTGTAGAGCAGGACCGCGGCCGTCCCGACGGCGCTCTCGCGGACCGTGAAGAAGTAGAAGAGGTAGAAGAGCCCGATCCCGACGAGGCCAAGCGGCACCAGGAACGCGAGATCCCGCCGCGAAACCCTTAGCCTCCTCGCCCCTCCGGTCGCCAGCAGGAAGGCCATCACGGTGAGCCACCCGACCCCGGCCCTGAACGCCACCAGCGCCTCGAAAGAGACGCCATCCGCGTAGAGCATCTTCGAGAAGATCCCGAGCGTCCCCCACGTCGAGGCCGCCGCCGCGACGGCAAGCACCCCTAGCAGTATGTCCCTGGTTCCGCGCAGATTCCCTCCCGTGCCCGCACCGCAGGCGCTAGTTATACGGCAAACGCGTTGGGGGCGCGGGCCGAGAGTATCTCCGACAGGTGCGCAAACTCGCGCCTAGTGGCGGTCGAGCTTGCGGGCTACCTCGTTTAGGCCTAAGCGGAAGCAGATGGAGCGGCCGTGGGGGCAGGTCGCAGGGAGGCGGCAGGTGAGCCAGTCGTGTATCAGCTTCTCCATCTCCGCCTGGGAGAGCCTGTCGCCCATCTTGACGGCCGAGTGGCAGGCGATGGTCGCCAGGATGCGGTCCTCGCGGCGGTGGCCCGGGTCGGAGCCCTTGATGGCCGAGAGCGCGTCCTTGAAGGCGCCGGCCACGTCCCTGTCCGCGAGCGTGGAGATGACGGCGGTCACGCGCACGGAGCGGGGGCCGAAGGGCTCGACCTCGAAGCCGTAGACGCCTAGCTCCTCGAGGTTCGCGGCCGCTAGCTCCGCGTCGCCCGGGGAGAGCTCCACTACCTCGGGGACGAGCAGACTCTGCACGGTAGCCGGGCTGTCCGAGTCGTTGAGGCCATCCAGGATGGCCCGCTCGTGGGCCACGTGTTGGTCCACCACCCACAGGGATTCCGGCTCCTCGACGAGGATATAGCCGGCCGCGAGCTGGCCTATGACCCGCAGGTCTTCGAGTGGCGGCAGCGCCCCCCGCTCCGGCAACTCGCCGTATGGGGGGCGCTCCTCGGCCACGGTCTCCTCGGTAATCGGTCGCGAGGCCTCGGCGAGGCGCTCGCGGACCTCCCGCAGGTCCCTCGGCGGGGCGGCCGGGTAGACGGGCCCGCCTTCGCTGGCGAAAGAGCCCCCGCGTGCCGGGGGCACGGAGAAGCGGTCCTGGGTGAAGGCTCGCTCCGTGGCGCGGGGGGTGGCGGTCGGGGCCGGCGGGCGCCACTCTATGGCGTTCCGGACGGCGGCCGTGAGGGCCTCGCGGGCGGCGCGTTCCTCCGAGAAGCGGACCACCTGCTTCGTGGGGTGGACGTTCACGTCCACGCGGCGGGGGTCGGCCGTGATCTCGACGGCGGCAGGCGGGTAGCGGCCCGAGGGAACCGTCGCCCTGTAGGCGTTGTCAAGGCCCCTGTGAAGGTTCTCCGCCCTCACGAAGCGGCCGTTGACCGAGATCGTCTGGCATGAGCGGCCGCCCTCGGTGAGGCTCGGAAGTGCTGCGTAGCCCGAGATCTTGAACGCCCCCGACTCGTAGGCGACCTCGCGGAGCGCCCGGGCCTTGGCGACGCCGTGGATCTGGGCGAGCCGCTCGAGAAGGCCGCCGGCCCCCGGCAGGGAGAGGTAGTCCCGCCCGGCCTCCGTCAGGCGGAAGGCCACTTCCGGGTGGGCGACCGCGACGTGGGTTACGGTCTCCACTATGGCCGACCTCTCGGCCCGCGGGCCCTTGAGGAAGGCCCTGCGGGCCGGGACGTTGTAGAAGAGGCGGTCGACCAGGACCGTGGTGCCCTTCGGGTGGGAGGCGGCTGAGACCTCCGGGGGGGCGCCGCCCTCCACCGCGACCTTCGTCGCGACCCCCTCGCCCGTGGAGGTGGTCAGGCAGAAAGAGGAGACGCTCGCGATCGAGGGCAGGGCCTCGCCGCGGAAGCCTAAAGTGGTTACCGTCTCGATGTCCTCGACCTTGTGGATCTTGCTTGTGGCGTGGCGCAGGACCGAGAGGCGGGCGTCCTCGGGGGGCATGCCAGCGCCGTCGTCCCGGATCAGGATCCTGGAGGTGCCGCCTTCCCCGAGCTCGACCTCCACGCGGGAGGCCCCGGCGTCCAGGGAGTTCTCCACGAGCTCCTTGACCACGGAGGCCGGGCGGTCGACGACCTCGCCCGCGGCGACCTGCTGGGCGACCCTTGGGTCGAGGACGTTGATGCTCTTCGTGGGCTCCATCATCGGACTGCGCGGATTGTACAACCGGGGCCGGGTTTTCCCACGGCGTCAGGTGTAGAATCCCGGGCTATGCGCAACGAAGAAGAGAACCGGCAGGACCCTCTGCCCCTGGATCAGGTCGAGAAGGTCGTCGAGTTGCTGCGCGAGAGCGGGGTAGGCGAGATCCGGGTAAGGCGGGGCGAGACGGTGATCTCGGTCAAGGCGATGCCAGAGGCCCCCCCGGCCGCCCTGCCGCTCCCGGCCGGGGGCGCCCCGGTCCCGGAACCCGTCGAGGTCGTGTCCGAGACGAACGGCCTGCACGCGGTCCGCTCGCCGCTGGTTGGCACGTTCTACCGGGCTCCCGCCCCTGGCGAAGAGGCCTACGTGGAGGTGGGGGACACCGTCGAAGCCGGGCAGGTACTTTGCATCGTCGAGGCGATGAAGATGATGAACGAGATCGTCTCCGACGTCCCCGGCGAGGTCGTCGAGGTCCTGGCCGAGAACTCCGGCGGCGTCGAGTACGACCAGCCGCTCTTCCGCCTCCGACCCGAGGCCTAGGGCGTTGGCCCCGCCGAAACCGGAAGGGGCCCCCACGCGGCGCCCCCGCGGGAGGCCGGGCTGGGGCACATCCGTCGCCGGATCGGCGGGCGCCAGGTGATCGGCAAGGTCCTCGTGGCGAACCGCGGGGAGATCGCGCTCCGGATCATCCGCGCCTGCCGCGAGCTCGGTATCAGGAGCGTGGCCGTCTACTCCACGGCAGACAGGGACTCCCTGCACCACGAGCTTGCGGACGAGTCGGTATGCATAGGGCCGGCGCCCGCTTCCCAGAGCTACCTGAACGTGCCCGCGATCATCTCGGCCGCCGAGCTTACCGGCGCCGAGGCCGTCCACCCCGGCTACGGCTTTCTTGCCGAGAACGCCCGCTTCGCGGAGATCCTGGAGCGCGTGGGCCTGAAGCTCGTGGGCCCCTCTTCGAGGATAATCTCGATGATGGGGGACAAGGCAGCTGCCCGCGACGCGGCCAGGGAGGCGGGCGTCCCGATCACGCCAGGCTCAGACGGCGTGTGCGGGAGCGCCGCTGAGGTGAAGCGGGTCGGCGCCGAGGTCGGCTACCCGCTGGTCATCAAGGCGAGCTCGGGGGGCGGCGGCAAGGGGATGCGCGTCGTCGAGAGCGAGGCCGGGGTCGAGAACGCCTTCCTCTCCGCGAGCCGGGAGGCGGGGGCAAGCTTCGGCGACGGGGCGGTCTACGTGGAGCGCTTCCTGGAGCGTCTCAGGCACGTCGAGGTGCAGGTCCTCTCCGACTCCTCGGGCAGGACGGTGGCCTTCCCCGAGAGGGACTGCTCCATCCAGCGGCGCTACCAGAAGCTCCTAGAGGAGTCCCCCGCCCCGGCCCTCCCGGAAGGGGTACGCGACGGCCTCCTGGACGCCGCGTCGCGCCTCGTCGGCTCCATAGGCTACGAGGGGGCCGGGACGGTCGAGTTCGTCGTCCACGAGGGCGAGTTCTTCTTTATCGAGATGAACACGAGGCTGCAGGTCGAGCACCCTGTCACGGAGATGGTGAGCGGGGTCGACCTCGTGGGGGAGCAGCTCAAGGTGGCCTCGGGCGAGGCGCTCGACATCCCGGCCTCGGCGCTCGTGGCCGAAGGGCACGCTATGGAGTTCAGGATCAACGCAGAAGACCCCCGCCGCAACTTCCTGCCCCAGGCCGGCCCCGTGGAGTTCTACAACCCGCCGGGGGGCCCGGGGGTCCGCGTCGACTCGCACCTCTACGCGGGCTACCGGGTGCCGCCCAACTACGACTCGCTGCTGGCCAAGCTGATCGTCCACGCCCGCGACCGCGACGCGGCAGTCCGGCGCGGCCTGCGCGCCCTCGACGAGTTCGCCGTCTCGGGCCCCGAGACGACCATCCCCCTCCACCTCGCCATCCTGGAGGACGAGGAGTTCCGCCGCGGCGGCGTGACCACCAGCTTTTTGGGGGACCGCGAGCTCAGGAACGAGGACGGGCTCCTGCGCCTCGTCCGCCGGGAAACGTAGGGTATGGCCCGGCGCGTGTTAACCTCTGTGCCTCTAATTCTGCGCAGGTAACAAGGCAAGAAGGAGTCGAGTGGCCGGAGACGCGGTGAAAGAAGAACGCCTGCAGTTGGGTGGGATGGCCCGCTGGGATGGGCTCGACCTCTTCGGTCCGAACTACATGAGCGTCGCGTACCGCAAGGGGGGCGAGATCCACGTAAAGGTCGAGCCGTCGAGCATCCCCAGGATAGAGAACCCGCTGGCGCTGCGCCTCTCCCGGCTGCCGATACTCCGCTCGATCTTCCTCTGGACGAGGCTCCTGATACAGGTTGGAGGCTCCTTCTGGACCCTCGTCTTCTTTGCCGCCACGATGGCCGGGCTCTGGCTCTTCGTGCGCCTGATGGAGTTCGGCGGCGGGGGCGGGGGCACCACGGGCGCCCTCTTCTCCTTTTTCGCCGCGGTCCCGATACTGCCGGTCCTCCTACTCTTCTTCGCCGGGATGAAGCTCTCCCCGGTGGGCCGCTACCACGGCGCCGAGCACAAGGCCGTAGCCGCCTACGAGAAGTACGGCGAGGTTACCCTGCCGGGGGCGAAGTCGAGCAGCCGCATCCACCCCCGCTGCGGTACCAACATCCTGGCCTACATAGTCCTCGCCGGCCTCCTCGACCCGCTTGTAGGCTGGTGGGGCTACGCCTTCTTGCAGTTCATACTCATCTCCGAGGCCTGGTTCATCTTCGGCCAGACCCGCCCCTCCATAGCCGTGGGAAACTTTTTCCAGAGGTACCTCACGACCTCGGAGCCCCGCCGCGCCGAGCTGGAGGTGGCCGTCGAGTCAATGAACCGCCTACTCGAGGCCGAGCAGGGCCGCGCCGGCGGCGAGAAGCTCGTGAAGGTCCCGGCCAGGTACTGAGGATAGCAGCGTAACGGTGGCGGCAACACCGAGCCGGCCTTGCAACGACTCCTCACGAACCAGCCGCCCGCTACCGACCGAGAAGCCCCTTCACAATGCCAGGATGACGATAATGACGAGACCCGCTACGAACGCCAGGTACGCGACTGCTTGCAGGGTTCTGATCACCCGCACCCGGTTCCTCGGTATGAGCCCCGCGATCCCAAGCAACACGTTTAGAATCCCGATACTGATCACCGAAACCTGGAGTATTTGAGGCAAGTCTGCACTCAGCAGGCCTACCGCTATTAGGATGCAACCTGATATCAGAGTCAGGGCATGACGAGCACGCCCTGACTCTCGAGAAACGTCGTTTCGGATGCCCACCGTACCTTCCTTTACTGTTGCACCACACCCGTTTCGCCCACCGTCAGGTACGCAGTTTGGGTCTGGGCATCCGGCCGTCTGCGGGTGCTCATCTGCAGTACCTGCACTTGACACAACGGTAACCCGTCCGCCTGCAGCAAGCAACAAAGTACGCGTATGGGCACTGTACGATCGCGCAATACAGGCAGCCAAGCAGCGAGCCGCATGAGGGGATACAGGATACGCACGCTACCGTCAGACAGCCCCATTTTATACTTGCACAGTAGCGGCCGGCGTGCGCGCAATTGCGACCGTCGCAACCGCCACAATAGATCCTCGCCGATGTCGCGTTGCCGGCATCGGCGAGTTCGTGACCGCCATCGATGCTTAGGCCTTCGAACTTGGCCTCCTCGTGCTCCACTTTGTAGAGGGCCGACCGTGACCTGAATTCCTCTCCAGCGCCGTCAGGTATCGGCCGGTCGCTCTCGTAGTAAACGAGGACTTTGCCTTCCTCTGGAAGCTTGTAGGCTACAGCCAGCATCGCGGCCCCGTTCTTGAGCTCGTGCCTCACGGCCTTGACTGCGATGCGGCCCGCTCTCTGCTTCGTTCGATCCGAGAGTTGCCCCTCTTCCTGCAACTGTATCGCCCGCTCGCCGTCCTCGAAGGACGGGACCTCTTTGCCACTACGCACCTTGTCCGACCAGACACGACCCATCAAGTTCACGATGTCCTTGCGCTGCGCGGCCCTCTGCGCGGCCTCGATCAACTCCCTGCCGCCAAGCTCTGTCGCTTTGACGGACTTCAGAGCCTCAAACGACTTGACTTGCGAAGACGATTGCGCGAAAGCCACGGACGCTAGGTTGCCGGTGCCGGTGAGCATACCCAGGGCGACCGCGGTCCCACTCACGCCCCTCAAGAAACCCCTACGGCTAATCCCGGAGGTCGGTGCATCCACCGCAGTCCTCGCCGTTCGCGTTGTTTCGGGCAAGTCGCCCAAAGCCTGCACGATACGCCAGGTCGCGGCGGGACCTAACCGGCGACCCAGCGCAATGCCCATACGCACCCCGGTCCAAGCCTGGGTGTTGGCGCCCTCGATCTCGATCAGCGTGGGCGCCCACGGGGCATTCTCTCCCAAAGATTTCTCGCGCCAGTGCTCGACCTGGGGGTCGTTGAGGCTACGGACCTCGAGCCTGTCTCCGACCCGCTCCTCGATCGTTCGGGCCAACTCGCTGCAGGTCATGCAACCGGCGTCGAAACCGAGCACCAGCCTGCGTACACCGCCGTTTTCGGTATTCGTCTCCTCCACGCTCCCCGCTCCTCTCCGCCGTTCGCCTGCGACGGTACGAACATCGGATGGAGCGGGCCTGGGCTTTAGCGGTTCTTCATCCTTGCCCCGCGGGGCCGGTTCGGCCCGTCAGGCCGGCTGCTGGGTGGGGCGGATCAGGATCTCGTTCACGCTGACGCGGGCCGGCTGCGTCACGGCGTAGACGATGGCGTTGGCTATGTCTTCGGCCTCGAGGATCTCCAGGTTCAGCAGGCCGCCCAGGCTCTCCCTGGCGTCCTCGTCGGTGATGTGGTCCGTGAGCTCCGTGGCGACCGCGCCGGGCTCGACGATGGTCACGCGTATGTTGTCTTCGAGCAGCTCCTGGCGCAGCCCCTCGGAGATGGCGCCGACGGCGAACTTGCTGCCGGCGTAGACGCCGCTCGCGTCGCGGGTCACCTTGCGGCCGGCGACGCTGCTGATGTTCACTAGGTGGCCGCCGCCCTGGCGCTTCATCGTCTCCACGGCGGCGTCCGTGGTGTAGAGCAGGCCGAGCACGTTCACGTCGAACATGCGGCGCCACTCCTCCGAGAGGCCCTTGCCCACGGTCGATAGGAGCATGACGCCTGCGTTGTTGACGAGGATGTCCACGCGGCCAAACTCCTCCTCGGCCTTGCGGATCAGGCCGTGCGCCTGGCCTTCGTCGGCCACGTCGCACGCCGCCGCGAGGACCCTGCCGCCGCTCTCCTCTATCCGCCTGGCGAGGTCCGCGAGCCGCTCCTCTCGCCTGGCCGCGACGACTACCGTCGCGCCCTCGGCGGCCAGCGCCTCGGCCGTCGCCTCGCCGATGCCGCTAGATGCCCCCGTCACCACAGCCACCTTGCCGTCCAGTTTCGGCATGCGTGAACCTCTCTTCTAGGTTGCCTACGCCACGTGCCTACGCCACGGCGCCCGTTTGCGCCGGTACCTGGTCCCCTCGGTGCCCGGTCAGTCGGAGGTAGGCGAGGGTCCAGTAGGAGTGGAAAAACGCGCCCGTCGCGCCCGAGACAGCGAGAACTATGGGGAGCAGTATCACGCCCGCCACGATGCCCGTCACCACGGCGGCCGTGGTGTAATCGGCGAAGACCAGAAGGATGGTCGGGAGGAAGAGGACGAGACCAACGAGGAGCAGCCCGATCAGGACCGCTATCCAGACCCCGACCCCGAGCCCCAGGTTTATGAGCCATAGGAGCAGGCTCCTGCCGACGTTGCGGCGGAAGACCCGGTAGCCGCCGCCGACCGAGGCGACGACGCCCTCCCGGCGCACCACGATCCCCCTCAAGGAGTACTGCCCGATGATCGAAAGCGGGATGAAGACGAGGATAAGCAGCAGCACGCCAAGCAGCCCCGCAAGCACAGCGACGGCGACCCTCGCGCCGACGGAGTCCGTAAGGGCGAACGTCCCCGCTATAAGCAGCCCGATGGGGACGCCGATGGCGACCAGCAGGCCCAGCCCTATCAAGAAGAACACTACGTAGTAGCCGAGCACGCGCCAGAAGTTCCGGAGCCCGGCCCGCCAGCCGGACGAGAACCGGAGCCCCTCGCCCCGGTCTATGGCGGCCACGTTCTCGGCCAGCGCGCCCTGCGAGATCAGGGAAAGCGCTATGAAAGCCAGCAGGACCACCACCCCAACCACGACGAGCGCGACGATCAGGACCACGTTGTCGAAGATGCCCGGCCCCAGCTGCGCCGCGACGCCCGAAGCTCCCGACTGCTCGAAGTCGCCGCCGTCGAAGTTGCCGCCACCGGACGGGACGTTGCCGGCGAAGTTGGCGCCCGTGCCGCCCACGAAGAAGCCGAAGAACCAGAGAAACTTGTTGCGCCAGGAGATCCTGAACGCGTCCTTTATGAGGTCCCCGTAGTTCACCGCTCGAGCACCCAGGTGTCTTTCATCTTGCCCCCGCTCGAGATGTTGACGACGTGCTTGCCCGGCGCCGCCACCCGGCTCAGCGAGCCGGGCACCGCCTCGACCACGCCCGAGTCCTCGGCGTCAGGCGCGAGCACGAGCACCCTGTAGTCGGCGTAGGAGTCGCGCAAGAGGAAGCCCTCATCCTCCGTCTCGCAGAGGACGTGGGTGGAGAAGTCTATGGTCTCCTGGGCCACGAACTCGACGGGGTTCTCCTCGACCATTCGGCGGAACCTCTCGACGCCCTCCCGCGTCTCCTCGGGGCCTATCATTACCTCCTTGCCGCCGTAGCCGCCCCGGCTCTTGACGACGAGGTCCGCGAAGTTGTCCATTACGAAGCGCCGGTCCTCCTCCACCGCTAGAGACCAGGTCCTTGCGTTCTCTATCAGGGGTTCTTCGCCGAGGTAACGACGGACCATCTCGGGGACGAAGACGCCGACGCCCTTGTCGTCTATTACCTCGGAGTTCGGGGCGAACAGGACGTGGACGTTGCCCTCCAGGTGGCACTCCAGGAGCCCCGGCACCTCCGCGTAGAGCGTGTCCTCGTCCACGCGCTCGTAGACGACGTCTATGCGGCGTTCGGTCGGCCGGTGGACGAGGAGACCCCCGTCCACCGACAGCTCCTTCGTCTCCGCGAGGACGGCGCCCATCTCGTGGGCGTAGATGTGGTGGTCAAGGTAGAACTGGTCGGCGGGGCCGCTCGATACTACGGCGAGCGTCGCCTCAGGGCCCTTCGGGGAGGCCGACCTCAACGAATCGCCGAGGCGCCCGAGCCAGCCTTCCAGAGGGTAGACCGGTAGGCTCTCGTAGGTCTTGGGGAAGAAGATCTCCTCCCCCATCCTCCGGCGGCGGGTCATGGCGGCGAGGCCGACGGGCATCTTGGCGTTCTCTTCGATGACGAGGTACTCCCAGCCGCCGGTCTGGCCCGCCCTCCGGCTCTCGATCGCGACTACGTCGAAGGCGATCTGGCGCACCGGCACGGGCCCGAAGCGGTTGGGCGTCCCCGTGTCGTAGAGGATGCTGCTCCGAAGGATCTCCTGGGGGACGATCTCCTCCTTGCCCGCCTCCAGGCGGCGGAGGAACTCGTTTATGGCCCGCAGGCGCTGCTCGAGGCCACTCCGAAGCCTGGTCCAGTCAGAGGCGGGGACGATGCGCGGGATCCAATCCGTCGGGTGCGTCTTATCCCCTTCGAGCACCCCGAAGGCGTGTTGCTCCTCGAGCAGGGCCCCGTGGGCGCGGCGCTTCTTCTCCTCCCACCGCGCGGGGCCGGCGCCCTCCAGCTCCCCGAAGACGCCATCGTAGATCGGGCGCGGGACGCCGTCCGGTCCGAAGACCTCGTTGGTGCCGGGCAGCGCGCGCTCGAACCTCACAAGACGGGGATTATACTAGTACCCTGACCGGGCACGCTTTGAGGGGGCAACCATGACCGACGACAGGGACAGCAGGAGGCCGGGCGAGGACCTCGGGGGACCGGGCCAGGAGAGGGGGGCCGGCCGCGAGCAGCAGGTGATGCTCCTGGCCGGCAGGATCTCCTGCATCCTGGGCCTGCTCTGCGGGATCTTCGGCATCGCGGCCGCCCTTCTCGGGGGCGGCGCCAGCGTCTCGCCCGGCGCCGTCGGAGCCGCCCTCGGCATCCTGGGCTACTTCCTCGGCTCCCGCAGGCTCGGTACCGCCACCGTCCTCCTCTGCGTCGCCGCCCTCTTCTTCGGCCTCGCCGCCAGCCAGGGCCTTCTCCCCGGCATAGATGCCTCAGACCGCGGCCTCCCAGATAAAGAGCCGGCGGCCGAGTAGCTTCGCGGCCCGCTTCGCGCCTCTCGGCACGTCCCCTTCGGGTACCCTCAGCTTCTTGGCGGGCGCCGTCGCCAGGAGCGCCGGACAAATCGCCCATGCCGCAAGCCCGAACCGCAGCCCATCCCGCGCTTATGCCGCAGAGCATCGACGGGATCAGATACTGAGAGCGAGGCCCGAAGGGCGAAGCGGGCTGAAAAGCGGAGGCGATAGCCGCAGCGTGCCGAAAGCTGCCGGTAGGCAGCGTGCTGCGAAGCTCTTATACTGGCTGGCAGGATGGAGAGGCTCAGGCTCACACCGCCGGGTGAGGGGCGGGCGCGGGGAGGCCGCGCCCGGCTGTACGTGCGCTGGATGCCCCACATAGGCGCCGAGGCCGTCGCCCTCTACGAGTTGCTGCGCATCCTGCCTGACGTCGGGCACGACGACGTCGAGGTCGGGGAGCTGGCGGAGCTGCTCCGCTCGACCCCCGAGGGCGTGGAAGAGGCCTTCGAGGCCTTGGTCGGGGCCGGGTTCGTCGTGGAGCGGGACGGGTGGCTGGAGGTCGCCGAGCAACCGCCCCCGGGCAAAGCCAGCCCGAAGGTCGGCAAGGTCGAGCCACCCCGCGAGGTCGTCCGCGAGAAGGACACGGCCCCCGTCCGCGACGTGCAGGTCGTCAGGGCCGAGCCCGAGGGGGTCTCGGCCGACGACTACTTCCGGTTCATGGGGACGCTGCCGGCGCCCCACATCCTGGAGTTCCTGAACGGGTACTGCGGGCGGGACGGGCTCACGCCCGACGCGGTGCGGGAGGCGCTCAGGATAGCCAGCGAGCGCGACGCGAGGCGGGTAGGCTACGTCAGGAGCATCCTGGAGCGCTGGGTCGAGCGGGGCGTCAAGACCGTCGAGGACGTGGAGCGCTTCGAGAGGGACCGCAAGCTCAGGCTCGTCGAGGAGAGCGGGGCCGTGAAGGGCGGGGCGTTGAAGGTGCGGGAAGGCGGAACCGGAGGGGGGGTGAGGGGTGGAACGGATAGACAATCTGCTGCCAGGCGCCGGGAAGGCTACGAGTGGCTCTTCGGGGAAGAAGGGTAGGCCCGCGGAGGTACTGAGGCTCGATGACCAGATCTGCCCCCACTGCGGCCGGGAGCTTACCGCGGAGTGGGTAGAGTTTCCCCCCGCCCTCCAGAAGAAGTACGGCAAGGGCGGCGAGTGGTACTACCACCCCTGCACCCCCGAGTGCGAGGCGAAGAACGACACGCGCGAGTGGGAGCTCATGCGCCGCAACGCCCGCGTCGGGGCCCTTAAAGAGAGGAGCGGCCTCAGCAAGCGCATGAAGGGCTACACCCTCACCTCCTTCAAGCCCTACGTAAGCCCGGCCGCCGCGAGGGCCATGGAGAAGGTGCAGGAGTACCTCAGGGACTGGGATGAGAACCGGAACACGGGGCACGGTTTGTACTTCGTCGGCGACGTGGGAACCGGCAAGACGCACCTCGCGGTTGCCGTAATGAATGAGATCATGACTCGCAAGCGCGTGCCCTCGCTCTTCGTCACCGTGCCCGAGCTTCTGGACAACATGCGCGGGACTTACAACAACCCCGGGCGGGACATCGACGAGTGGATGGACTCCGTCAAGAACGCGGACCTGCTCCTCCTCGACGACCTCGGGGCCGAGCGGGCCAACGACTGGGTCAGGGAGCGCATCTTCGTGATCGTCAACCACCGCTACAGGGAGGAGCTGCCGACCATCTTCACCTCCAACACGGGCCCCAAGGACCTCGCCGCCCAGCTTGGCGAGAGGACGGCCAGCAGGATCATCTCGATGTGCGACTGGATCTCCCTGGAAGGCGAGGACTACCGCGAGGCCGAAGTGAGGCGCGGCCTGTGAGGGACGAGTTCATGATCACCCGCCAGGGCAAGCAGTACGTCCTGTTCCAGGGCCTACTCGACGAGGCCCACAGCCAGGGCCTGCGCGGCATAGACACCGAGCTACTTCAGGTCCCAGACCCCGAGAACGGGCAGGTGGCCATAGTGAAGGCCGTCTGCGAGATGGAGGACGGGCGGAAGTTCTCGGGCATAGGCGACGCCTCCCCCGACAACGTCGGGCGGAACATAGCGCCGCACGTGATCCGGATGGCAGAGACCCGCGCCAAGGCCCGGGCCCTGCGCGACGCCGTAAACGTCGGCGCCACCGCCCTCGAAGAACTCTCCGAAGGCGACGACGCGCCCCCGACCTCGGCCGGCGGCTACGGCAGGTTGTCGCGCGGCTCCGACGGGGCCAACGCCAGGTCCAGGCCGACGCCGATCCGGGGCTCCGGTTCCAGGCAAGACGGGCGCGAAGGCGGGCAGCAGAGGGCCGGGCGGAACGCGCCCGCGGCGGAACCCGCGGCCGAGCCGGACGCGGAGGCCGACGCCAGCACGGACGCGGGCGCGGACGCGGGCGGCCAGAACGGCCAGGCCGAGGAGGCGGCCCCGGCGGCCCGCAAGGGCGGCAGCAGGGCCGGGGCGAAGGCGCGCAAGAGCCAGGTCGACCTGCTCAGGACCCTGGCCGTCGAGTGGGCCGGCGACGGCGGCGTCGAGCGCCTGGAGGGCCGCGTCGGCAAGCCGCTCGCCGACCTGACCCGCGCCGAGGCCGACGAGTGGATAGACAGGCTAACCCCCGAGGGCCGCGAGTAGCGGGGATCGGTTCTAGGTGCCGGCGTTCTGGCGGGCGGCCGTCACGGCGCCGTCGCCGATGGTCCGCCAGGCCAGGACCGTCATGACGGCCACGGACGCGGCGGCGAACCAGAAGGGTGCCGCGAGCCCGAAGCCCTTCGCTAGCAGCCCGCCCAGGAGTGCGCCCGCGGCCGCCCCGCCCATCCCGAGAAGCCGGTACGAGCTGTTCACGCGTCCCAGGAGGCCGCCAGGGACCAACTCCTGCCTGAGCGAGATGGTAACCACGTTCCACGCGAGGGCGTGGAAGCCGAAGAGGGCTAGCATCGTCCCGACGACGTAGGCGTCCTGCCAGAGCGCGATGACGGCGGAGGTGGAGGCTTCGATCAGGAGCCCCGTCCTCATGGTCGTGCCCGCGCCGAGCCGGCCGGCCACGCGCCCCGCGAAGAGGGCGCCGAGGACGCCCCCCACGGCCAGGCAAGAGAGCAGTACGCCGTAGCCCACCGGCCCCAGGCCCAGCCTCTCCGCGGCGAAGAGCACCAGGATCGCGGTCGTCGCCGATGACGTGAGGTTCATCACCCCGAGCGCCATCGCGAGGGTGCGCAGGAGCCCGTGCCCCCAGAGCCAGGCGAAGCCCTCGGAGATCTCGGCCCCCAGGGTGGTGCGCGGGTTCCCCCTGGGCCGTGGGGCGCGGAAGGAGCCGCCCATCGCCAGGACCATGGCCGCCGCCGCGGCGTAGGAGCCCGCGTCAAGCAAGAAGGGCAGCGAGGCGGAGAAGGCGAACAGGAACCCGCCCAAAGGGGGGCCGGCCATCTGGCCCGCGACCACCTGCGCCCCGAAGAGGCGCCCGTTCGCCCACGCCAGGCCCTCCCCGGTCACCACGGAGGTGAGGATCGAGGTGGAGGCGGCGGAGAACGGCACGGTCGCCGCGCCGAGCACGAAGAAGGCCGCGTACAGGATCGGGAGGCTCGCGAAATCGAGTAGCACGGCGAGGCCAAGAGACCCGACGGTGGCGCAGCGGATGACGTCTGAGACCCACATCACGCGGCGGCGGTCCAGGCGGTCCACCAGCGCCCCGCCCGGCAGCGAGAACAGGAGCCAGGGTAGCTGCTGGGCGACGGCGACGCCGGCCACCAGGACCGGGTCCCGGGTCACGGATGCGGCCAGGAGCGGCCCGGCCGCCAGCGTGACCCCGTCGCCCAGGAAGGAGACCGTGCTCGCGGTCCAGAGCTTGCCGAAGTTCGTCCAGGGTCCAGCGAAGCGCAGGTCGATCCCCCTCGAGTCTCCTCCCGAGAGCATACACGCGGCGCCCGGCGGCCACGGGAGGCGCTGGTTGTGCTTCTGACCCGACGAGGCGCCGGGGCCGCTTAAGAAGACCGCGCAAAGCGCCGTTTACCCGCCAGAGCCGGAACGATGCTAGGAGGTCACGGCGGATACCGTCCGGAAACCGGGGAGATCGTTTAAGGCGCCCGGTCTCCACGTCCTCTGGGGATCGTACCTGGGGCGTCTCCTCGCCGTCGTCCTGCTCGCCCTCGTCCTGCCGCTGGCGTCCTGCCGGGGCCTCGGTCCGTCCGGCGGGGTTGACCCTCCGCCCTCGGGGTCCCTATCGGTGAGCTTCATAGACGTTGGGCAGGGCGACGGCGTGCTCGTGCAGGCGGGGGGTGAGGGGTACCTGATCGACGCGGGCAGGGCCGAGGAGGGCCCCAACATCGTGGACTTCCTGCGCGACCGGGGAGTCCGCGACCTCGACGGCATCGTCGTCAGCAACCCCGACGCCGACCACATAGGCGGATTTCTCGACGTCTTCGACGCCTTCCCCGTCGAGACCGTCTACCTCTCCGGCGACCCGAAGGGTACCCTGACCTACGATACCTTCCTCCGCGCCGCCCGCGAGGAGGGCTCCGACACGGAGGTCGTGCGTGCCGGTATGCTCATGGACTGGGGAGGCGTCCGGGCCGACGTCGTGGCCCCTCCGACGGACGCCGAGGGCGGCCTATTCTCCGAGACGAACGACAACTCCGTCGGCATCCTGCTCACCTACGGCACGGCCCGCGTCCTGCTCGCCGGCGACGCCGAGGCCAAGAGCGAGGAGTACATGTCGGGCGGGCCGTACACCGGCCCGCTCACGCTACTGAAGGTCACCCACCACGGCTCGAGCACTTCTTCCACGCCGCTCTTTCTGGAACGGTTCAGGCCCGAGATAGCCGTGATCCAGGTGGGGGCCGACAACTCGTACGGTCACCCCACCCCCGAGACCTTGAGCAGGCTCGGGAGGACCGGAGCGAAGGTGTTCCGCAACGACGAGGACGGGGACGTGATCGTGACGATAAAAGACGGTGAGGTGGAGGTTGCCGTCACGAAGCCATGACTAAAGCCCAGGCGCTTGAGAACCGAGCATGTTCCTGTAGAGTTAGCGGGAAGGGCAAAGAACAGGAGGACGGAACCTTGGTCAGCTTCAATAGAGTCATAATCGCCGGAAACCTAACGAGGGACCCCGAGCTCCGGTTCACCCAGGGCGGCATCCCGGTCTGCGACTTTGGCATCGCCGTCAACAGGGTCCGCTCCAAGAACGAAGAGGTGGACTTCTTCGACGTCTCCGCCTGGCGCGAGCTCGGCGAGACGATCGCCAACTACAAGAAGAAGGGCGACCCCATCCTGGTGGAGGGACGCCTCCAGTACCGCACCTGGGAGGCCCAGGACGGCTCCAAGAGGAGCAAGGTGGACATCACCGCGGACAACGTCCAGTTCCTCGGCAGCCGGGGCGAGGGCGGCGAGGGCGGCGGCAACGGCGCCTCCGGTGCCCGGAGCGGCGGCGGCAGGCGCGGCGGCCAGCGCGAGGACGTGGACATCAACGAGAGCGACTTCGAGGACATCCCCTTCTAGGTAGGTATCGCGGGGAACGTTTCGGGGGGCCGGGTGCTTTGCGTCCGGCCTCTTTCTCTGGGCCAGGGGATATCCGCCGGGTACGGTGAGCGTACGCGGCGGCGAGGGGCCCGTGGCTCGCAGGCTTGTGCGGCTCGGGCGCCCGCAGAAGGTGCCGGGGAGGGAGATCCGGCCCCTCCATAAAGGAACCTCGGCTCGTCCGAGCCCGCGGCTCACCGCGCGGGCAACCTGAGGCGGAAGACGGTCCCGCCCGTCGGCGCGTTCTCTGCGGAGAGTTCGCCTTCCTGGGCGCGGGCGAGGTTCCGGGCGATGGAGAGCCCCAGGCCGGAGCCGCCGCCCTCGCGGGTCCGGGACTCTTCCGCGCGGTAGAAGCGGTCGAAGATGCGGGGCAGGTGCTCGAGGGGGATGCCGGGCCCGGTGTCGGCCACGCCGGCCAATGCGGCGCCTTCGACGGAGCGTCCGAAGACGGTCACGGCGCCGCCTTTCGGCGTGTAGCGTACCGCGTTGTCGAGGAGGACGGCCAGGATCTGGCCCGTCCTCCCCGCGTCGCCGCGGGCCGGGATGGTGTCTGGGATCTCCACCTCGATCCTGACGCCCTCTTCGGCCGCCCGCTTCAGGAACCTGTCGACGGCCTCGGCCGCGACGGCCGCGAGGTCGAAGGGTTTGTCCCGCACGTCGAGCCTGCCGGCGTCGAGCCGGGCCAGGGTGAGCAGGTTCGAGAGCAGCGCGTCCATCCGGTCGATCTCGGAGAGCTGGTCTTCGACCACCTCGGCGTTCCCGGGGTTCGCCGGGTCGCGCCTGAGGATCTCCGCCCCTATCTTGACGAGCGCCAGGGGGGTCTTTAGCTCGTGGGAGGCGTCCGCGACGAAGGCGCGCTGCCTGCGAAAAGAGTCCTCGATCGGCCGCATCGCCCGCCTGGACATGAAGAGGCCCCCGAACGCCGCGAGCAGGAGCCCCCCGAGGCCGACGGAGGCAAGGAGGAGGAGCAGGTCGCCCACCTCCTCCCATACCGCCTCGCGCGGCTGCGCCGCCTGCACGACGGCGACGCCCCCCCCAGACTCGGCGACGGGGACGCTCACAACCCGCATCGCATCGCCGTCTGGACCCTCGACCGTTTCGTTGGTTGGTATTCCCAAGGCCGCGGCTTTCCGCGCCGGGTCCCAGAAGGGGAGGCCAAGCGAAGCGGCCGAGGAGCTGGACTCAAGGACGGCGTCTCCCTCGTTGGGCGCCAGGACGACCAGGCCGATGTCCCGGTCCGTGGACGACCGGATGGGCCCGATGGGCGCTTCGCGGCCGTCCGGCTCCTCGTGCCGGCCAGGTTCTTCGAGGTCCCGGCCTTCGGGCGGGCGTCCCCCGGGATCCCGCCCACCGGGATATCCCAGCAAGGAGTTGGAGACGTAGTCGAGCGTGCCCCGCGCCTTCTGGTCAAGGAGCCTGTCCTGCTGGGCCGAGGTGTGTTGCCAGAAGCTCGCCGTCACCGCGGCGCCGAGTACGGCCAGGATGAGGGCGAAGATGCCCACGTAGCCGAGCGTGAGGCGACGCCGGATGCGGTCGAGCACGCCTCAGCCTCCCCTGGGCTCGAAGGTGTATCCCACGCCCCTGACGGTACGGATACGCGAAGGTTCCCCCGGACGGTCGAGCTTCCTGCGCAGGTACGAGACGTAGAGCTCGACCACGGTCGTCGAGACCTCGCCCGGCACCCCCCAGACGGTGTCGAGCAGCACGGAGCGCGAGAAGACCCGCCCGGGGCGCTGCATCAGGGCGGCGAGGAGGGCGAACTCCTTGGCGGTCAGGTCTATGCGCTCGTCGCCCCGCCTGACGACGTGGCGCACGGGGTCGAGCGCGACGTCCCCGGCGCTTATCTCCTTGCCGGCCTCGCCGGTCTCGCGCGGCCTGCGGACGAGCGCCCTTACCCGCGCCAGAAGCTCGGGCAGGGCGAAGGGCTTGGGGAGGTAGTCGTCGGCCCCTGCGTCCAGGCCCTCCACCCGGTCTTCGACCTGGGTCCGGGCCGTCAGCATAAGGACGGGGGTGTGTATCTCCGCCGCCCTGAGGCCGCGCACGATCTGCACGCCGCTGCGTCCCGGGAGCATCCAGTCCACAATAAGGAGGTCGAAGGAGTCGTCGAGGACGCGCGCGAGTCCGTCGCGGCCGTCGTCCGAAGTCTCGACGACGTGGCCCTCCTCGCGCAGGACGCGGGCGAGCATGCGGGACATCTTCTCCTCGTCCTCGACGATCAGGATACGCGTCATCTCCACATACTAACCCGCCTCCAGACCCCGGTGACGCCCCGAGAGCCGTTCCTATGAAAACGCATAACCTCGCCCAAGGACCTTCATAGGCTCGCGGTGCAAGGTTACCGACGTGGACCGGCGCGCCGGGACGAGAGCCCCAAAGGCGCCAGGTCCGGGAGATGACAGCGAAGCGAGGAGGAAGAAGTGGGAAGTGCGACCCGAAGAGCATCAACGGCGGATTCGTCGGGGCGGACGACGTTGTGGGGCGCCGGGCTGATCGGGCTGATCGGCCTGATCCACCTGCTCGTCGTCCCCGAGTACTTCGAGTTCGGGGCCTACCTTGGGCTCCTGTTCATCGCCAACTTTCTCGGTTCGGCCGCCTCGGCCGTCGGCATCTACCGGCGCGCCTGGTGGGGTTGGCCGCTCGGGCTCGTGATGGCCGTCGGCGCCTTCGTCATGTACGTCGAGAGCCGCACCATTGGCCTGCCCGGGCTGAACGAGGGGTGGTTGGATCCCCCCGGCGTACTCTCCCTGATCCTGGAAGCCCTATTCGTGGCGCTGTATCTGCGCGGTGCCTCCAGGGACAGGGGATCGCAGGGCTGACGTGACCGCCCGGGGTGGGCCGTCCGCCCGCGAATTTCGACACGTGGCATCCGGACGAGGGGTGGACCTTGACGCAGCAGGACCGAGGTAGAACCGAAGGGCAGAGACCCGCGGGCGGCAGGCCGAAGAAGGCCCGTCGGGTCTCGCAACGCAAGGAGATGGCCGTGGTGACGCTCGGCATGGTCGCCGCCATCTCGGGCGTCGGCGGCCTCCTGGCCGCGAACCCCCCGTCCTGGGCGACCTCCACCGAACCCGCCGCGACGGCGCGCCAGCAGGCAACGCAGCAGGCGGTGGAGTTGCCCGCCCGGGGCTCGGAGGAGCAAGCCGCGCGTCCGGTGTCGCAGAAGGCCGACGCACAGAGCGACGCGGAGGTCCGTTTGGAGACCGCGAGCGGGGAGGCCGGGAGGGCGGCGCGGCAGCAGCGGAAGGAGGCCAGACAGGCCGAGGCGGAGCAAGCGGCGGCCGATAGGGCGGCACGAAAGCAGCAGGCGGTCTACTCCCCAGAGCCCCAGGCGTCCGGTTCGGCATCTGCCCCGGCGTCTGCCTCGGCGGTGAGCCAGGGATCTTGATGCTCTCGGGGCTCACCGCGCGGTCCTGGGAGGGCCGCGTCATGGGGACGGACGCGCGGCTGGTGGTCGTTACCGTGGACCAGACGGCCGGGCGCCTGGCGCTCCTGCGCGCCGCCGAGGATTTGCGGGCCACGGAGGAGGCGCTCTCCAGGTTTTGGGAGCACAGCGAGCTCTCGCGCCTCAACCGCCTGGGGACCGTCATCGCCGGGGGGCGGCTGCTGACGGCGGTTCGGGAGGCGGTCCGGGCATACGAGTGGTCCGGCGGTCTGCTCGACCCCCGCGTTATATGTTCCCTCGAGAACTTCGGCTACGGGGAGGGCGTCCCAGGCGGCGACGTCGGGGGGGCGCGGCCGGCGGAGCCCCTGTCCCCCGTCGACATGTCGGGCTGGGTGGATGAATCGGGCCGGATCTCGCTTCCCCCCGGCGTCCGACTGGACCTCGCCGGCGTGGGCAAGGCCCTCGGCATCGGGTGGGCCGCGGCCCACCTCGCCGGACACGCGGGCCTGCTCGTGGACGTTGGCGGCGACGTCATCTCCCTCGGCACGGACGATGGGGGCGAGCCATGGAACGTGGCCATCATGCACCACGAGCCCGTCGGGCAGTTCTCCGGCCGCTCCCTCGCCGTCGCCACCTCGACCACGCGCAAGCGGGCGTGGACCGCCGGGGGCGAGGAGGCCCACCACCTCATCGACCCGCGCACCGGCGCCCCCTCGCGTGGGGACCTCGCCTACGCGACCGTCTCGGCCCCGACCATCCTAGAGGCCGACCTGGCCGCCAAGCTCCTCATCATCGGGGGCAGGGCCGCACTCTCCCGCCTCGACGACCGCTTAGAGGCCGTCGTCACCGACCGCGAGGGCCTGACGGAGGTGCGGGCCGCATGAGCGGGGTAACACTGTTCTCGTTTGCGGCCACAGGCGCCGCCTTGATCTGCGCCGCCTTCGCCCTCTGCGCGATGGCGGCATGGAGGGGGGCGGCGGGCCCCCTTGCCTGGGCGGCGGCGTCGCTTGGCGCACTCGGCCTCGCGGCCGCAGCGGTGGCCGGATCCGTGCGCCCCCTCGACCTCGCCGCCGTGGCGGGCGTAGTGCTCGTGGGTGGCGTGGCGGGCGCGGGTTGGACTCCCAGGAGCAGGGGCGTGCTTCTCGCGCTCGGGCTTATCGGGTTCGCCGCAGCGCTCTTCGCGCGCCTGCAAGCCTCATCAGATCTCTTCGGCGGCCCAGAGGTTCTCGGGCAGCTCACCTGGGCTGTGGCGCGGTCCTCCGGCTTCGCCGCCTTTCTCGCCGCGACCGGGGCCGTGGTGCTCGGCGCCCGACGTCCCTCCGCGCTTCCCATCGGGGGTCTGCCGGCCCGCGTCTACGCGCTGCACCGCGCCCTCGGGATGGCGTCCGTCCTGGCGCTCGCCGTGCACCTGACGTTCCTGTGGCTCGACTCCTTCGTGGAGTTCACGTGGGGACAACTCCTGCTCGTGCCCTGGACCTCGGTCTACAGGCCCTTCGCGGTCACCCTGGGCTGGCTCGCCGCGACCTCGCTCCTCCTTACGGCGGCGAGCGGCGGCTTCAGGCGCCTCATACCTGGGTGGCGCGTCGTGCACGCCCTCGCCTACCTTACGTTCGCCCTCGGCCTCGTCCACGGCCTGATGGCCGGCAGCGACTCCGGCTCCCCGTGGGCGATCGCTTTCTACGCCGCCACCCTGCTCGCTGTGGCGTGGACCCTGACGCGCAGGTTCAGGCGCTCCCCCGCACCGGCCAGCCGCGCAAGGGAGGGATCGACCGCGAAGGCGCCGACCGGGCACGGTCTCGACCCTCTCGCCACGGCTCCCGGGACGCGACCCCGCGAGAACCGATTCAACACCGAACAACCGAAACACTAGAGGAGGCGAGCCCCCGACCGTCTCCTCGTCCCAGACGGTCCGGGTGCGCGCCATGCCGGGGCTGCGGGCCCGTCCGATCCCCCGGCGACCTTTCTTATGGAAACCCATAACCCGGTCCAAGACCACCCAAAGGTCCGCGGTCCAGACTAAGGGCGCAAACGACGCAAAGAGGAAGGAATCGGAGATGGTCGAGAGAGAAGGAGACGGGAAGCCCCGGATGTCCCGCGACATGAGCCGGCGCCAGATGCTCGGGTTCGTGGGTTCCGCCGCGGCGGTCGCGACGCTCGCGGGCTGCGGCATAGAGGGTTCTGGATCTGGCGGCGCGAAGGGCGCGGCCGGGGCGACAGCCGCCGCGGAGACGACGGTCAATGCTGGCTCCAAGGTGGCGCCTTCCTGCGTGCTCGCGGCGGAGGCGACGGAGGGCCCGTACTACGTGGAGGAAAGCAAGGTCCGCGAGGACATCACGGAGGGCAAGGCCGGGGTGCCGCTCAGGCTGAAGACGACCATCGTGCACGCCACCGAGTGCACGCCTATCGAGAACGCCGCGGTAGACATCTGGCACTGCGACGCGAGGGGAAACTATTCGGGCTACACCGGCTACGACCCCGACGGCGCCGCCCCGCCAGGGGGAGGGCAGCCGCCGCAGGGGCCGCCGCCGGGTGGAGAACCGCCGGAGGGAGCCCCACCGGAGGGAGCCTCGCCGCCTGGGGAACCGCCGCAGGGTGGGGGCATGGGCCAGACCCGGACTACCGACTCCACGTTCTTGCGGGGCGTGCAGTTGACCGACGACGAGGGCGTCGCGGAGTTCGATACGGTCTACCCCGGCTGGTACGCCGGGCGCGCGTTACACATCCACCTCAAGGTGCTCATCGGGGGCGCCGTGGAGGGCCAGACCTACGACGGTGGGCACGTGGCCCACACCGGCCAGCTCTTCTTCCCTGAGGAGACCACGGACAAGGTCGCCAAGATCGAGCCTTACGCCAGCCGCCCGGACGACCGGCTCAGGCAGGAAGACGACAGCATCTTCCTCAGGAGCGGTGGCAAGGACTCCATAGTGGAGCTTGCGCAGATAAAGGAAGGCTCCGTCGAGGACGGCTATGTCGCCGAGATCGTCCTCGGCGTGGACCCGGACGCTACCCCCGACCCCGTCGGCATGGGCGGCGATCCCGGCGGCACCGGGGCGCGGGAGGACACGACGGCGCAGTCGTCCTGAGACGCGCGGGCCCGCCGAGGGTGTTTGCCCCCGCGCCGTGCAAGGTAAGGACGTCGCGTGACGGGAACCGCCGATACGGGGCGGTGTAGACTGTCCAGACGGGCCGCGAGGTCGGCGCCACTGCGGGCTCTCCAGAGGAGGCAGAAATGAACGAGCGCTTGGGCAAGATGCGAGAACTGGGGCAGGCGCCCTGGGTAGACGAGCTCTCCAGGGACGACACGAGGAACGGCGGCCTGCAGGGCATGATCGAGGACGGCATCGTCGGCGTCACCTCGAACCCAGCCATCTTCCAGAAGGCCGTGGCCGGCTCCGACCTCTACGACGACCAGCTCCAGGAGCTCGCCAGAAACACGGACGACCCCAAGGAGATGTTCTGGGGCATCGCCGGCACAGACATCCAGGAGGCCTGCGACGTCCTGGCGCCCGTCTACGAGCAGAGCGGCGGCGTGGACGGCTTCGTCTCCCTGGAGGTCCAGCCCGACATCGCCTACGACACAAGGGCCACGATAGACGAGGCAACCAAGCTCCACGACATGGTCGACAGGCCCAACCTCTTCATCAAGATACCGGCGACGCTGCCCGGGCTCGTGGCCATAGAGGAGATGATCTCGCGCGGCAAGAGCATAAACGTCACCCTGATCTTCTCCCTCGAACGCTACCGCGAGGTGGCCCGCGCCTACGTCCGCGGCATTCAGAGGCTTGTCGAGAACGGCGGCGACCCCTCAGGCGTCCGCTCCGTGGCCAGCTTCTTCGTCTCCCGCATAGACGCAGAGGCCGACGACCGCCTCGAGAAGCTCGGCCGCGAAGACCTCAAGGGCAAGCTCGCGATAGCCAACGCCAAGCTAGCCTACAGGGTCTACGGTCAGATCTTCTCGGGCTCCCGCTGGCGCTCCCTCGAAGAGCAGGGCGCCACCCGCCAGCGCCTGCTCTGGGCCTCGACCTCGACCAAGAACCCCGACTACCCCGACACCGTCTACGTGGACAACCTCGTCGGCCCCGAGACCGTGAACACCATGCCCAAGAAAACGATCGAGGCCGTAAAGGACCACGGCAACATCCAACCCGTCCTTACCGAGAGCCTCGAAGACGCCGTCCGCCTCCTCGACGACCTCCGCGAGGCGGGCCTCGACTACGAGGACGTGACCGACGTGCTCGAGCGCGAAGGCATAAAGAAGTTCGCCGACCCCTTCAATGAGATGCTCGACGAGATAAAGAACAAGGGCAGGCAGCTGGTCAGCTAGTAAGTTAGCTTTCAGCGGTCAGCTATCAGCCATCAGCCGAGAAGCTGACCGCTGAAAGCTGATGGCTGATAGCGTCGACCGAAGGGAGACCAATGGACATCGGCATCTGGGGCATGGGGCGGATGGGGTTCAACATGGTCCGCCGCCTCGTGGACAAGGGGGACCACCGCGTGATCGCGGGCAACCGCTCGTCGGGCAAGGTGGACGACGCGGTCGAGGCCGGGGCCGGGGGCGCCTACAGCGTCGAGGAGTTCGTCTCGATGCAGGAGTCGCCGCGGGTCTTGTGGAGCATGTTGCCGGCGGGGGACACGACGGACGACATGATCCAGCAGTTCATGAAGCACGCCGACGCGGGCGACATCATAGTGGACGGGGCCAACTCTTATTTTCGGGATTCCGTGGCGCGGGCCCGCGAGGTCAGGAACGCCGGGTTCCGGTGGCTGGACGCGGGGGTATCGGGCGGCGTTTGGGGCTACGACGTGGGGTACTGCACGATGATCGGCGGTGATGCGGACGCCTTCGAGCACGTCGAGCCCGCCTTCCGGACGCTGGCGCCGGCCAACGGGTACGCGTACCTCGGGGACGCCGGGGCCGGCCACTTCGCCAAGATGGTCCACAACGGGGTCGAGTACGGGATGATGCAGGCCTACGCCGAAGGGTTCGAGATCCTCCAGAAGTCCCGCTACGACTACGACCTGCGAGCTCTTTCGAGCCTCTGGAACCAGGGGAGCGTCGTCAGGAGCTGGCTCCTCGAGCTTGCCGAGAACGCCTTCGAGCAGGACGCGAACCTCGACAGCGTCAGGGGCTACGTCGAGGACTCGGGCGAGGGCCGCTGGACGGTGATGGAGGCCATAGACGAGAGCGTCCCGGCCAACGCCATCGCAGGCTCCCTCTTCGCCCGCTTCGCCTCGCGCCAGGACGACTCCTTCGCCATGAAGGTCCTCGCGGCGCTCCGCGGCCAGTTCGGCGGCCACGCCATCCAGGAGGCGAGCACGAAGTACCCCGAGCAGGAGCAGAAGTGAAGGACAGGCATCAGGCATCAGGTTTCGGGCTACAGGTGACGGCTTGCGGCGCCGATTACTTGGAACCGGAGGTCTGGCGTGCGCGAATTCAGGGGGCTCAAGGTTTGGGAGAGGGGGCACCGGTTGACACTGCGTGTCTACGAGGTCACCGGCGGTTTTCCCCGGGAAGAAATGTACGGGCTTACGAGTCAGATGCGACGTTCCTGCGCCGCGATCCCGGCCAACATCGCCGAGGGCTGCGGCAGGGGAAGCAACGCCGACCTGGCGCGCTTCTTGCAGATAGCGCTCGGTTCGGCCGGCGAACTCGAGAACCATCTAATGCTGGCACGGGATGTCTCTTTCCTTCAAGCAGCAGACTACGAATATTTGACCGGAGAAGTGACGGAACTCAAGCGTACGCTTACCTCCTTCGTCAAGACCTTGAAGGCTTTCGCCGACAAGCCCCGAAGTCCGAACCCTGTAGCCTGATGCCCGATGCCTGATGCCTTGAAGCAAAACGTTCTGCGCGACGAGCAGCGCCTACCTCGCGTTCCCGAGCCCGGGGTGGTCGTGATCTTCGGGGCATCGGGTGACCTTACGTCCCGGAAGCTGGTGCCGGCGCTCTACGAGTTGGCGTCCCAGCGGAAGCTGCCGATGGAGTTCGCGATCGTCGGTATCTCGCGCACGGAGATGGACCACGAGGAGTTCAGGAAGAAGCTGCGCGAGACGCTGGAGGAGCACGTCTCTGGCGGGGTGAGCGACGACGTGTGGGAGTCTTTTTCCGGGGGCATCTACTACCTCCCCGGCGACTCGAAAAAGCCTGAGACCTACGGGGAACTGAAGGAGTTCTTGAAGAAGATCGACGCCGAGCGGGGGACGCGGGGGAACCGGGCGTTCTACCTCTCGGCCTCGCCCTCGCTCTTTCCTACCATCGTGGAGAACCTCGGGGAAGCCGGGATGAACCGGGGGGAGGACGGCGGGTGGTCGCGGCTCGTTGTGGAGAAGCCGTTCGGGCGGGACCTGGAGAGCGCCAGGGAGCTCAACGAGGAGATCCGGCGCCACTTCGACGAGGCCCAGATCTACCGCATCGACCACTACCTCGGCAAGGAGACGGTCCAGAACATCCTGGCCCTGCGCTTCGCGAACGGGATCTTCGAGCCGATCTGGAACCAGCACTACGTAGACCACGTCCAGATCACGGTCGCCGAAGACATCGGCGTGGGCACCAGGGGCGCCTTCTATGAGGAGGCCGGCGCCCTCCGCGACATCGTCCAGAACCACGTGATGCAGGTCCTCTGCCTCACCGCGATGGAGCCGCCGGTCGCTTTCGACGCGGAATCCGTGCGCGAGGAGAAGGTAAAGGTACTGAAAGCGGTGCGCCCGATTCCGCCAGACGAGGTGGACAGAGACGCCGTGCGCGGCCAGTACACCTCTGGCTGGGTGTGGGGGGACGAGGTCGCGGGCTATCGCGAGGAGGAAGAGGTGGACCGCGAGTCCGTCACCGAGACCTACGTGGCCCTGCGCCTCTTCGTGGACAACTGGCGGTGGGCGGGGGTGCCATTCTTCTTGCGGGCGGGCAAGAGGATGCCGAAGAAGGCGACGGAGATCGCCATCCAGTTCCACTCCTCTCCCCACACGCCCTTCGCCCGCCAGGACACCGAGAGCCTGGAACCGAACGTGCTCGTCGTCCGCGTCCAGCCCGAGGAGGGCGTCTCCCTGAAGATAGGGGCGAAGGTGCCAGGCTCGGGATTCGAGATCAGCTCCGTGAACATGGACCTGCTCTACGGCACGGCGTTCCTGGAGGAGGCCCCCGACGCCTACCAGCGCCTCCTGCTCGACCTCCTGCTCGGCGACCCCACGCTCTTTATCCGGGCGGACGAGGCCGAGGGGGCCTGGCGCATCCTCGACCCCGTTATGCGCCGCTGGGCGGAGGAGAAGGGCATCGAGTTCTACCCGGCCGGGACCTGGGGGCCGGCGGCGGCGGACGAGCTACTGGAGCGGGACGGCCGGGAGTGGAGGAGGCCGTGAACAGGGTCGTCGGTCGTCAGCCGTCAGCCGTCAGCGGGAGACCCCGCCCGGGGCCAGGTAACCATGCCTCTCGCCACCTGCCACCCACCAAGCGCTTCCCGCGAGAGAAGGGCGGATGATGATCGGGGAGACGAGAGAATCCTCGGGCAACGGGCCGATGAGCGTAGCCGAGATAGAGCACGAGCTCGGAAAGCTCAGGGCAAACGAGGACGGCACGCTCGCGCTCCGCTCCAGCGTGCTGAACCTGATCGTGGTTACCGACGAAGCCTCGGCCCCGGAGGTTACGCGCTCGGTCTCGAACCTGGCCGGCCGTTACCCCGCCAGGGCCATCGTCCTGATCTCCGATCCCGAGGGCGAGAGGAACGTGGACGCCCGGCTGTCCGCGTTCTGTCACGTGAGGGGCGGCGGGGCCCAGGTCTGCGCCGAGCAGGTGACGATCCACGCCGAGGGACCCCCCGCGAACCACCTCGAAAGCCTGGCCGGTCCGCTCCTGATCCCTGACCTCCCGGTCTTTCTGTGGTACCCCGGCGCCTTCTCGCCCCACTCCCCCGAGTTCGCCGCGATGGCCGACCTGGCCGACCGCGTCATCGTGGACTCCGCCGCCCGCGAGGACCGGGAGGACTCCCTGCGTGAGATGGCCGCCCTGATCGACGAGGAGAACATGCCGGCCGTGGGCGACCTGCAATGGGTCGGCCTCTCGCCCTGGCGCTCCCTACTCGCCGACGCCTTCGCCGCCCCGGAACGGATCGGCGACCTCGAGAGGATATCCTCCGCGGAGGTCCTCTACGCCCCCGGCGGCGAGTGCAGGGCCCTGCTCCTCGTCGGCTGGCTCGCCTCGGCCCTGGGCTGGAGACCGAGGGACCTCTCCCCCGATGGGGACGGCCGCAGGGCGGAGTTCGACGGCCCCTCCGGCGAGGTCGTCGTCCATCTCTCCCCCGACTCGCCCGACGCCCGTCTCAGGCGGATCAGGCTCCGCTCCGCCGACCACAGCTTCCAGGTCTCGCGCCACAGGGAGCGCCGCGAGGTGAAGACCACCGTGATGCGCGACGAGGAGCTCGTCGCCGAAAGGACCGTCCACCTCGGCCACTTCGACCTCGGGGTCCTCGTCGGCGAGGAGCTCCAGTTCCGCGGGTGCGACGAGACCTACGAGGCAGCCCTCCGCGCGGCCGTGAAGATCCTCGACCTGTGAGCGTCGAGGTCTTCGATACCCCGGATGGGCTCGCGGGGGCGGCTGCCCGGGCTTTCGCGGAGAAATCCAGGGAGGCGATAGCGGCACGCGGCAGCTTCGCCGTCGCGCTCGCCGGCGGCTCCACCCCGAAGGCCACGTACGAGGTGCTGGCCCGGGATCACGCCGACACCGTGGACTGGCCTAGCGTCCACGTCTTTTTCGGCGACGAGCGCCCGGTGCCGCCGGAGCACGAGGACTCCAACTACCGCATGGCCGGGGAGGCGCTCCTGGACCACGTCCCCGTCGGCTCCGTCCACCGGATGCGCGGCGAGCTACCGCCCGAGGAGGCCGCCTCCTCTTACGAGGAAGAGCTGCGGGTGTTCTTCGGAGAGGACCCCCCGGTACTTGACCTCGTCATGCTAGGCATCGGAGAGGACGGCCACACGGCGAGCCTCTTCCCCGAGACCTCGGCGCTTGAAGTTACCGGCCGCCTCGCCGTCGCCAACCCTGTGCCTAAACTCGGCACCACCCGCATCACGCTCACCGTCCCTGTCCTCAACGCCGCCAGGGACGTGCTCATGCTCGTCGCCGGCGAGGGCAAGGCCGAGGCGCTTGAGGAGATATTGGAGGGCGAGGACGACCCGCGCGCCTACCCCGCGAAGCTCGTCCAACCCTCCGGCGGCCCAAGGTGGTTGGTGGACCGGTCCGCCGCCCGAAAGCTCCAGAATCTTAACGAATATTAACGAAATTCCGCCAAAAAGAGATTTTACGCCCGATCTTCGTGGGTATGGTGTCGGTGACGTGAAAGCGAACCTCTTTGGGAGGTACGCATGTTGCTGGAGAAGAAGCGACTCGGTGTCGAGGACCTCGAGGCTCAGGCAGCTCTGGAGTTGCCTGACCGCGAGATGATGGCCCTGATCAACATCACGGTCGTCGACGTGCTGAACGGGAACAACGTGAACGTGCAGGTGCCGATAAGTGTCGCGGCGAACGTGTGCGGTGTCCAGGCGAATGTGCTGGCGCAGAACAACGTCCAGGAGCCCGTCGACTGCACCGCTGCGACGACCCAGGATCTGCCCGTAAGGTTCCAATAAGTCTATTCTCGGACCAACGATACTCTCTAGCCTCGGGCTAGTCTGAGAGAGCGGGTCGGGCACACCAGCCCGGCCCGTTTCGCTACGATGAGGGGCGCACGGAGATGACCGCTTCAGAACACCCCGCGGAGCCCGACGGGCAGTCAGCAGAGGCTATCCGACGGGGTTCCTCGTCGCCAGGCGTCGAGGTCCCAGAGTATCCCACCCTGGCGCCCGACGTCGAGTTGCTCGGTGAGATGCGCGAGACCGGGTTCAAGGAGAGCCAGTGGCTCGCCCGGCGCGGCGACCGGTTTATCCAGTTGACCGAGCTGCTCTACCGCGTCGCCGAGGTGGCCGACGGCGGGAGCACGCACGAGGAGATGGCCGCGGGC
>DATFPF010000119.1:0-9369 GCA_035264945.1 Rubrobacter sp.
GGGGCTCCGAGGTCCGCCTGAGCGCCAACAAAGATTTCTGGGGCAAGGACCTGCCGGTTGACGAAGGCGGCGGCGGGCCGAACGTGGACAGGATCGTCATCCGCTCCATCCCCGACAACACCGCGCGCGTGGCGGCCCTCAGCGGCGGCGAGCTCTCCGGCGCCGACGGGCTGACGCCTGACGACGTGCCCACCGTCGAGGAGAACGAGGACCTCAAGGTCCTCACCCGTCCGCCGCTCAACCTGGCGTACCTGGCGATGAACTGCCAGAAGGAGCCATTCAAAGACGCGCGGGTCCGGCGGGCCATAACCCACGCCATCAACACGCCCGAGATCGTGAAGTCCTTTTTCGGGGACACGGGGCAGGTGGCCACGAACGCCATGCCGCCGACCGTGCCCTACTTCCGCGAGGCTACCGAGCCCTACGAGTACAACCCGGACGAGGCGAGGCGCCTGCTCGAGGAGGCGGGTTTGGGCGACGGCTTCGAGATGGACCTGTGGTACATGCCTATACCGCGCCCTTACATGCCGGACGGCAGGGGCGTGGCCCAGGCCATGCAGCGGGACCTCGAGGAGGTCGGCATAACGGCGAAGCTGGTCACGCGCGAGTGGGGAACCTACCTTGAGGAGACGGGCACGGGGGCGCACGACGCGGCGATGCTCGGCTGGTCCGGGGACAACGGGGACCCGGACAACTTCCTTAACGTGCTCCTCTCGAGCGGCAGCGCCACCGAAGAGGACGCCCAGAACATCGCCTACTACAAGAACCCCGAGCTCGACGACCTGCTGCGGCAGGGCGCGACCACCGTGGACGACAACGAGCGCCGCAGGTTCTACGAGCAGGCGCAGGAGATCATCTACAACGACGCCCCCTGGGTCCCGATCGAGTACGCCAAGGTGCCCCTTGGCTACCAGGCCGACGTCGATGGCGTCACGCCCAACCCGGTCGGCAACGAGGAGTTCACCTCCGTCAGGTTGGGCGCCGGGGGCGCGTAGGGGGAGATCCCGAAGCGGGCGCGTTTATCGTCCCCGCCCGTAGCGGAGGTCAGTAAGAGCTGGCGACTTACATAGGACGCAGGATACTGCAGCTTATCCCCGTGCTCTTCGGGGTGTCCGTAGTCGTGTTCGTGATGGTCCGGGCGATACCCGGCGACCCCGCGCAGATACTCCTGGGTCAGGCGGCGACGCCGGCCCAGGTCGCCGAGGTCAGGGAGCGGCTCGGGCTCGACGAGCCGCTGCCCATCCAGTACCTGGTGTTCCTCAAGGGCGCTTTGACCGGCGACTTAGGCGACTCCCTCGTCGTCGGCCAGCCCGTGACGGCCGTGCTGCTCGAGCGCTTCCCCGCGACGCTCGAGTTGACGCTCGCGGCCCTCTTCTTCGCCATCGCGATCGGGGTGCCCGTCGGCGTGATAGCCGCCGTCAGGCAGTACTCGCTCCTCGACAAGATCACCTCGGTCGTGGCCCTAACAGGCGTCTCGATGCCGGTCTTCTGGCTCGCGCTGGTGCTCGTCGTGGTATTTACGGTGCGGGTGGATTGGCTGCCGTTCCCCGGCAGGGTGGGGGGCGACGTGTCGTTCACGAGCTACACCGGGCTCTATTTGCTCGACACCCTGATCACGCTCAACTTCCCCGCGTTCTGGGACGTGTTGAGGCACCTGATCCTGCCCGCCGTCGCGCTCGGCACGATCCCGATGGCCGTCATAACGCGCATGACGAGGAGCAGCATGCTCGAGGTAATGAACGAGGACTACGTCCGAACGGCCCGCGCCAAGGGCGTGGTGCCGGGGCGGGTCGTCTTCCGCCACGCCCTCAGGAACGCCATGCTGCCCACGATCACGGTCATCGGGCTCCAGTTCGGGCTCCTTATGGGCGGGGCGATCCTCACCGAGACGATCTTCGGCTGGCCCGGCGTCGGCCAGATCGCCATCGAGTCCGTCAACCGGCGGGACTACGCCATGATCCAGGGCGTGGTCCTCTACGGGGCGACGTTCTTCGTGCTGGTGAACCTGCTCGTGGACGTGCTCTACGCGGTCCTCGACCCGCGGGTGAGGTACTAGGATGGCCGAGGCGCGGCTGCCCGAGGGCTCCGGCGGGGGGCCGGTGGGCGGGGAGGATCTCGCCGCGCCGGCGACGAAGGTCAGGACGCGGAGCCGGTGGGCCGACGTCCGGCGGACCTTCATGAGCAACCGCCTTGCCCTGTTCGGGCTGGTCGTTATAGCGGTCTTCGCCTTGATGGCGATCTTCGCCCCCCTGCTGGCCCCCTACGACCCCGTGCGGGACCAGGCCCTCCCCGAGCGGTTCGCCGGGCCGAGCGCGGAGCACCTGCTCGGCCAGGACGAGCTGGGTCGGGACATCCTCTCGCGCATAATCTACGGCGCGAGGATCTCCCTTACGGCGGGCCTGGCCGCTGTAACGTTCGCGACGGTGGGCGGCACCATCGTCGGCCTCGTGGCCGGCTACGCGGGCGGCTGGACGGACGCGGCGTTGATGCGCGTGATGGACGTGCTGCTCGCCTTCCCGAGCATCCTGCTGGCTATAGTCATCGTCAGCATCCTGGGCCAGGGGCTAACCAACGCCCTGCTCGCGGTCGGGATCATCTTGCTGCCTCAGATGGCGCGCGTCGTGCGCTCGGCGGTGATAAGCGTCCGCGAGCGCGACTACGTGGAGGCCGAACGGGCCGTGGGCGCTTCCAACTACCGGATCGTTACGTCGGCCATCCTGCCCAACAGCATGGCGCCCCTGATCGTGCAGGCCACCCTGGCGCTGGCGACCGCGGTCCTGGACGTAGCGGCGCTCTCTTTTCTTGGCCTGGGGGCGAGACCCCCCTCCCCCGAGTGGGGAGCTATGCTCACCGACGCCTTCCGCAGCGGCTTCGGCGTCTTTACCGAAGGGCAGCACGCGATCATCTTCCCCGGCATCGCGATAGCCCTCTCCGTGCTCGCGGTGAACTTTATTGGGGACGGCCTGCGCGACGCCCTGGACCCCCGCCGCCGACGCTGAGGCGATCGGCCCGCGAAGGCCTTCGTCTTCCGCTTTCAGCTTTTTGCTCTGGCTTATGGCTGGCAGCCGGCAGCCGAAAACCAATTGTTTTGTGGCGTGGGGGCTGTATCATATCGTCCCGTGAGGAGCAGACCTTACGGGTCCTGGACCCGCCAGGAAGGTGAATCTACCCCCTCCCGGGGCAGCAGGCGCGCGACGTCGCGCGCGCCGGGAAGGGAGCCGGGAAGGGAGCCGGGGCGGGATCGAGCGCGCAGGAGGACCGGGGACCGCGCCTCCTCGGGCGGCCCGCGGTGGGACAGGCTGCTCCTCGTCTTCGCCGGCGTGGCGCTCGTGCTCCTCTCCGTTGGCATGGTGTTCGCCGACGTGCGGGAGGCCGGGGACGCCGCCCCGGCGGCGGCGCCAAAGGACCAGGACATGACGCTCACCGTGCCGACCATGAAGCGGGTAAAGGACGTCCCCGTCTACGGCGGACCCATAGAGGACGAGACCGCCCTGCACAACGGGACGCTCCACGTGGACAACACGGGCTTCCCGTGGCAAGACGAGGCGAACGTCTACATCGCCGGCCACCGCCTCGGCTACCCGCGCACCGACAGCTTCCTCGTCTTCTGGGACCTGAACAAGCTCCAGAGGGGCCAGCGGGTTCTCCTGACGGACTCCGACGATACAACGTACGTCTACAAGGTCTTCGACCGGCACATCGTGGGACCCGACGAGGTCTCCATCAAGAAGCCCATCGAGGGCAAGAACATCGTGAGCCTCCAGACCTGCACCCTGCCCGACTACAAGGAGCGGCTGGTGGTGCAGGCCGAGCTCGTGAGGACCGTGAAGGACCCCGTCCAGCAGGCGAACGCCGACAAGTAGCCCGCTGCGCCTTTCGGGCTCCGCCCGTCGGCTTGTCGGCACGCTTCGGGCCTGCGAAGCAGCCCTCGCTCTCGGCCTGTCAGCCTCTTGCCGCGCGCGGCGGTTCGATAGGCGCGGGACGTTTTCGGAGACGGACGACTTGGCTGTAAGCCGACCGCTAAGAGCGGAGGCGTCAGCCGGAGCGGGCCGAGAGCTCCCGAAGGGAGCGCTGCTAGCGCGGTCTCCGCGCCCGCAACGAGTACATGAGCGGGATGCGGGGAGTTCCTTCCGGGAGGCGGTAGGTGTCCAAGCCAGTCTTCTCCAGGAAGGGCCAGCGGGGGAAGAGCGTGTGGTCGTGCTCGTGCAGGAACTCGATTACCAGGCCTGCCCCTATGAGGGCGGTTACCACGTCCGAGAGGGTGTGGTTCCACTCGTAGGTGACGTTGTTCTCCGTCTCGGCCGCGAGGTCCGCGTAGGTGCCCGGCTCGTCCCAGACCTGGGGCTCCTCGGCGTGGAAGTAGTCGTGCTCGACGGTAAGGTCGTCGTCGCCGAAGACGTCGGTGAAGGGGTGGAACTCAGCCAGGTAGAGGAACCCGCCGGGGCGCGCGAGGCCGGCGGCCACCGCGGCCCATCGATCTATGTCAGGCAGCCAGTTGATGGCGCCGAGGCCCGTGTAGACGACGTCGAAGGTCCGCCCTCCCAGGGCCTCCCGCGCCTCGTAGACGTCCGAGCGGACGAACTCGGCATCGACCCCGATCTCCGCCGCGAGCTTCCTGGCCTCCTCGACGGCGGGCGCCGAGAAGTCCAGGCCCGTGACGCGGGCGCCGCGGCGGGCCCAGCTCAAGGTGTCCTTGCCGAAGTGGCACTGGAGGTGGAGGAGGTCCCTGCCCGAGACGTCGCCCATCTCCTCGATCTCGAAGGGCCTGAGATGCTCCTCGCCGGCCTTGAAGCCCTCCACGTCGTAGAACCCGCCGCCAACGTGGATCGGGACGCGCTCGTCCCAGCTTGCCCTGTTCGTCTCGCGCCACCGGTCCCGCCAGTCCTCGCTCACCCGCGCCTCCTCGCTGTGTGGGTTGCCGTCTGCCCCGCGTACAGGATGGGTTTCGAACGCGCCCCCGTGGGGTCGTTCGTGGAAGGGGCACCCCTACGCCCTGTCCGCCGTGCGCGCCTAGAGGGCACGCTCGTAATGGACGATGGTCTTCCCGAGGTCGTCCCCCTTCTGGCGTCCGGTGCGGCGGAAGCCGCGGCGCTCGTAGAGGCGGTGGGCGCGGGCGTTGTCCGCGTGCGTCCAGAGCTGCGCGCGGCCGTATCCCCGGGAGCGCGCCTCGGAGAGCACGGCGTCCACCAGCCGTCCGCCGAGGCCCTCACCCCAGAAGCGCGGCGCGACGAAGACCGCCCCGACGTGGAGGAGGTCCTCTATCGGGGGGCCGGCGCCGTCCTCGGCGAGGCCCTGCATCCCGACGGCCATGCCGGAGATCTCACCGTCTTCCGCGACGAAGAGGAACGAGTCAGGGTCGTGCAGGGCGTCGCGCAGACGCTTGACCTGCACCTGAGGCGGAGAAGCCCGGCCCTGCAGGCGCGCCTCGTCGGCCGCGCGCCACACCCCTACCGCGGGTTCGAAATCCGCCGGGCCGCCGCGCCGGACGACCGCCCCGCCCATCAGGGGCCGTCCAGGTTCTCTATGTGGACGGGTTCGACGGGGTCGGCGAGGTCGAAGTCGAAGACGCGGGAGTAGAAGAAGATCTCCGCGTCCAGCGCCCGCTTGATGTTCTCGGCGCGGCGGAAGCCGTGCTGCTCGCCCTCGAACGGGACGTAGGCGACGGGTAGACCCTTCTCCTTGAGGGTCTCGAACATCGTCTCGGCCTGGTTCGGGGGGACTACCTCGTCCTCCAGGCCCTGGAAAAAGATGACGGGGCAAGAGAGGCCCTCTGTGTGGTGGATGGGGGAGCGTTCCCTGTAGAGGTCGGCGCGTTCGGGGTAGGGCCCGATCAGGCGGTCCAGGTACCTCGACTCGAACTTGTGGGTCTCCTCGGCCAGCGCCGCCGCGTCGCTGACGCCGTAGTAGCTCGCGCCCGCCGCGAACGCGTCCCTGAACGTCAGCGCGCACAGCGTCGTGTAGCCGCCGGCGCTGCCGCCCGCGATCAGGAGCCTCCCGCCGTCTACCAGGCCCTTCTCCGCGAGGTACCTTGCCCCGTTGGCGCAGTCGTCAACGTCCACCACGCCCCACATCCCGTCGAGCCTCTGCCGGTACTCGCGGCCGTAGCCCGTCGAGCCGCCGTAGTTCACGTCGAGCACGGCGAAACCCCGGCTTGTCCTGTGCTGGATCTCCAGGTCCAGGTTGGGCAGGGTCATGCCGGTAGGTCCCCCGTGGCTCAACACCAGGAGCGGCGGGAGCTCACCCTCCGGGGCGACGTGGTCCCTGTTCGCCGGCGGGTAGTAGAAGCCGTGGGCCGTGAGGCCTCCCTCCGTCGGGAACTCCACGGTCTCTGGGGCCGAGAGGTAGCCCGCGTCTATCTCGAGGTCCCCGGCCCGCCGCAGCACCTCGTGCCCGCCCGTCAACGCGTCGAGGCGCACGACGCAGGTTGACCCCGTGGGGGAGCCGGCCAAGAAGAGTACCTCGCCTGCTTCCTCGTTCGCCCGGAGAAAGCTGACGACGGAGTAAGGGGTCTCCACCTCGGCCAGCTCCTTGGTCTCGGTGTCGAGGATGGCCAGGCGGAAGACGCCGCCATCGATCAGGGCGCACGCTATCCGCGTCGGGGAGAGGAACGCGTAGGTGGACATCCCGAAGGCCCACGGCGGTAGCCCGAACTCGGCCTCCATCGGGCAGAGCGGCTCGACGGCGCCACCGACCACCCGGTAGAGGTTCCACCAGCCGGTCCTGTCGGAGACGAGGTGGAGCGTCCCGTTCGGGGACCACTCGGGCTGGAGGACCGATTCGTCGGGGCCACCCTCGAGCCTCTCGGCCCCGACCGGAGCGCCGCCTTCGTCCAACCCGGCCGTCCACAGCTCCGTGCCGTCCCACGGCATGTTAGGGTGGTTCCAGGTCAGCCAGGCCAGCCTTCGGCCGTCCGGGCTCAGGCGGGGCGAGGAGTAGAAGTCGTTGCCGGAGACGAGAACGGTCTCTTCGCCGTCAGCCAGGCCGATGCCGACGATCTCGTTCGCGGGCTCGCCCCCAGCCGTGTGGTCCTCGCGCACGGCGATCAGTCGTCCCCTTGCGGCGTCCACCGTCATGTCCGCGTAGCGGTGGGCTATCTCCGCTGTGAGGGGCTCCGGTTCGCCTCCGGGGGAGACGGAGTAGAGGCGCTGATCCTCGAAGTTCGAGAAGAAGACCGTGCCGTCGTGGACGACGAAGTCGCCGCCGCCGTACTCGTGGACGCGGGTGCGGGCGTTGAACGGGGAGGGGGTTACGTCCCTGGTGCCGCCGTCTGGCGTGCGGTGCACGATCACGCTCCGCCCGCCTTCTCCGGGCCGGCTCTCCAGCCAGTAGGCCTCGCCGCCTTCGAGGGCCGTATCCTTGAGGCCGACGACGCCCCGGACTATGAGGTCAGAGGAGATCGGGGACTTCCACGATCCGTAGGGCGCGACTTCGGGCTGGGCCATGCTTCGGGTACCTCCCGCTGAGCCTGTTTTGTGTGGCGGCCGACCGGGTCGGCGTTGGAGCGGATCATAGCAAAAGCCCCGCCGCGGGCCCTTGGGTGGCCCTCGCGACCGTCGCCGGCAGGTCCAGCGGCCTACGGGGTCTTCGGCCTTCGTGCCTCCTATGGGGGCCACGGCGCCTACCCATCCCGGGTTCCGAAGCGAAGGGTGGGGTAGAGGAGGACGGCCAGGGGGATGGGTAGCCAGAAGTTGAAGAGGCGGTAGCCGAGCACGGGTATGGCCGCATCGGGGCCGTACCCCAGGAGGGCGAGGGTGCCAAGCATGGCCGCCTCGAAGGTCCCGAGGCCGCCCGGCGTGATCGGCAGGTTGCCGACGGCGGTCGCTATGCCGTAAGCCACGAGGAGCTCGACGGGGTCGAACCCCACGCCGAGGGCCAGAAAGACGACGAGCAGGCACACGGCGTCGAAGACCCAGTAGCCCAGCGCCAGGACGCCGAGCTTGAGCGCCCGCAACGGGCTGCCGAGGAGCTGGGCGCGAAGGACCCTTACCTCGTCCCTTAGCCAGGAGACGACGTCCTGGGCCCAGTCCTCCGTCCTGCGGCGCGACCAGCGCCGGCGCAGGAAGGGGCGGCCGAGAGCGTACAGGACGGTGGCCAGGACCCGGCGGACGGCCTTCGGACGGCGCTGGGCGACGAGGGCCGCCGCGACGACCGCGATGGTCAGGGCGAACAGCAGGAACGCGCCGGCCGTGGCGAGGCGGTTCAGCTCCTTGTCCAGGATCAGGTAGAGCAGCGAGAGCAGCAGCCACGCCCCGAGGGCGAGGTAGATCAGGGCCCCCGAGCTGGCGACCGCGAGGCCTACCTTGGCGGGGGCGAGGCCGCGGGCGCGCAGGGCGCCGTAGGTAACGGCCGCCGTCGCGCCCCCGCCGCCGGGCAGGACCCTGTAGGCCCCGTGCACCACCACCGTAAGGCGCAGGGTGAAGAAGCGCCCCAGCCCGTGGCGCCGGCGGCGCTTCAGGGAGGCCCCGAAGCCCGCGGCGGCCCCAGCCGAGCGTCCAAGGAGCTCCCCGTAGCAGAGGAAGCTCGCCAGGATCGCCGCGAAAGCCGCCACGAGCAGCGGGCCGGAAGACCCCGCGACGAGGGCAAGCGAGCGCCGGATGCCGGGCAACTGAGGCAGGATCAGGTGCAGCGCCAGCCCGGCCGAGGCCAGGTACAGGACGGCCTGCAGCCAGGCCCTACGCGACAAGCTTCTCGGGCCCCCCGGTCACCGCGCTACCCCGCCTTCTTCCTCGCCGACGATCCCGGCATTGTAGATGCTGGAGCGCCTCGAGGGGGCATCAGGCTTCAGGTTTCAGGTCGCCTCCTTCGGAGGCTTTAGGGGCGCGAAGTCGTAGCCCCGCCTTGCACACGCACCCCCAAAGCCTGGAACCTGAAACCTCTACCCTACGTCTTCAGGCGGTAACCCGTCTTGAAGATCCACCACACGGCCGTCAGGCACACGACCAGGAAGAAGACCGTCATGGCGAGGCTCAGGGCGACGCTCACGTCGGCGACGCCGTAGAAGCTCCAGCGGAAGCCGCTGATCAGGTACACGACGGGGTTGAACAGGGTGACCGTCTGCCAGAACGGGGGTAGCATTCTTACCGAGTAGAAGCTGCCGCCGAGGAAGATCAGGGGCGTGATGATCAGAAACGGCACCAGCTGGAGCTTCTCGAAGCCCTCGGCCCAGATGCCGAGGAGGAAGCCGAAGAGGCTGAAGGTAACGGCCGTGAGCACGAGGAACGCGAGCATCCAGAACGGGTGCATGATCTGCACCGGCACGAACAGGCCAGAGGTGGCGAGGATGATCATCCCCAGTATCACCGACTTGGTGGCGGCGGCCCCGACGTAGCTGATCACGATCTCGACGTAGGAGACGGGGGCGGACAGGAG
>DATFPF010000120.1:0-32978 GCA_035264945.1 Rubrobacter sp.
GTAGCCGTCGAACGGCGCAGAGGTCTTTGGTATACTTGCGCCGTTCGGAGGAGTGGCCGAGTGGTTGAAGGCGGCACCCTGCTAAGGTGTTATACCTCTCTAACGGGGTATCGAGGGTTCGAATCCCTCCTCCTCCGCTTCTTAGAGATCGGCTCTCAGTTATCAGCTTTCAGCAGTCACTGACGACCTTTGGCGTTGGATCGATCCGGCGCTCGGTCCTCGAAAACGTACTCCACATCCTCGAAGGAGTCCGCGGGGAAGACGTAGGCCACCCGCAGGTCCGACGCGCCGGTGTTCTCGCAGGAGTGGAGGGCATCGCCCGGTATGAAGACCGCCGACCCTGCCTCGACGGCGAGCTCCTCGTCTCCGACCTTGACCAGCCCGCTCCCTTCGAGCACGAGGTAGACCTCTTCCTGTTTGTGCCGGTGCTCGCGCAGCGCCCCGCCCGGGGGGAGCCTCCCGAGGCCCAGGGTGAGGTTCTCGCTACGGGTGACGCCTCTGCTGATGAGCGTCTTCCAGTAGACCAGCCCCTTCCGGGGTATGTCCTCCTCGTTCCAGGTCTCCCATTCCCGATCCTCTGCTCGGCTCAAGATCGGCCCATGGTCCATGTCCTGCGGCCTCCTGCCGTTCTCGGTTGTGCGACCGCTAATGTACCCACGCGGGCGGGAAGTTATCCGCGCCCCGTACGCGGTCTCCTGGATATTTGCGTCGTGGGGCGTGGAAGATAGGAAATCCGGGCGGAGAGGCGGCCGGGACGGGCCTTGGGCGTCTCTGCGCACGAGAAAAGAGGGCCGGGAAAACCCGACCCTCTCTCAGCCTCGTGAAGGGGGATGGACAGCCCCTGGATGTCTCTCGACCCGGGACCTTACTGTGCATTCCCGTTCATAAGCTTGAAGCGGTGCTTCTTACATCATGCCGCGGAGCTCCGCGACCATATCGAGGCCCTGCTGCTTGCACAGGTCCTTGGGGCGCATGATCGCCTGCTCGTCGAGCAGGTTGCGGGTCCTGGCCTCCTTCTCGAGGTGACGCTCGATCACGTCGATGGCCCGGTCCACGTCCTCGCGGGTGACCTCGCGGGTCTTCTCGTGCTGGATCATCATCGTCAATTTCTTCACCTCCTCCCATAAGCGGGTTGGACGGAGATTGTAACAATTGATCCGCCCTGGCTACTTGCAGGGTAAAGGCGCGCCAGTTCCGTGTCAAGAACATTTTTCGCTTTTCGGCTTGGCCGCCCGGCCAGAGATTTTGGTCCGTTTCTGGCCCCCCTCGGCGCCCGACCTGCTGAGAGAAAGACGACAACGAGCGGCGGTAGAATGTAGTACTTCTAGGGCGTTGGCCTGCGGCTCGCAAAGACAGACTGGGGGCGAAGATGAAATACAGGAAACTCGGCAACACGGACATAGCGGTCTCGGAGGTCGGTTTCGGGGTGTGGACGGTCTCGACGGGCTGGTGGGGCGAGGTCGTGGACGACCGCTCCGTCCGCCTCCTCCGGCAGGCCCACGAGCGTGGCATCAACTACTTCGACACGGCCGACACTTACGGCTCGGGCAAGGGCGAGACGCTCCTCGCCGACGCCTTCGGCCACATGCGCGACGAGGTGGTGATCTCGACAAAGATAGGCTACGACTTCTACAACCACACGGCCCGCCGCGGCCAGCAGGAGCGCCCCCAGGACTGGTCCGAGGGCTTCCTGCGCTTCGCCCTCGAACAGAGCCTCGAGCGCCTCGGCACGGACTACGTGGACTTTCTCCAGTTGCACAACACCAAGATGGACGCGGCCGAGAACGACGAGCTGTTCGCGCTCATGGAGTCCTTCAAGGACGAGGGCAAGATCCGCTCTTACGGCGCCGCCCTTGGCCCCAAGATCGGCTGGCGCGACGAGGGCATCAAGATGATGCGCGGGCGCGACCTCGCAGGCCTGCAGATGATCTACAACCTCCTCGAACAGGACCCCGGCCGCGACCTCATAGAGGCCGCCCGCGACACGGGCACCTCGCTCGTCGTTCGCGTCCCCCACTCCTCGGGCATGCTGGAGGGCAAGTACGACGAGAACACTACGTTCGGCCCCAACGACCACCGCCGCCACCGCCCGAAGGAGTGGCTGACCACCGGCCTCCGGAAGGTAGAGAGCCTCTCCTTCCTCACCGAGTCGGGCGAGCGCACCCTCGGCCAGGCCGCCCTCAAGTTCGTCCTCGCCTCTCCCGAGGTGGTCTCCACCCTCCCCAACATCTACGACGAAGAGCAGATAGAAGAGTTCGCCGCGACCCCGGAGACGCCAGACCTCACGGAGGAGGAACTTCGCCGGGTGGCCGAGCTCTACGAGAGCAACTTCGGGTTGGAGCTGTCAGCAGTCAGCCGTCAGCCATCAGCCGGTGGTTGAGGAGATGCGCGCGAAGAACCCAGCGTAGCTCCAGGCGCTCCCGCCCCACCGAAAAAGCTGATTGCTAAGAGCTGATAGCTGACAGCGTCCGACCGAAGGGAGGACCGATGACCGAAACGAGGCCACGACAGCAGGAGGCGCAGGAAGACAAGCTTCCCGCCCAGTACGTCAACTACGTCTTCTTCAAGCTCGACCCGCTGTGGCGCCGCCTCTCGGAGGAGGAGCGGGAGGTGGGCAAGAGGGAGTTTTTGGAGGCCGCCGAGGAGCACGGCGGGGAGATGCTGCTGCGGTCTTTTTCGCTTATGGGGCTCAGGGCGGACGCGGACTTTATGCTGTGGAAGATCGGGTACGACCTCGACGCCTTCGAGGGCCTGCAGGCGGCCCTGATGAAGAGCGGGCTCGGAAAGTACCTGACGGTCGCCTACTCGTACTTCGGGCTCTCGCGCCGCTCGATCTACGTAGGCGAGCACACGCCTGGCTGGGAGAACCGCCGCTACATAGTGCCCGGCGAGGGGGAGTTCATCTTCGTCTACCCGTTCGTCAAGACGCGGCAGTGGTACCGTCTCCCAATCGACGAGCGCCAGCGGATGATGAACGAGCACATGCACATAGGTCGCAAGCACTACCCGGTAAAGAACAACACGGCCTACTGCTTCGGCATCGACGACTACGAGTTCATCCTCTCCTTCGAGGCCGAGTCCCCGGAGAAGTTCCAGGACCTGATGATGGAGCTTCGCGAGAGCGAGGCGAGCTCCTACACCGAGCTGGACACCCCCATCTTCACCTGCCGCCGCCGCACCTTAACGGAAATTCTCGACGCTTTAGGATAATTGACGGTTTCGCTGTAGATTTGCAACCCGGGCCTCAGTACAATGCCTGGCAACGCACCAACCATAGCCGGGAGGCCGTTATTATGGCCGCCCGGCTACTTTTCTTTGAGGGGTAATTACCTCTCTGGACGCCGAATCATCTCCCTGTATAATCAATCCCGACATGATTACTCGGATTAACAAGCGGGTTGGGAAGAACGTGACGGAGCTCGTCGGCAACACGCCGCTTTTGGATTTGCCGGCCATCTCGACTGAGACCCCGGGCGTGCGGATACTGGGCAAGGCGGAGTGGCGCAACCCCGGCGGTTCCGTCAAGGACAGGCCAGCGATGTGGATGATCCGGGACGGCGAGAGTAGCGGCGCCCTGACGCCGGAGAAGACGATCCTCGACGCGACAAGCGGGAACACGGGCATCGCCTACGCCTGGATCGGGGCGGCCCTTGGCTACAAGGTCAAGCTCTGCATGCCCAAGAACGCCAGCGAGGAGCGCAAGAAGATCCTCAGGGCGTACGGCGTCGACTTCGTCCTTACCGACCCCGGCGAGGGCTCAGACGGGGCCATCGTCGAGGCGCGGCGACTCTACGCGGAGGACCCCGAGCGGTACTTCTACCCGGACCAGTACTCCAACCCAGCCAACCCGAGGAGTCACTACGAGTCGACGGCGCCCGAGATCTGGGAGCAGAGCGACGGGGAGATCACGCACTTCGTCGCCGGCCTCGGCACCAGCGGCACCTTCGTCGGCACCTCGACCCGCCTCAAAGAGCTGAACCCCGAGATAAAGGTGGTCTCGTTCGAGCCCGACTCGCCGTTCCACGGCCTGGAGGGGATGAAGCACATGGGCAGCGCCATAGTGCCCCCCATCTACGACCCCATGGTCGCAGACGAGAACCGCGCCACCCCCACAGAGGACGCCTACGCCATGGTCAAGCGCGTGGCGCGCGAGGAAGGCATCCTGATCGGCATCTCCGCGGGCGCCGCCGTGGCGACGGCGCTCGAGGTGGCGCGCGAGATCGAGGCCGCGGGCGAGACCGGCACGGTCGTCACCATCCTGTGCGACGGGGCGGACAAGTATCTCTCAGAGAGCTTCTGGGAGGACTAGCGTGGCCCTAAAGATAGGCGGGGGGGACGCCGAGCGCATCCACGAGCACGCGCTGGAGGCGTACCCCGAGGAGTGCGCCGGGGCGCTCGTCGGCATAGACGCCGGCGGGACGAAGGTCGTCGTTGACGTGTGGCGGGCCGAGAACACCCACGAGGAGGAGCGTAGTCGCCGGTTCCTGATCGAGCCCCTGAAGATCAAGGAGTTCGAGGAGCGGGCCGAGGCGCGGGAGATGGGCCTGCTCGGCTTCTACCATTCCCACCCCGACCATCCGGCCGAGCCGTCGGAGTACGACAGGGACCACGCCTGGCCCGGCTACTCCTACGTGATAGCCTCCGTCGGCAAGGAGAGCGTGCAGGACGTGCGGTCGTGGCTCCTCAAGGACGACCGCTCCGGTTACGACGAAGAAACCATCGTAGGTTAAGAAGAGAGAAGGAGAGTCTCATGCCGAAGGTCAAGATCCCAACGCCCTTGAGGCAGTACACCGGCGGAGAGTCGCAGGTCGAGGTCGGCGGCGGCACGGCCGGCGACGCCCTCGGGAACCTCGCCACCGAGTACCCCGACCTCAAGCAGCACCTCTACACCGGCGACGGCAAGCTGCGCTCGTTCGTCAACGTGTACAAGGGCGACGAGGACATCCGCTACCTCGACGGCCCCGACACCGAGGTCGCAGAGGGCGACGAGCTCTCCATAATCCCCTCCATCGCCGGCGGCGTCGCCGAGGGGCGATGTCTCTAGGTTTCCCCGAGAGACCAGGCCCCAAAGACCAACTTTCTACAAAGAGGTTCTAAGAACATGCAGACGCGCGAACCGTTAGTGCAGTCGCCCAACGGGGCTGTCGAGCTCTCCAACGACGAGATTGCCCGTTACAGCCGGCACCTCATCATGCCAGAGGTCGCCCTCGACGGGCAGAAGAAGCTCAAGGCGGCAAAGGTCCTCACCGTCGGCACCGGCGGGCTCGGCAGCCCACTCGCGCTCTACCTGGCCGCGGCGGGTATCGGGACCATCGGCATCGTCGACTTCGACGTCGTGGACGAGTCGAACCTGCAGCGCCAGATCATCCACGGCACCTCCGACGTCGGCCGGCCCAAGGTCGAGAGCGCCCGCGACAAGATCAAAGACATCAACCCAAACGTCGAGGTCGTGGTCCACGAGGAGGCGCTGACCAGCGAGAACGCGCTGGAGATCTTCGCGGACTACGACGTGATAGTGGACGGCACGGACAATTTCCCGACGCGCTACCTCGTCAACGACGCCTGCGTCCTTCTCGGCAAGCCTAACGTCTACGGCTCGATCTTCCGCTTCGAGGGGCAGGCGAGCGTCTTCTGGGCCGAGGAGGGCCCCTGCTACCGCTGCCTCTACCCCGAGCCCCCGCCGCCTGGCCTGGTCCCCTCCTGCGCCGAGGGCGGGGTGCTCGGCATCCTCCCCGGCGCCATCGGGGTGACCCAGGCGACGGAGGCGGTCAAGCTGATCCTCGGCATCGGCGAGCCCCTGATCGGGCGCCTCATGCTCTACGACGCCCTCGGGATGAGCTTCCGCGAGATGAAGCTCCGCAAGGACCCGAACTGCCCCATCTGCGGCGAGAACCCTACCGTAACGGAGCTCATCGACTACGAGGAGTTCTGCGGCATCCCGCAGGCCAACGCCGCCGAGGAGAAGAACGGCGTCCCGGAGATCACCGTGCAGGAGCTCAAGCAGAAGATGGACGACGGCGAGGACATCAACGTGCTCGACGTGCGCGAGCCGCACGAGTACGAGGTCGCCAACATCGGCGTGAAGCTCGTGCCCTTGGGCGAGCTGCCGCGGCGCCTAGCGGAGTTCGACCAGAACGAGAACTTCGCCATCCACTGCAAGACCGGCGGGCGGAGCGCGAAGGCCGTCAAGCTCCTGCAGGACGCGGGCTTCGGGAACGTCTACAACGTCAAGGGCGGCATCACCGCCTGGAGCGAGGAGATCGACCCCAGCGTCCCGAAGTACTAGGGAGGTTCCAGGCGTCGGGTTCTAAGTTTTAGGCATCGGGTTCTCCGGCGGGGCCGCTTCGGGCGGCCCCGCTTTTTCGTGCCACGGGCTGTATCATCGGGCGGATGGTAGATCCCGCGGTCTTCGACGGCCACAACGACACGCTGCTGAACCTGCTGCTCCGCAAGCGCGGCGGTGGCCGCGACTTTTTCGAGAGGAGCGCGGCAGGACATGTGGACCTGCCGCGCGCCCTAGAGGGCGGCTTCGCGGGGGGCTTCTTCGCCTGCTTCGCGCCCCCGAACCCGAAGGCCGGCTGGACGGAGGAGGCGGCGCTCACCGTTACCGCCAACGGCTACGAGGTCTCGGGCTCCCCCCCGCTCGACCCAGACTACGCCCGCGGCTTCGCGGACGGGATGACGAAGCTCCTGTTCCGACTAGAAGAGGAGTCAGAGGGGCAACTCAGGGTCGTCCGGACGGCGGCGGAGATCGAGAATTGCATGAACGACGGCGCGCTCGCCGCCATCCTCCACTTCGAGGGCGCGGAGAACCTGGGCCCGGAGCCCGGCGCGCTGCAGGAGGTCTACGACCTCGGCCTGCGCTCGCTCGGGCTGGTGTGGAGCAGGCCGAACGCCTACGCGCACGGCGTCCCTTTCCGGTTCCCCTCGTCGCCGGATACGGGGCCTGGGCTTACCGAGGCGGGTAGGGACCTCGTCCGGGAGTGCAACGACCTCCGCGTCATGATCGACCTCTCCCACCTCAACGAGAGGGGCTTCTGGGACGTGGCGGCCCTCTCGGGCGCACCGCTCGTCGCCACCCACTCCAACGCTTACGCCATCTGCCCCTCCTCGCGCAACCTAACCGACCGCCAGCTCGACGCCGTGAGGGACTCGGGCGGCATGGTCGGCGTCAATTTTGCCGTCGCCTTCCTGCGCGAGGACGGCAGGGAAGAGGCGGACACGCCGCTCGAGACCGTCGTGCGCCACGTGGACTACCTCGTCGAAAGGCTGGGCATCGACCGCGTCGGCTTCGGCTCGGACTTCGACGGGGCGAAGGTGCCCGCGGCCATCGGCGACGTCGCGGGGCTGCCGGGGCTGCTCGCCGCCCTGAGGGAGCGCGGGTACGGCGAGGCGGAGCTGCGCAAGCTCGCCAACGAGAACTGGCTTGGGGTGCTGCGGCGGACCTGGGGCGGGTAGCGCGTTTCGGGCTGGCGTGATCCGGCATGGCGCGGAAGAGCCGCGGTACGGCGTGGTGGCGTGGCTGCGCGGGGGGCTGCTCCTGGAGAAGTACCGCTACGCGCCGGGTCCGGCGCAGGAGCTGCCCAAGCATTCGCACGGCGAGTACCAGATCTGCCTGAGCCTCAACTTTCCTGGCGTCTACGGCTACCGGGGGACGAGCCACGCGGTGCCGGTGGGCGGCCTCAGCGTCGTCCACCCCGGCGAGGTTCACTCGGCCAGGGACCCCGGGGAGCGCCTGGTCCCGTCAAGCTTCCGGATGATGTACGCCGAGCCGGCCCTGCTCTCGGAGGCGGCGACGGAGGTCGCAGGCCTGGGTGGAGCCCAGCCCTTCTTCCGCGACCCGGTCATCCTGGACAGAGGCCTGGCGTGGGACTTCCTGCGGCTGCACGTGGCCCTCGAAGGCGCCGCCCCGAGGCTCGAACAGGACACGCGCCTCCTCTCCATGCTGACACGCCTCGTGGAACGCCACGCGGGCGTCCGCCCCTCGCCGCCGTCCGGTCGGGAGCGCCGGGCCGTCGGGCTGGCGCGGGAGTACCTGGAAGACAACCTCGGGCAGGGCGTCCCGCTGGAGGAGCTCGCCCGCCTGACGAACCTTAGCCCGTTCCACCTGACGCGGGTCTTCCGCGACGAGGTAGGGCTGCCGCCGCACGCCTACCAGACGCAGGCGCGCCTGGGCCGGGCGAGGAGCCTGCTGCTTCGGGGGTGGTCGGCCGCGCGCGTGGCGCGGGAGACCGGCTTCGCCGACCAGAGCCACCTCACCCGCCGCTTCAAACGCCTCGTCGGCGTCACGCCGGGCCGCTACGCCGAAGGCAGCAAGAACGTTCAATACGCCGGCGTCCGGTAGGGTTATCCTCAAGAAGAAAGTCCCCACAGAGGAGGAAGAGCCGGATGGAGAGAGCGCGTACCCCCGGGCAGGACGTCGTCGACCGGGAGGAGATCAGGCACGTCGTCGACGAGATAGACAACGCGGTGGACGCCAAGGACTGGCCCCTCTGCCGCAGCTTCTTCGCAGACGAGATCTACGCCGACTTCACCTCCCTCGCCGGCGGGGAGCCGGGCCGCATCCCCGCCGACGGCCTCGTCGGGGGGTGGAGGACGAACCTCCACGCTGACAAAAAGAGCCACCACATGCGCTCGAACCACAGGATCACCGTGGACGGCGACAGGGCCGAGGTCTTCTCGAAGGGCTACGCCCTCAACATCCTCGAACGTCCCACCGGCTCCGACCTCTGGGAGGTCTGGGGCAACTACGCCCACACGCTGGAGCGCTCTCCGGAGGGCTGGAGGTGTTCGGGCATGACGTTCGTCGTCACCCACGCCCGGGGCAACGAGATGGCCAGGGACTTTGTTCCCGGTTAGAAGGGAATTGGTCTTGGGCCGAACGGCGCTTGTCACTGGAGGGAACCGCGGCATCGGCCTCGAGGCGTGCCGCCGGCTGGCGAAGGCGGGCCTGCGGGTGGTGCTGACCGCCCGGGATGCGGAGCGGGGCGAGGAGGCGGCGGAGGCGCTCAGGGAAGGGGGGCTCGACGTCTTCTTCGAGCAGCTCGACGTGGCCGACGGCGGGAGCGTCGAGGCCTGCGCGCGGCGACTCTCCGAGGGGGGAACGGAAGTCGACGTGCTCGTGAACAACGCCGGCGTCTACCCCGCGGAAGGCGTCTTCTCGGTGGACGAGGAGACGTTCGAGCGTGCCATGAACATCAACACCCTTGGGCCCTTTCGGACCTGCAGAGCCTTCGTGCCGGCGATGGTGCGGCGCGGCTACGGCCGGGTGGTCAACGTCTCCTCCGGAGGCGGCTCGTTCGGGGAGGGCATCGGTCCCGTGGCCTACGGCGCCTCGAAGGCGGCCCTGAACGCGCTCACGGTAAAGGTCGCCGAAGCCGTGCGCGGCGACGTGAAGGCCAACGCGATGTGCCCGGGGTGGGTGAGGACGGAGATGGGCGGCCAAGGGGCTCCCCGCTCCCCCGCAGAGGCCGCCGACGCCCTCCTCTGGCTCGCGACGCTGCCACCGGATGGCCCGAACGGCGGCTTCTTCCGGGACCGCAGGCCCATCCCCTGGTGACGCGCGAAGGCCGGGGAACATAGGACGAGGCCGGCGTCTACCTCTTCGCCAGGTAGACGCCGGCCACGATCACAGCGGCCCCGATCAACTGCCCGGGGCCGAAGCTCTCGCCCAGAAGCACTATGCCGGCGCTTACGCCTATGAGGGTGACGAGGTACTGGTAGATCAGGACTCGGTTGGCGCCGGCCCGGGAGACGCCCCAGCCCCAGGCGGCGAAGCCGAAGGCGGACGAGAAGAGCGTGGAGTAGGCGGCCGCGGCCCAGGTCGTCCGGTCGAGGGCTTCCAGGTTTAAGGTGTGGGGGTCGAGGAGGGAGACAGGGAAGGCCACGAGGCCGCCGAGGATCATGGCGTAGGCGGCGAGCGAGATCGGGGGGTAACGTTCGAGGAGCCCGAACGAGAGCACGGTGTAGGAGCCCCAGAAGACGGCCGCGGCCAGGATGAGCGCGTCCCCGACGAGGCTCGTGCCCGCGAACTCGAGGCCGCCGTAGACGATGAAGCCGACGCCTACCAGCGAGAGCCCGATGCCCAGGATACCGGCCAGGCGCGGGCGCTCAAGGCCCAGGGCGAAGCCTAGGAGCATGCCCCACACGGGGCTCGTCGAGTAGACGAGGGCCGTGTTGGCGGCCGTCGTGAGGCCCACGCCTACGGTGAAGACGGTCTGGGTGAGGGTTATGCCGACGACCCCGAGGCCAAGCACGCGCAGCACGTCGCCCCGCTTGAGCCTGGTACCCGGCTCCGCGAAGCGGGAGATCGCGAACAGGAGCAGCCCGGCGAGGGTGAAGCGGGAAGCCGCGAAGAGCACGGGCGGCACGTCGGCGACGACGAGCTTTACTGCCGTGAAATTGGTCCCGAAAAAGAAGACCGTGAGCAGCAGGGACGCCTCGACGAGCGCGGGGCTCCGGCGTCCCTCATCGCTCTTCGCCGTCACCGGCTAGCGGACGAAGTCCGCGTCGGCGCCGAGGCCCTTTATGTACTCGGCGATGACGCGGGCGCAGTTCTCGACGTCCTCGAGGTCGACCATCTCGTTCGGGGAGTGCATGTAGCGGTTTGGGCACGAGACGAGGCCCGTGGCGATGCCGGCGCGCTGGAACTGGATGGCGTCTGCGTCGGTGCCGGTCGAGCGCGAGTCGGCCTGGAGGGTGTACGGGATACCGGCGGCCTCCGCCGCATCTATGAGGCCTTCCGAGACTATGGGGCTCAGGTTCGAGGCCCTCGCTATCACGGGGCCCGAGCCCAGGGAGTGGTCGCCGTTCTGGTCCTTGGAGACGCCCGGGGTGTCCGTGGCGTGGGTGACGTCGACGGCGACGGCGGCGTGCGGGTCGAGGCCGAACGCGGCGCCGCGCGCGCCGTAGAGGCCTATCTCCTCCTGCACGCACGCAACGGCTACGACCTCGGCGTTCAGGTTCTCCTCCTCCGAGAGCAGCCGCAGGGCTTCGAGCACGACGAAGGCGCCCATGCGGTTGTCCACGGAGCGGGAGGAGATGCGGCCGTTCGGCAGCTCGACGAGGTCCTGGTCGAGCACGCCCGCGTCGCCCACGCGGACCATCCCCTTCGCCTCGTCGCCGTCCTTGGCGCCTATGTCGATCCAGAGCCCCTTTATCTCCGAGACCTTCTTGCGCTCCTCGGCCTCCATTACGTGGATTGCCTTCTTGCCGATCACGCCGACTACCTCGCCGGCCCTCGTCTGCAGCCGCACGCGCTGGCCGACGAGAACCTGCGGGTCCCAGCCGCCGACGCCCGTGAACCGGATCAGACCCTTGTCGTCAACGTGGGTGACGATCACCCCGATCTCGTCTATGTGACCGGCGAGCATTACCCGCGGCCCCCCGCCGGCCCCGACGGTAGCCAGCGAGTTGCCCATCCGGTCCCCACGGACCCCGGCGAAACCGCGCGCCTCCTCCCGCCAGACCTCGGCGGCGGCGCCCTCGTAGCCGCTTGGCCCAGGCGTGGAAAGCAGCCTCTTGAAGAACTCGTAGGATCGTTCTCTCATGGTGTCCTCTCCGGAAAAAGTTACGTTCTTGTCGGCGACGCCGGATACTGTACCAGCCGACGAGCGGCGCCGGGGTGGTCTCCCGCACTAACCGGAGACCCGGAACTCGAGGACGCCCCCGCCCATGGGCCTGCGGTCCTTGTCGACCTCCCGGTATGGCACCGAGACGTCGAACGGCTCCGTGAGCGCGAACGGCTCCAGGCGGACGTGGTCCCGGCTCTCCCACACGAGGTCGAACCGCTCCCCGTCGAACTCGAACCCGTCTGGCGTCGGCGGCGGGTACCCCGCCTCCCCCGGCCCGTACAGGAACAGGTACAACGAGAGCCCGTCGCAAAGCCGCAAGAAGCGGAAGTTGCGCTCCAGGCTCTCGAGCTCGGCCGGGGACATGCTCGCCCGAAGGCGCTCCTGCCGGGTCGCCTCCCGCTCCCGGAACTCAACCTCCGTGGGGTTATCGGACCCGAGCAAGAACCGGGAGTAGTGCATGCTGCAGAGGCATCCCGCGTAGGCGTCGCGGGCCTCGACCCGTTCGATCCCCCGCCGCCAGGTCTCCAGCTTGGGCCCCGGCGGGTAGTCCACAAAAGAGTGCGGACGCCCCGACGCCTCGTTCCAGAGCACCTCCCCGTCTGGTTCCAGCCAACCGACGTCGTGGTTCTCGACGGCGTACAGCGTGGGCCCGAGCGGCACCGGCTCCTCGACCCAGCGCCGCGCGAACTCCCCCGAGACCAGCGCGTGCTCGTGCTGCCCGACGAGAACAAAAGAGTCTGCCCGCTCCCGAACGATCACGCGAACAAGGTATCAGGTTCTAGGCTCCAGGTTCCAGGTATGGGCAAGCGCCCGTTGCGCGCGACTACGGACCGCGTTCGTGCCTGATGCCGAAGGGACGCGGCACACCGGGCGGGCGTCGCACCTACGCGCGAGACCCAATGCCTAAATCCTAGTGCCTGAAGCCTAAGAAATCGGCCTGCGGTCCACGGCCTGGGGCGCGAGGAGCTTCGGGTCTTCCAGGAAGGCCTCCTGGGCGGCGTCGAAGAGCTCGGCAGGGACGGTGACGAGAGAGAGGGCGAAGCCGCCGGGGAAGGCGCCCTGCCACTCCCCGGCCAGCCTCTCGGGGAGGCCCATGCGCAGTACCTTCTTCTCCAGTTGCGGGCGGCGGTGGTAGACGACGAGGCCCACGACGATCGCCAGGGTCACGAGGGCCTGCACGGCGAGGCCTGTGGGCAGGTGGACGGCGCCCATCAGGACGCTCACGGCCGTCACGCCGAGGTAGGTGCTAAATAGCTCGAACCATTGGGCCCGCGAGAGCCCGGACTCGACCCGCACCGTCCGCGCGCCTGGCAGGGTCACGCCGACGAGCGCCTCGTCGCGCCTGCGGACGAGCGCAAGGTGCGAATCGCCGGAGACGCCCGCCTCTTCCAGCCTCTCGTCCAGCGCCTTAAGGGAGGCGAGGTCGGGGGAGACGGCGCCGATGGTGTAGTAGCGTGGCACGCCCATGGGGGTTTTCTACCCCGGCTTTCGGGCTATGGGGGTGAGTCGGTTCACGACACGAGGGCCGCAGCGGCGAGGACGAGCCCGGCGGTCGCGAGCCCTATGGCGGTGCCCGCGAGCACGTCGACGGGGAAGTGGACGCCGAGGTAGACGCGGGAGAGGATCACGAGCAAGCCGGCCAACACCAGGAGCGGGGCGAAGCCCGGGTAGAGGACGGAGAGCGCGAGGGCGCCCGCCGCGGCCGTGGCAGAGTGGCCGGAAGGAAAGGAGCTCGAAGACGGGGTCTTTATCAGGGGGGCGACCTCCGTGTCCCACATAAAGGGGCGGGCGCGGTCGAAGAGGTACTTGGTCCCCTCAGCGAACGTCCAGGAGCCGGCGACGGCGGCCCAGGGGACGATGAGGTTCGCGGGCTCGAAGCCCGTAAAGAGGAAGGCGACGAAGGCAAAGAAGCCCCAGAGAAAGCCCGCGGTCCCCACCACCGTAAAGAAGCGCAGCACGGAGGTCAAAGGCGCCCACTTGAGGCCGAAAACGGCCCGGAAGGTGGCCCGGTCTAGGTCCCTCACCCTGCGCGCCAAGCCCTTCAAAATCCTCCGTCCGTCGTCCCTCGCGTCCGGCGGACATTGTAGACGAAGGAGAGGGCCTCTCCTACCGGGTCGGGTTTCTAAAGTAGAATAGGCCGGCAGTTCGAAGATGCCTATCCCATAGCGAGGAGTCGCAAGCATGAAGAGAGAGCTGATCCAGAAGGCAATAGACGAGGCGGCGAAAGAGGAGGCGAACCTGGTGATCTGGGACCGCCGCGACACCTTCACCGTCGAGAGCGAGGACGTGAAGGAGATCGAGGCCGAGGACGACCACCTGCGCGTCAGGATGCAGGACGGCAAGGCTACCGTGTTCGTCGAGTACGACATGATCTACAAGCTCGTTGTGGACAAGGAGCGCGTCGGCGGGGGCCGGCCTGGCTCCCGCGCCGGCTTCGGGGCCGCTGCGGGCTAGCGCCCGGTCCCGCCGTGGGAGACCGCGTCCCAAAGCGCCTCGACGAGATGGACGACCTGCGGGACATGGGCCGTTTCCCGGTCCCGGTCTACGTCGGCGCCACCGCGAACATCCTGCTGACGATCTGCCTTACGTACGCGCTCAGGGGCCGCCTCGACGGGCCGCTGGCGCTTCCCGCGTGGGCGGTCGGCGTCGTCTCCGCGAACGTGCTGCCCGTGGTGGCGCTCCGCTCGCGCATGGACGAGAACACGAGCTTCCCCCCGATCGAGGAGATGGGCTTCTTCGGCGACCAGCACAAGTTCTCGAGCTGGGTCTACGCCGTTGCCTCCGGGAACATGATGTTCTGGATCGTGCTCTCCTGGAGCGCCTTCTCCCGCCGCCGCGACCGCAAGACGCTCGCCGGCGTGCTCGTGCTCGCGTTTGCGTGCACGTTTTTCCCGGCGTGGGTGAGGTTGTTCCGCCGGGCGTAACGGCGCGGACGGGTTTGAGACCCGCCCCTCCGTTTGGGGTGGCGGGTCGGGTCCTTTTGTGTTTTTTGAAACCTATCTCTCCACGACGTTGACGCCGTCCTCGCCGACGACGACGGCGGCGAGCGCGAGGCCGACGAAGAGGCCGCATTCGAGGGCGCCGGGGATAGCCCGGATGTCCGCTTCGAGGGCGGCCGGGTCCCCTATCCCGTCGAAGGCGCAGTCGGCGGTGTAGTGGCCGCCGTCGGTTACGAAGGGGTGCCCGGGGTCGGAGGCGTCCATTCGGAGGCGCGGCTTGCAGCCCAAGGCGGAGAGGGCCTCGAGGGTCGCCTGCCAGCCGAAGGGGTCGACCTCCACGGGGACGGGAGCGCGGGTGCCGAGGGCGTCGACCGTCTTTGTGGCGTCCGCGACGAGGACGAGGCCCATCGTGGAGGCGGCGGCCACTATCTTCTCGCGCAGGAGGGCGCCGCCGAGGCCCTTGACGGCCGTCAGCCCGGGCCCGATCTCGTCAGCCCCGTCGAGGGTGAGCGTTGGCCTGGCCTCCGAGAGGGAGACGATGGGGATGCCGAGCTCGCGCGCGAGGGCGGCCGTGCCCTCTGAGGTGGGGATGCCGCTCACGTCGCGGAGCTCCCCGGCATCGAGCAGCTCGCCGATCCTCCTTACGACGAAGGCCGAGGTGGTGCCCGAGCCGAGGCCGATGGTCGCCCCGCTCCGGACGAAGCGCCCGACAGCCGCGTCGGCGGCGGCGCGCTTGTGGCCTTCGGCGTTCGTCATCGGGCGCCCCCTCCTACGCGTCTTCCGGCCGGGAGGCTATCGTCACCTCGACGTCGCGCGGCTCCCCGTTCGGGGAGACCACGGTGAGGGTTAGCCTGTCCCCCGGGTCCGTGGCGTTGACGGCCTCTATCACGTCGTCCGAGGCCGCTACCTTCTCGCCGTCGACGGCGGTGATGACGTCGCCATCCACGGGCACGTCCGGGACCACGTCGATGTTCTGCGAGCCCCCGCCGCTGATACCAGCCTTTGCGGCAGGCCCGCCCGGGGTCACATCCTTGACGATGGCGCCGTTGGACGGGAGGCCGTATCGCTCCGAGAGTTCCTCCGTCGAGAGGCCCGTGTAGGCGGAGATCTCGTCCACCCCAAGGTCGAACATCTGCACCCCTATAAACCCGTGGACCACCTCGCCCGTGGTTATTAGCTCCCCGACGACGTCCCTGACGGTGTCTATCGGCACGGCGAACCCGACGCCCTGGGCCACGCCCTGGGAGCCAGCCGAGGCGACCTGGGAGTTGATCCCGATGACCGTCCCCCGCGCGTCGAGCAGCGGCCCGCCTGAGTTGCCCGAGCTTATGGCCGCGTCGGTCTGGACGGCGTTGTCTATGGTGAAGTTGTCGGGGGCGGTGATGGGCCGGCCGAGCCCGCTCACGATCCCGGTGCTGACGCTGATGCCGACGTTGAGCGGGTTGCCTATGGCGATCACCGGGTCCCCCACCCCGAGCGCCCCCGAATCCCCGAGCGTCAGAGGCCGGAGCTGGTCCTCCGGCACGTCGACCCGGATGACCGCGACGTCCGTGGAGGGGTCCTCACCCACGAGCTCGGCCGTCTCCCTCGCGCCGCCGGCGAACCTTACCGAGATGTCCTCGGCCCCGTCCACGACGTGCTGGTTGGTGACGATGTGCCCCTGCTCGTCCAGCACGAACCCCGAGCCGCCGCCTGGCCCCAACTCCTCGGACGCCACGTCGACGCTCACCACCCCGGGGGCGTCCTCCCTGTACACGTCCCGCACGGAGAGCCCCTCCTCCCCGATGGTCGCCGAGGTCTCGGAAGATTGCGTAGGCGCCGGGGCCTGTTTTATGGTCACGTCGCCCGTGCCGCCGCCCGCGCCGGTCCCCGACTGCAGGGTGCCCCACATCCCGATGATCAGGAATAGCGCGGTAAGGAGGCCCCCGATGATCGCCGATACCAGTGCCGTCAATGCGGTCTTCAGAACTTTTACCTTCCTTTTCCCGTTACGCCCGATCTACAGGCTGTCGATCTTCCACTCGCCGTCTTCTTTGACGAGCGTCGCCGTGAGGCTCGGCCTATCGACGCGGTCGGTATGCTGGGCCACGGTGCTGAAGGAGACCGTCGCCGTGCCCCCGTCGACCTGGGCCGTCGGCCCGCTGGTAAACCTCACGCTCTCCAGCGTCGCGAACTGATCCGTCATCGCCGCGCGAGATCCCAACTCTTCCTTGTACCTCGAAGATAGGAAGTCCCAACTGCTCTCGTAGTTGGGGCCTGCCGCCGTCTGGTAGAAGTCGCGTATCGTCTGCTCGGGTGACTCGCCCTGCCCCTGTTGCCCGCCTTGTTGCCCATCCTCCGGCTGGCCTTCCGAAGGCGCGGGCGCCGCCCCCGGGGCCGGGGTGGTCGGCTGGGGCGTGTTCCCGCCCTCGCCCCCGGCTCCCCGGTTCTCGTTGCCGCCGTCCCCGTTCGAGCCTCCGGCCGCGGCCTGCTCGTTGGGCGGGTTGCCCTGGGAGGTGTCCCCATCCCCGCCGAGCAGGCTCGGCAAGGCCAGGGCCCCGATGACGGCGAGCACGGCCACGAGCGCGAGGGCTGCCATCACGCCGCGTGCCCGGCCCCCCTTACGGCCCGCCGAAGAGACGACCGTCGGGGCGGGGCGTTCGCGTCGCGGTTCGCGTCGCGGTTCGCGGGGCCGCTCGGGCGGAGGTTCCGCCGGGGCCATCGCGGTGGCGACGCCGGTCGTCTGCATGACGTCGGCGAAACGCCTCTGGGCCTCCTCGGCGCCCGGGCGGTCGTCGGCGTCCTTGGCGAGGCAGGCCATGATCAGGGCCGCCATCTCGTCCCCGACGTCGAGCTCGGCCTCGCGCTGTTTTAGCGGCGGCGGGGGCTTGGAGACGTGCTGGCTGGCGACCTCTATTGGCGTACCTGTGAAGGGCGGCTCCCCGGCGGCGGCCTGGTAGAGCGTGGCGCCCAAAGAGTAGACGTCGCTCTTGGGCGTAACCTTGTGGCCCTGGAGCTGCTCGGGCGATGAGTAGAGGGCGGTGCCTAGGTAGGCGCCGGTCCTTGTCGCCTGGGTCGTGCCGAGGGCCCGGGCTATGCCGAAGTCGGAGACCTTCGCCCGGCCCTTCTCGTCGAGGAGGATGTTGTGGGGCTTAATGTCGCGGTGGACGACGCCGCGGCCGTGGGCGTGGGCCAGGCCGGAGCAGACCTCCTCCCCGATCCTGGCGAGCTCCGCGCCGGGGAGCTTGCCCTTGGCATCGATCAACTCCTTAAGGTCGCCGCCTGGGAGGTACTCCATGACTATGTAGGAGACCTCCGAGCCTTCGAGATCCCCCTCCCCCGCGTCGTAGACCTGGACGATGTTCGGGTGGGAGAGGCGGGCCGCCGTCCGGCCCTCGCGGCGGAAGAGGGCGCCCGTCTCCTCGTCGTCGAGGTCGGGGCGCAGGATCTTGACGGCGACGGGCCGGTCGAGTACCTCGTCGCGGCCGAGAAAGACGCTCGACATCCCGCCGGAGCCGAGCTCCCGGACGAGCACGAACCTCTCGCCGATGCGGCGCACGGCCCGACCGGCGTCCCGTGAGACTAGATGACCTCGCGGCCCATCGCGCCGGCGAACGGGGAGAGCGCTTCCTTCAGGCCCATCAGCTCCGCTATCGGGAGGGCCTGCTCACCGTCGCACAGGGCCTCCTGCGGGTCGTGATGACTCTCGACCATAAGCCCGTCGGCCTCGGCGGCGACCGAGGCCTTGCTGAGCGGAACCACGAGGTCGCGGCGGCCGGCGGCGTGGGAGGGGTCGACGATCACGGGCAGGTCCGTGAGCCTCTTCGCCACGATCACGGCGGAGAGGTCGAGCGTGAAGCGGGTGGCCGGCTCGAACGTGCGGATGCCCCGCTCGCAGAGCACCACGTTGTCCCCGCCCGCGGCGGTGACGTACTCGGCCGCGAGGATCCACTCCTGGACCGTCGCCGAGAGGCCACGCTTGAGGAGGACGCCGTGGTCGGAGCCCGCGATGGCGGCGCCGACGCGCTTGAGGAGCGAGAAGTTCGCCATGTTGCGGGCGCCGATCTGGAGGATCTGGGCGTGCTCCATCACGAGGTCCAGGTCGTAGGGGTCCATGATCTCCGTGACCACCTTCAGGCCGAGGTCGCCGGCGACCTCGGACATGATCTTAAGGCCCTCCTCGCCGAGGCCCTGGAAGGAGTATGGGGAGGTGCGCGGCTTGAAGGCGCCGCCCCGGACGTACTCGAAGCCAGCCTCCTTCACCGCCGCGGCGGCGGCGACGAACTGGTCGTAGCTCTCGACCGTGCACGGGCCGGCGATCACCCTGAAGGTGCCGGGCCGGATCATGCCGTTCTTGGTCTTTACGTCCGTCTTTACGGTCTGGGATACGTCCATTCCTACCTCTGAAACTCCCCGCGTTGGATCTCAAGGTCACGGATGCGGTGCAATATCAGCTCGAAGATCTCGCGCATCGAGGAGTCGAAGATCGGGCCAGGGTTCTGCTCGACGACCTTCTGCAAGATCTCTTCCTCGCGCTTGGGATCGAAGATCGGCACCCCGGCCTCGGCCTTTATTCGGGCGAGGTCCTGCACGATCTGCGCCCGCTCGCTGAGCGCGCGGATCAACTCGAGGTCGACCTCGTCGACCCGCTCCCGTAGCTCCCGAACCTTCGCCTGTGTCTCCGCGTCCGCCATAGGCCCCGGATTGTAGCAGCGCGGGCGCAAGGTTTTAAGGTTCCGGGTTCTGGGCTTTGAGGTTCCGGGCTCTTGGGGTAGGGGGAGGGTTGCCCGGCAGCGTGCATCCGAACCGCGAACCGCGTTTGCAACATCGCGTGAACGGGCTTAGTCTTTGACAGTCGATACTAACTTCTACGACACGAAAGCCGCGGCCTGATGCCTCGAACCTCTGAGCCCGAGAGCCTTAGAACCTGATGCCCCCAACCTTCCGCCCAGAACTGGATACCCTACGGACCTACGTCCCCCCCAAGTCCTGGCGGATGGCCGCCGAGGGCAGGGCCGACGACTACGCGAAGCTGACCTCGAACGAGCTGGCCTTCGGGCCGCTACCAGAGGCCGAGGCCGCGCTGGCCGAGGTGCTGCCGCGCGCCAACCGCTACCCTGACAGCCACGTCTCCCGGCTCAGGGAGGTCATCGCCAAGGCCAACGCCGGTGTCGAGACGCGCAACGTCCTCGTCGGCAACGGGTCGAGCGAGGTGCTGCTGAACGCGCTCCAGCTCCTGCCCGCTGGCGGCGAGGTCGTCTACCCGTGGCCCTCGTTCAGCCTCTACCCTATGCTCTGCGCCGTCCTCGGCATGACCGCCCGCCCCGTCCCCCTGACGAAGTCGGCCAGGATACCGGCCGGTACCCCGGCCGGTATCCCTGCGGAAGGCATCCTCTCCGCCGTAACGGGGGAAACACGGGCCGTGATCCTGTGCAACCCAAACAACCCGAGCGGGACCTACCTACCCCTCTCCGAGGTGCGAAGCCTGGCCGAGGCGCTGCCGGATCACGTGCTCCTGATACTGGACGAGGCCTACGTCGAGTTCGTGGACGACCCGGCGTACGGTGACTCCCACGCGCTGGCCCTCGAGGCGGAGAACGTCGTAGTGGCCCGCACGTTCTCCAAGGCCCACGGGCTCGCGGGCCTCAGGTGCGGCTACGGCATAGCCCCAGCCAGAGTAGCCGACTACGCCGAGAGGGTCCGCTTCCCCGTCTCCGTGAACCTGGCGGCCCAGGTCGCGGCCACGGCCTCGATGATGGCTGAGGAGAAGGTGCGGGCGCGGGCCGAGTTCGTAGTCCGGGAACGCGCGAGGCTGCAGGAGGCGTTCGGCCGGGCCGGCCTCGACTCCATCCCCTCGCAGGGTAACTTCGTTATGGTCAGGTTCGGTGCCGACGAGTTCGAGAGGTCCGGCATCCTCGTCAGGGAGGGCGGCGCCCTTGGCTACCCCGGATGGAGCCGGGTGACGGTCGGCAACTCGGGTGAGAACGATCGGGTGGTCGAGGCGGTCGGGGCCGCCGGGAGGGGCGTTTGAGCCGCACGCTCGGCGTCGTTGGGGTCGGCCTGATCGGAGGCTCCGTCGGCCTCGCCGCCAGGGACGCCGGCTGGGAGGTCGTCGGCGTTGACCATCCCGAGGTGCTGGAGACGGCCGAGGAGCTTGGCGCGGTGGACCGCGCCTCGACCCTGAAGGAGGTGCGCGAGGCAGACCTCGTGGTGCTCGCCGCCCCCATCTCGAAGGTGACGGCGCTGCTCTCCGAGCTCGCCCCAACCGAGGCCCTGGTTACCGACGTCGCCAGCGCCAAGAGCGCCATAGTGCGGGTGGCGGAGAGAGAGCGCCTGTGCTTCGTCGGGGGACACCCGATGGCCGGAAGCCAGCTCGCGGGCGTCGCCAACGCGAAGGCGGGGCTCTTCCACGGCGCCCGCTACTTCCTGACGACCACCGAACGCACCGACCCCGACGACTACCGCGAGGTCTCCGGCTTCGTGCGCGGGCTCGGCGCGATACCAACGGCCGTCGACCCGGACAAGCACGACCTGCTGATGGCCGCCCTCTCCCACCTACCCCACCTCATGGCCGCGGCGCTACTGAAGGTGGCCTCGGACATCTCGCCGGAGGCGCTGTCGTTTGCCGGGCCCTCCTTCCGGGACCTGACACGGGTCGGGGCCTCGAACCCCGCGCTCTGGTCTGACATCCTGGCCGAGAACGCGCCGGCCCTCGGCGAGGCGTTGGCCCACTTCGCCGGGGCGATGGCGCAGCTCGGGAGCGAGATCAAGGACCGCGAGGCGATCGAGGGGCGCTTTCTGGCGGCCCGCGAGGCCTACGACGCCCTCGGCGGCATCCTTATCGAGAAGAGCGGCGAGAACGCCGAGGTCGCCATCCCCGTCGAGAACCGCCCCGGCGTCTTCGCCGAGGTGACGACCCTAATGGGCTCCAACAACATAAACATCCTGGACCTCTACGTCCGCCACTCCAACACCGAGAGGGCAGCCCTCGTCCTTACCCTCGACGCGAAGGCCGCCCCCGCGGCGCGCGCGTTGCTGAGGGAAGCGGGCTTCGGCGCCGAGGTCCAGTCCTAGAGCGTTCGTCCCGCGGTTCCTGGCCGACCGCCCCGGGTTACCTGCCGAGCAGGTGCCTGAGAGCGCCCTCGAGCTGCGGGTAGCGGAAGGCGTAGTCGGTTGCTTTGAGCTTCGCCGGCTCCATGCGCTGGCTCGCGAGCAGCAGCGCGTCGGCGACCTCGCCAAGCATGATCCTGGCGGCCGGGGCCGGGAGCGGCAGGACCGTCGGACGGCCGAGGACCCGGCCGAGGACCTTCGTGTACTCCGCGTTGGTCATCGGGTTTGGCGAGCCGACGTTGACGGGCCCATCGACAACCTCGTCGGTGAGGGCGTGGACGATGGAGCCGACGACGTCGTCGATGGCTACCCAACTTACCCACTGGTCGCCCTTCCCTATCTTTCCTCCCACGCCGAGCTTGAAGATGGGCAGCGTCGTCCCGAGGGCGCCGGATTCGGGACTGAGCACGACGCCCAAGCGCGGGTGGACAACCCTGATGCCGGCCCGCCGCGCCGGCTCCGCCGCGGCCTCCCATTCCCGGCACACCCCTGGCAGAAAGCCCGTGCCGGGGCCGCTCTCCTCCGTCAGGACCTCGTCGCCGCGGTCCCCGTAGTATCCGACCGCCGAGGTCGAGACCATTACCCTCGGCGGGGTGGGGAGGGCCGAGATCCTCTCCGCCAGCAGCCGCGTCCCCTGCACCCTGCTGTCGCGGATGCGCTTTTTTTTCTCGGGGTTCCACCGTCCCTGGGCGATGCTCTCCCCGGCGAGGTGGACGACCGCCTCCGTCCCTTCGAGGTCGCCTTCGATGGTTCCGGAGGAGGGGTCCCAGCGGATGGTGTCGGCCCCCGCTTTCGAGCGGCTCAGGCGGGTGATGGTGTGACCTCTGGCTTCCAGCTCCGGGAGGAGCGCGGACCCGATAAGGCCCGTCGCGCCACTGATCAGGACGTTCATCTCTCTCCTCTGCTGGACGCCACCTCAACCCACATGGTAGCGTGCCGACCCGCCCGGCGGTGTGTCAAATTTCTCGCGGAGCTACCAGCCGTAAGCTTTTGGCTCTTTGGTTTTGCTGATGCCTGATGCCTCAGCTTCAGGAGGGGTTTTTCTTCTTCCGGTCGTCACGGAAATGCCGCAGGAGAAGAAACAGTGCCACGGCGGCACCCGCGATGAGCACCACGTCGGAGTACGAGCCCATCCATCCCTCGACGGCCTGCCAGTTCGCCCCGAGGACCACGCCGGCCTTGATGAGAATCGCGTTCCAGACGGCAGATCCCAGGGTGGTCAGGAGGACGAACCGCAGCACCGGCATCTCCATCGTGCCGGCCGGGATGGACACGACGGTCCGGGCCACCGGAACGACCCTCGCGAAGAGCACTACCCATCCGCCGTAGCGGCGGAACCAGCCCTCGGCCTCCCCGAGCCTCTTCTCGTCCACCCGCAGCCACTTCCCGTAACGGAGGACGAGCCTGCGTCCCCCCACCGACCCAGCGCGTAAAGCGCGAGCGCGCCCGCGACGCTGCCGAAGGTGGCGGCGAAGATCGCACCCCACAGGCTAAGATCCCCCCTCCCCACCAGGAACCCCGCGAGCGGCAGCACCACCTCGGAGGGGATAGGGGGAAAGAGGTTCTCGGCCACGAGCAGCAGGGCGAGCCCGTCGTACCCGAGCGCCCCGATCACGTCCAGAACCCACTGCCCTACGTTGCCAAGCACCAACCCTCCGCAGAAGCCGCCGCGGCCCGTACCGCCAAACCCGCCCAAGACACTACCATCGATACCCGGAGACCCCGCGAAAGGTTTCGCCTATCTCCCCCGAACCGACGTCTCATCCACTTGACGTCTCTACAACTTCCATATACCATCCATGTGGATGTTAAGTGGATGTGCTGTGGAACCCAAGGATCGGTAGGGATGAGCGAGACGGAGAAGATCACGATCAACCTGGGGCTTGTGGATTTGGGTCAGGTGGACCTGCTGGTGCAGGAGGGCTTCTACTCGAACCGGACGGACTTTATCCGGACGGCGATCCGCAACCAGCTCTCCACCCACGCCGAGGTCGTCCGTCAGACGGTGGCCCGCAAGACGCTGGTTCTTGGGCTCGAGCACTACACCCGGCGGGATCTGGAGGCCGTGCGGGAGGCCGGCGAGACTTTGGAGATCAAGGTCTTGGGCCTCGCGAGCATCGAAGACGACGTGAGCCCCGAGCTGGCTCTGGAGACCATAAGCTCGATAGTGGTGCTGGGCGCCTTGAGGGCGAGCCCGGCCGTAAAGTCCGCCATGGCGGGCAGGATAAGGTCCTCGTGACCGGATCGGAGCAACAAACGATGAGCGAAAACATGCAGGCGCGCATGGCCGAGGCCACGCGTCTTACGCAGGAGGGGCGCCTGAACGAGGCGACCGCCATGATCCAGAGCGCCCTCGGGAACAACGCCCCACCGGCGGGCTCCAACACCGGCGCCGACGGTTTCGATTTCCCCATAGACGTTACCTCTCGACTCGTCGGGGGGACCCAGCAGGGTCCGGCGGCCCCCTGGCGGGGCGCGGGCCTGGGACCCGACCTGTTCGCGCAGACCGCCCCGAACCTGCGCACCCGCGGCGTGCAGCACCCGCCGGGGAGCCCGTTCGCGAAGACCGCGGGGGCGGCGGACGTTGGGGACGACGAGCGGTTCTTCGCGCGCTCGTACAGCGGCGCGGCCGGCGCCCGCTCGTACAAGCTCTACGTCCCGGAGGGCTACGCCGGGGAGGCGGTGCCGCTCGTGGTGATGCTGCACGGCTGCACCCAGGACCCAGACGACTTCGCGGCCGGCACCCGCATGAACGCGCTCGCCGAGGAGCACACCTTCCTCGTGGCCTACCCGGCGCAGTCCGGCAGCGCCAACATGCAAAAGTGCTGGAACTGGTTCCAGCCCGCGGACCAGCAGCGTGGCCAGGGTGAGCCGTCCATCATCGCGGGGATCACGCGGCAGGTGATCGAAGACTACGCCGTGGACGAGGGCAGGGTATACGTCGCGGGCATGTCGGCCGGCGGGGCTATGGCCGCGATCATGGGCGCCACCTACCCCGACCTATACGCGGCCGTCGGCGTCCACTCGGGACTCGCCCCGGGCTCAGCCCACGACATGCCATCCGCGTTCTCGGCCATGCGCCAGGGCAACCCCGGCGTCCAGATGCCGAAGGCGGGATCGAACGGACGGGCGGAGATCCCACCGACCGTGGTCTTCCACGGCGACCGGGACGGGACCGTCCACCCGCGCAACGGAGACCGACTGCTCGCCAACCTCACCGCAGGCGACGGGTCGTCCCTCAAGGTCTCGACCCGCCAGGGGCGGGTCCCGGACGGCCACGCGTTTACCAGGATCTCCTACAGGGACACCGAAGGACGATCCGTGGTCGAGCGCTGGAACGTCCACGGCCTAGGCCACGCCTGGTCCGGCGGCGGCCGTCCCGGCTCCTACACGGACCCCAAGGGCCCCGACGCCTCGGCCGAGATGGTCCGCTTCTTCCAGCAACACGCCCGCGAAAAGTAGCTATCAGCGGTCAGCTATCAGGTAATAACCGGTCGCGGGGCCTTCCGTCTTTTCGGAAGGCCCCGCGGCGGTTGCCAGCGCGCGGCGGGGCGAATCGACCACCCGTTCGCGTCACCCGGACAAAAAGCTGACGTCTGATAGCTGACGGCGTGGTCGGTGCGGCGTAGGCCGCACCAACCGCCTAGCGGGGCTGGCGGACCTCGCAGCCGGTGAAGTGGTCCAGGCCCGCGTCGAAGACCACGACGTCGCGGGGGCCGTTGCCGCAGGCTATGGAGTCGCGCATGCCGTCGGCGGCCTCTATGCGGTCGTTGCCGGTGCCGCCGTTCAGGCGATCCCTGCCCGGGCTCCCGATCACGACGTCATTGCCGTCGCCGCCGTTGACCGTGTCGTCGCCCCGGCCGCCGACCAGCCTGTCGTCGCCGCCGTCGCCGTTCACGAGGTCGTTGCCCGCGTTGGCGCGGACGAGGTCCCCGCCCTTGAGGCTGTAGATCTCGTCCCTACCGCCGCTGCCGAGCATGGTGTCGGGCCCGTCGCCGCCGACGCACTTGCCCCCGGTGCACGCGAGCGTTGCCGCAAGGGCCGTACCCCCCGCGGCCAGAACCATCGCCGCGACACCCACCAAAACAACCAGCCGCTTCAATTCGTCTCCTCCCCGCCGGGGCGTGCCCGGGCCCGTCCGTCAAACCACCCGCGCAGCATAGCGGCCTGCCAGGCAAGATGCCAGGCTTCGGCCGGTTCCCCGGCTACTCGGCCGGCGGGCGGCGCTCCAGGGCCCGGCGGGCCGCCTCGCCGTTCGGGGCGGTGATGCGGCGCGGTCCGTCGTCCTTCGGGACGTCCTCTGAGGCCATACCCGCGCCGCCGGCGAGGGCGCCGATGGTGCCGGCGAGGTCCTGAATCTCAGAGGGGACGACGAAGAGCTTGCTCGCGGGGCCCTTGGCCATCTCTGGGAGGGCCTTCAGGTAGAGGTAGCGGAGGGCCTCCGGGGAGAGGTCCGAGCTCTCGAGTCGCTCGAAGAGGGCGCCGGTCATCTCGATCTGGGCGGCCTGGACGTTGCGGTAGGCCGCGGCCTCGCCCTCGGCGCGTAGCACGGCGGCCTGCCTCTCGCCCTCGGCGCGGAGGATCGCGGACTCCTTCTCGCCCTCGGACTTCAGGATGGCCGCGCGTTTGTCGCCCTCGGCGGTGAGGATGGCCGCGCGGCGGGTACGCTCGGCCTGCATCTGCTTCTCCATCGCCTGCTGGATGTCTCTTGGGGGTGTGATCTCCTTGAGCTCCACCCTCGTCACCCTGATGCCCCACTTCTCCGTAACCTCGTCCAGGATCGTGCGGAGCTTGCCGTTTATCTCGTCGCGGGAGGTCAGCGTCTTGTCGAGGATGAGGTTGCCTATGACGTTACGGAGCGTGGTCTGGGCGATCTGCTCCAGGGCGAGGTGGAAGTTGACGACCTCGTACTCGGACGCCCTCGCGTCCACCACCTGGTAGTAGACGACCGTGGAGATCTGCATCCCGACGTTGTCGCTGGTGATGACGGCCTGCGGCTGGAAGGCTATTACCTGCTCCCTGAGGTCGGTCTTCGGCAGCATCCGGTCCACCACAGGCACGACGAGCGTGAGCCCGCTCTCGGCGGTCCTGTGGTACCTGCCCAGACGCTGCACTATCGCCACGCGGCTCTGGGGGATGATCCTGATGCTCCTCGCCGCCACCAGGAACACGACGAACGCCAGAATCCCAAGCACTATCAGCCCGATCATTGCTCTCCTCCTTCGGTCTCCACCGGCTCGACCAGCGCGGTCAGCCCGTCGATGTCCAATACGCGCACCTTGGCGCCCTTCCCTATCTCCTCGCCCGAATACATCGCCCGGGCCGTCCAGAACTCCCCGCTCCCCACGCGGACGGTTCCCTTTCCTCCGGACTCTATGGTCTCCGTGACCACGGCGCTCGCGCCCGTGATGCCCCGGTGCCCCGCGTAGACCTCCCCGCCCCGCAGGGAGAGCCGGTTCAACAACGCGGGCCGCAGCACCACCATGCTCAGCACGGACGCGCCGATGAAACCGATGGCCTGCGCCGTGAGCCCGAACTGCGCGAAGGCCAGCGCGAGCGCCACGATCGCCCCGAGCGAGAAGAACAGCAAGAAGAATGATACTGAGAGAAGCTCGCCGACAAACGCGAGCCCCGCAAGCACGGCCCAGAAGATGATGTCCAGGTTCAGGCTCCTCTCTCCTCCCTGGAGAATTTTACACCACCCCGTCGGCGAACCGCGTCGACCCGCCTACAATACGGCCGTGCCAGACTACGACTTTAGCGCGGACCTGGAACGGTACTTGAGAGGCTTGCACTACCCCTACCCCGGAGACGTCGGGTTCCTCGCAAGGGGCGAGTACAGCCTGAACTACCTCGTGCGGGGCGAGACTGACCTCGTGGCCCGGCTCGTCACGGGCACCCAGATGGGCCTCCCGCTCGAGGAGCAGGCCCCCTACGAGCACCACGCCTTACAGCTCCTCGCGCCATCAGGCGTTACCCCGAGGCCCTACCACGTAGACCCGAGCCCGGTAGGCCTCCCCTACCCCCTGATCCTGGAGGAGTACCTGACGGGCCGGCCCCTCGACTACCCGACCGACCTCCCCGCGGCCGCCCGCTGCCTCGCCGCCGTCCACGCCCTCGGCGTCCCGGAGGAGCATCGCCTGCAGGTCCACCCGGACCCGGCCCCCGCCATCCTCGAAGAGTCCCGGAACCTCGCTGAGCCCTACCTGTCCTGGGATGGCGCCCCGGGCGGGAGCAAAGATGCCCTCGGCCTGGGCTTCACGCGCATAGAAGGCTTCCTCGAAGAGAAAGGCCTCTTCAAGGGCGACGACCTCGCCATCGTCAACTACGACCTGAACACCCACAACTTCGTGGTCGAGGACGGCGCGGCGAGGCTGCTCGACTGGGAGAAGGCAAGGATAGCCCCCCGCACCCAGGACCTCGCCCACTTCCTTCTGCCCACCACGACCCTCTGGCGCGACGACACGGCGGCTCTCCTGTCCGAGGCGCAGGAGGGCGAGTTCGTGGGGGCTTACCTGGAACGCTGCCCTGTCGCAGACAGGATCCGGTTCCAGAACCAACTCGAGGCTATGAAGACCATCGTCTCCCTGCGGGCCGTCTCGTGGTGCGCGTGGGCGGTACGAGAGACGGCCAGGGCCGGAAGGCCGATCTCCAACGAGGAGACCCTGAGCAGGAGCCGCCTGTACCTCGAGCCCGGTTTCCTGGAGGGGCTGTTCGAGATGTGACCAGTAGGGGCCAGGGCGGGAACGGAACGGGCCGCCAGGGGGACGATACGTAACCCGCCCCTGTGGCCGTGCTACGATCCCCGCGATCCGGTACTCCCGCGACGAGAGGAAGAGATGCCCCCCACGCGCGTGGTGCTCGACTGCGACACGGCCAACGAGGTGGACGACCAGTTCGCCATCGCCAACGCCCTCGGGCTGCCCGGGGGTGTCCTCGACGTGCGAGGCGTGATCTCCGTCCACAACACGACCGCCCACGGCCCCGGCTCGAGAGACATGTACCAGGACGAGGCGGAGCGGGTGGTGGAACTCTGCCGGGGCGGCGTGCCTTGCATCACGGGGGCTGACCGCCCGATGAACAGCCGGGGCGAGCCCGTGCCGAGCTCGGGGCTCGAGTTCCTGATCGACGAGGCCCGACGCGGGCCGCTAACCGTGGTAGCCACCGGGCCGGCGACGGACGTCGCCTCGCTCTTCGTCGCCGAGCCGGGCCTGCGGGAGAACGTCCGCGTCGTGTGGCTCGGGGGGTTCGGGGACGAGGAGGCCTACGGGCGCCACAAGTTCCACGAGCTCAACGGCCGGGCCGACATCGCGGCCTGGCGCGTCCTCTTCGAGGAGGACGTCGACCTGCTGCAGGTGCCAGGCTGGCCGGCGCCGGCGAAGCTCGCGGTCAGGGCGGCCCCGTTTGCCGAGGAGTTGCGGTCCGTGGGCAACCCCATCGCCGCCTACCTGGCGAACATCCTGGAGCTGTGGGTCGCCGAGTACGGCGGCCCCGTCGACCTGGTGGGGGAGAAGATCCTCTGGGACGTGGCCTGCGTCGCCGCCGTCGCGGAGCCGGGTTCCGTGACGGTCGAGCGCCGCGCGCTCCCGACCCTGGACGCCGCCGCGGCCCACGACTACGCGCTGCCCGGCCGCGAGGTGGACGTCGTGGTTGACCTGGACGCAACGAGGGTGCTCGGGGGCATGATAGAGGCGCTGGGGCGTCTCCCCGATGGGCCGCGTCCCTGATCCGGGCCCGCCCCTGAAGCGTAGCCGGATGCTAGCAAGTAGTAGTTGCGGCAGTAAGTGCGGCCGCAGCGAAAACGTCCAGGATGGGGTACATCGGAGTGACCATGCCAGCCAGAAAACCAGCCAAGGTCCTGCTCGTCGCGCTGTTGGCGCTTGCGATCCCCGCGCTCGGCGCCTGCGGCGGGGCCGGCGACGCCGGCTCCCCTGCCGGTGAGGATCGTCCTTTCTCGGAGCTGAAGAAGGAGGCAAGGGGGACGGAGGTGAACCTCGCCATGTACGGGGGGGACGAGGCGATCAACTCTTACGTTGACGACTACGTGATCCCGGAGCTCGAGAAGGAGAACGGCATACGGCTCAGGCGCACGCCGCTCGGCGACACAGCCGACGCGGTGAACAAGCTGCTCAACGAGAAGCAGGCCGGCAAGGACGATGGCACCATAGACCTCGTCTGGATCAACGGCGAGAACTTCGCAACCGGCGCCGACGCGGACCTCTGGTTCGGGCCGTGGGCCGAGGGGCTCCCGAACGCAGAGTTCGTCGACTGGGAGAGCCCATCCATAAACCGCGACTTCGGCCAGCCGGTTGGGGGCCGCGAGGCCCCGTGGGGCAGGGCCCAGTTCGTCATGATCCACGACTCGGATAAGGTCGAAGACCCGCCGCGAACCATGGACGAGCTCCGCGCCTGGGTGGAGGAGAACCCCGGCCGCTTCGCCTACCCGGCCCCGCCGGACTTTACGGGTAACGCCTTCGTCGAGCAGGCCTTCTACGACGTAACAGGGAAGGTGGACGCCTACCAGAAGCCCTTCGACGGGGAGGTCTTCTACGGTGAGTCCCCGAAGCTCTACGACTTTCTGCGGGACATCGAGCCGAACCTCTGGCGCGGGGGTGAGACCTACCCCAAGACCTCGGCGAAGCTCGACGAGCTCTACGCCAACGGCGAGGTCTGGCTTACGATGAGCTACAATCCCCAGCTCGCCCAGCGCCAGGTAGACAAGGGCCTATGGCCGGGGAGCACCCGCTCCTACGTGCTCGACGGCGGCACCCTCAACAACACCCACTATCTCGCCATCCCCTTCGACGGCCCGAACAAGGCAGGCGCGCAGGTGGTCGCGAACTTCCTTGAGAGCCCCGAGGCGCAGGCTGAGAAGCAGGACCCGGAGGGCTGGGGCGACCTTACTGCCCTGAGCCTGGACAGGCTCCCCGAGGACGCGCGCAAGGAGTTCGCCGAGCCCGAGGGTGAGGCCTCGCTGCCCACGCGCGTCCTGCAGCAGAACCGGGTGCCCGAGGCCAGGACCGAGTGGCTGCTGAAGCTCGAGGAGGGCTGGCAGGAAGAGGTCCTGGAGGACTAGCGCTTGGGCGGACGGTTGAAGATAGCGCTGCTGCTGGCCCCGGCCCTGGCCGTGATCGGGGTCCTTTTCGCCGGCGGCCTCGCCGTCGCCTTCGTCCAATCCTTAGGCTACATGCCGGCCATCGGCCTGACGGAGCCGAACCTCGACGCCTACCGGCAGGTCCTCGGGGACGAGGACTTCGTGGACGCGCTCTCTCTCACCCTGTACGTCTCGGGGGTCTCGACGGGCGTCTCGACGGTGCTGGCGGTGCTCGCGGCGCTCGCGCTCAGGCGGTCGGGCGGCAGGATCTCGTCTGTGGTGTTCCAGTTGCCGATCACGATCCCGCACCTCGTCGCCGCCGTGGGCATCGCGCTCGTCGTCTCCCAGACGGGGCTCGGCGCCAGGCTCGCGGCCGGGCTCGGCCTGATCGGGGAGCCCAAGGACTTCCCCGCGCTGCTCTACGACGAGTACTCCGTCGGCATCATCCTTACCTACGTGTGGAAGGAGGTCCCGTTTATAGCGCTGGTGGTGCTGGCGGCGTTGAGGGGGGTTGCGTCCGAGCTTGAGGAGGTGGCCCGAACGCTCGGGGCCGGGTCGTGGCAGCGGTTCTGGTACGTGGTCTTTCCCGTGATCTCGCCCTCCGTCGTGGCGGCGAGCCTGCTCGTCTTCGCCTTCACGTTCGGGGCCTTCGAGGTTCCCTACCTTCTCGGCAAGTCCTACCCGACGACGCTCCCGGTCATGGCCTACGACGAGTACAGGGAGATAGACCTGTCCGCGCGGCCGGCGGCGATGGCCATAAACGTCCTGATCGCCGTTATCACAGGGGCGATCGCCGCCCTCTACCTGCGCCTTGCCAGGGACCTCGGTGGGCGCCGTGGGTAAGGACCCCGGCCGGTCTGATGTGGTCCTCGCCTTGGCAGCGGCCCTGGTGGCCCTTCCCTTCGTGCCGCTCGTCCTGTGGGCGTTCGCGGGGGAGTGGCGGTTCCCGGACCTGCTGCCGACGGCGTGGTCCTTGCGCGGGTTGGCCCACCTGTTCGAGCCCGGCGGCGGGGTGCCCAGGGCGGCGCTGAACAGCCTCGTCATAGGGGCCGCGACGGCGGCGGCCTCCGTGGCGGTCGGCATGCCGGCCGGGATGGCGATAGGCGGCTACGAGTGGCGGTTCAAGGGGGTTGTTGTCTTCTTTATCCTGCTCCCGATCCTGGTGCCGCCCCTCGCCTCGACGATGGGCGTCCACGTAACCTTTATCCGGCTCGGGCTCGCTGACACCTTGGCAGGCGTGTTCCTGGTCCACCTGGTACCCACGGTTCCCTACACCGCCCTGATCCTGGCCGGCGTCTTCGCCGAGAGGACGGGCGAGCTAGAAGAGGCCGCCCGCACCCTGGGCGCCAACGCGTGGCAGGCGTTCGTGCGCGTAACGCTTCCCGGCGTGCTGCCTGGTGTGGCTGTGGCGGGGCTTTTCGCTTTCCTCATATCCTGGGGCCAGTACGTGCTCACCCTCCTGATCGGGGGCGGCAACGTCGTCACCCTGCCCATGCTCCTGTTCTCCGCCGCCTCGGGGGACGACCCCGTCGTGACCTCGGCCCTGGCCCTCGCCTTCGCCGGGCCGGCCGTCCTGGCCCTCGTCCTCGCCCTCCGCGTCCTGAAGCCGGGCCAACGGGCGAACCTCATCGGACAGGGCAAGGTCTAGTGGGCGCGCGCCTCGAGCTTGAGAACGTCTCATACCGCTACGGCGGGGAAGCCCCGGCCCTGGAGGGCCTGAGCCTCGCGGTCGAGCCGGGCGAGCTCGTAGCCCTGCTCGGCCCCTCCGGGTGCGGCAAGACCACGGCGCTTAGGGTAGTGGCCGGCCTCCTGCGCCCCACCTCGGGCGACGTGCGGGTGGGGGGCCGCTCCGTCGTCGGCACCCCACCCGAGAGGCGCGAGGCCGCGATGGTCTTTCAGAAGCCTCTCCTCTTCCCCCACATGAGCGTCGCCCGCAACGTCGGGTTCGGCCTCAAGATGCGCAAGGCGCCCAGAGAGGAGGCGGAGAGCAAGGTCCGGGAAGCCCTGCGGCGCGTGCGCATGGAGGGCTTCGCCGACCGCGCCCCCGAGGAGCTCTCCGGCGGCCAGCAGCAGCGGGTGGCGCTCGCGCGCGCCCTCGTGACCGAACCAAGGCTCCTGCTCCTCGACGAACCCTTCAGCGCGCTCGACGCCAACCTGAGGGAGGAGATGCGCGAGCTCGTCCTGCGCCTCCAGCGCGAGGGCGGCCACACCGCCGTCTTCGTCACCCACGACCAGGAGGAGGCCGTCGTCCTCGCCGACCGCATAGCCCTCGTCTTCGACGGC
>DATFPF010000121.1:0-18321 GCA_035264945.1 Rubrobacter sp.
GCTCGCGGGCGGCCGGCCGCTCTTCCTGACGCTCACGCACTTCCATCCCGAGCACGGTTACGGCGCTCAGGCGTTCGGTGAGGCGGCGACGATTATCTACAACCGCGAGCAGCACGAGGAGTTCCTCCAGAAGGCGCGCCCGTACCTCGACATGTTCCGCGGGCTGGGCAGTGAGATTGCGGAACAGCTCGAGGGTGTCGAGTTCGTCGACCCGCACGTCGCGTACGAGGGCGCCGCCGATCTCGACCTCGGCGGGAAGGTCGTGCAGTTGCGGACCTGGGGGGCCGCGCATTCGCGCGGAGACCAGACCGTCTACCTGCCGGACGAGCGCGTTCTGTTCACCGGCGATCTGGTCGAGAACCGGTTCTTCCCGATCTTCCCGTTCTTCCCGCCCCACGACACCGACGTCGACGGCGACCGGTGGATCGGCGTCCTCGACGAGCTTGAGCGGCTTGCACCCGAGATAGTCGTTCCCGGCCACGGCGAGATCGCCGACGCGGGCGCCATCTCGGTCGTCCGCCACTATCTGGCCCTGCTGCAAGACGAGACAGGGCGCCTCGCGGGCGAGGGCAACGACGCCGATGCGATCATCGCGACGCTCGAGCCGCGGATGCGCGCCCTGCACCCCGACTGGGACAACCCCGAGTGGATCGCGTTCGGCGTCCACAGCTTCCTCGCGAAGTGACCGACCGGCCCGGCAGGACCGCCTGCCGAACGCGGGTCGAAGCCCGGCCAGTAGGCATCCTACCGTCTCGTGCGCGCCGGAAACAACGGCGCGCACGAGGCGCGCGAGAGCAACCCCCGTCTGACTTAAGAAGGCTCCACACCAGTAACCACCGCACCAACTACACAGGGAGATGAGACCATGACCGATACCCAAGCCAGCGCCGTACGGTTCGACCGGTATGGAAACCCCGACGTGCTGTACCTCGCCGACATGCCTATACCGGAGCCGGCGGCCGGGGAGGTCGTCGTCGCGGTGCGCGCGGCGGGCATCAATCCCGGCGAGGCGGGGATACGCTCCGGTGCCATGCACGACTTCTTCCCGGCGACCGTCCCGTCAGGACAGGGCAGCGACCTCGCCGGGGTCGTCACCGCCGTCGGTCCCGATGTCGACGGGTTTGCGGTCGGTGACGAGGTGATGGGCTGGTCGTGGCGCCGGTCCAGCCATGCCACCCACGCGGCCGTACCGGTCGGCCAGCTGATCCCCAAACCGCGGCAGCCGAGCTGGGAGGTGGCCGGGTCGCTCTACATGGTCGGCAGCACCGCGTGGGCGGCCGTCCACGCCGTCGACCCCCGGTCCGGTGAGACGGTCGCCGTGCATAGAAAGGGCCGGGGGGTGCTTAACCGCGGCCCTGGCGCCAAGTAATCTGGCATGCGCCTCTCGTGTCTTTGGATTCGTCCCATACCTGTTCCCGTGGATCTCCCTGAGTCGCCTCCTGGGTGACCTGCGCACCCTCCCTCTCCTCTGCACCTTCATGAAGCCGAAGATGGCCAGGTGCGCGAAGCCTCACGCTGACCTTTCCCTCGTTATCCGCGTCTTGCGGTTGCGAGGAGGAGTCCCAACACGAGGAGGCCCATGCCGCCTATTGCCGCGGGGGAGACCTGTTCTCCCAGGACCAGGACGCCTAGGAGCCCTGCCGTCAGCGGTTCGGCGAGTGAGAGCGTGGCCGCGGTCGAGACGCGGACCTTCGCGAGCCCGTGGGCGAAGAGGACGTAGGCGAGGGCTGTCGCGCCGAGCCCGAGCTCGAGGGCGACCGCGAGCCCGGTGGGGGAGAGGACCCAGGAAGGGTTTGAGAAGAGCAGGGCCGGCGAGAGGAGGACGGCGCCGAGGGCGAAGGTCACGCCCATCACCACCGCGTGCGGCCGCACTTCCAGCATCACCTTCGCGACCGTGGTGAAGGCGACCAGCCCGCCGCCGGCGACGACGCAGAGCAGCACCCCGATGGGGTCGACGGCGAGGGATCCCCCCGAGCCGACCAGCAGGGCGCACCCGCAGACGGCCAGGGCGGTCGCGCCGAGCCAGCGCGCGTCCGGCCGCTTCCCGAAGGTGAGGTCGACAAGCCCGGCCCACACAGGGAGGCTGCCGATGGCCGAGATCGTCCCGAGGGCGACGCCGGTGAGCGAGATGCCCGTGAAGAAGAGCACCTGGTAGGAGGCGACCAGCGCCGCGCAGGCGAGCACGGGAAGGGGCCTCCATGCCGCCGAAACGGCCGGGCCCTTCGCCCAGGCGCCGGACAGAGTCGCAAACACCAGCATCGCCGCGCCGCCCACGCCGATCCTCACGATCCCGACGGAGAGGGGGCCGGCGGCCTCCGGGGCGAAGGCCTGGGCGGTGCCGCTCGTGCCCCACAGGGCTGCCGCGAGGACGACGAAGAGGGGGCCTTTGGATCTTGCGCCGGATGGCATGGCGCATAGCGTAGCCACTCGGTGCCCGTCCTACCAGTCAGAAAAGGCGCGGGCGCTATTTAATTCGCGGCCCATCGACGGTAATATGGTGTCCCGTGATGTCAAAGCACGCGCTCGCGGGTTTTATAGGCCGCCGCCCGGTGGCAGCGCGGCGCCGCTTCGGGAATTTCTCACGTCTTTTCGGTTCTACAGGAGGTAGGGGCTTGGCTTTGGTTGCGTTATCGGGAGCGTGGTGCGGATGAGCGAGACCAAGTACATCTTCGTGACGGGCGGGGTGGTCTCGTCCATCGGCAAGGGGACGACCGCCGCGGCGCTCGGGATGCTGCTCAAGAGCCGGGGGTACCGGGTCGTGCTGCAGAAGTTCGACCCTTACATCAACGTGGACCCGGGGACCATGAACCCATACCAGCACGGCGAGGTCTTCGTTACCGAGGACGGGGCCGAGACCGACCTGGACCTCGGGCACTACGAGCGGTTTTTGGACGAGAACCTCGGCCGCCTCTCCAACGTGACGACCGGGAGCGTGTACTGGGAGGTCATAAGCCGGGAGCGTCGGGGGGACTACCTCGGGGCTACCGTGCAGGTAATCCCGCACATTACAAACGAGATCAAGAACAGGATAGGCCGCCTCGGGTACGACAACGACGTCGTCATAACCGAGATAGGCGGCACCGTCGGCGACATCGAGAGCCTGCCTTTCCTGGAGGCCATAAGGCAGTTCCGAAACGACGTCGGTCGCAAGAACGTGCTCTACGTCCACGTCTCCTACGTGCCCTACATCGAGGCCGCGGGCGAGCTCAAGACCAAGCCGACCCAGCACTCGGCCCAGCGCCTGCGCGAGATCGGCATAAGCCCGGACGTGCTCGTCTGCCGCGCCGACCGCCCGATGAGCGAGGACATCCGCAAGAAGATAGCCCTCTTCGCCGACACGGAGCTCGACTCGGTGATCCCCGCCGAGGACGCCCCCAGCCTCTACGCCATCCCACTGAGCCTGCACGACGAGGGCCTCGACGACCTGGTCCTCGAGAAGCTCGGGATGGAGGCCCCGCCCGCCGACCTCGACGAGTGGCGCGGCCTCGTCTCGAGGACCTTGGAGGCCGAGCGGCGGGTGAGGGTCGCCATCATCGGCAAGTACATAAAGCTCCAGGACGCCTACCTCTCCGTGGTCGAGGCCCTGGGCCACGCGGCCGGGGCCAACGGCCTCAAGGTCGACCTCGACTGGGTCGACTCCGAGGTTCTCGACGATCGGGAGTCGACCGAGCGGCGCCTCGCCGGGGTCGACGGCCTGCTCGTGCTGCCGGGCTTCGGGCACAGGGGGGCCGAGGGCAAGATCGAGGCCGCCAGGTACGCCAGGGAGACGGGAACGCCCTACCTCGGGCTCTGCCTCGGGATGCAGATAGAGGTAATAGAGTTCGCCCGCAACGTCGCCGGCCTCGAGATGGCGAACTCCACCGAGTTCGAGCAGGACACCCCCCACCCGGTAATAGACATCATGCCGGATCAGGTCGGGGTGGACATGGGCGGCACGATGCGCCTGGGGCGCTGGCCGTGCAAGATCGAGCCCGGTACGCTCGCCGCCAGGGTCTACGGTTCGGAGCTCGTCCACGAGCGCCACCGCCACCGCTACGAGGTGAACAACGCCTACTGCGAGGCCCTCGCCGAGGCCGGGATGGTCTTCAGCGGCACCTCCCCGGACGGGCGCCTGGTCGAGATCGCCGAGCTCAAGGACCACCCTTTCTTTATAGGGAGCCAGTTCCACCCCGAGTTCAAGAGCAGGCCCCTCCGCCCGCACCCGCTTTTCTTCGGCTTCGTCTCCGCCTGCGGCAAGACGGCGGGCTCACCCGCAGTCCCGGAGGACCTCGCGGCCGAGGCGCCTGGCGGGGAGCAGGCGGCCCGCTGAGGGCCGCGTTGGGGGCCACGCTCCCCGCCGCCCGGTCGCTTGCCGTCGCCCTCACCGGGGATCTTGCGGGCACCGTGGCGACGCGGGCGGCGGGGCTTGCGGACTTCCGCGCCGTGCTCGAGTGGGACGAGGCGCCGGGGCGCCTGCCCTCCTGCCTGCCCGCGCCGGACGGGACCTTCAGGCACGACCTGCGGGAGGCGCCGTCCCCGTGCGGCAGGCGCCTCGAGGTGCGTGGGAGCATAAGGGCCATGGCTGGGCTCGGCGGGGCGATCGAGGGCGTAATGCGCCGGGTGGCCGGGGCCGCTGCCGTCTCTGGGGCCGTGCTCGAGATGCGCGTCCTCAGGGAGGCGCCGCCGCGTCCGTTCCCCCCGGACCTCGTGCAGGCGCTGGCCACGGACCTGTGGCGGGCGGGTTTCCGGGTCCGCCTCGCGCCATGCTGGGAGCCGGTCGGCCCGGCCGGGCTTGCCCTCGGCGCCAGGGGCGGGGAGGACGACGTTCGGGCTTTTCTGCGGGAACACCCCGAATGGGGCCCGTCGTAGCGGCCCGGGGGAGGCGCCGTTGGCCCGCCGGTTGGCTTCGGGTTAACCTTTTGGGGATGCCGGGGCGCGGACACACCTCTGAACCAATTCCAAGCCCGTCCCGCAAACCGGGGAGGATGCCGTGAGGGTAGGTGTAACCAGGGAGAGGACGCCGGGGGAGACGCGGGTCGCGCTCGCCCCGCACGCCGTCCACGAGCTCGGCCGGGCCGGGCACAGGGTGCTCGTCGAGGCCGGGGCTGGGGAGGCCTCCGGCATCCCGGATAGCGCATATGATGGGGCCGGCGCCAGGGTCGTCGCCGACGCCGCCAGGGTCTGGGACGACTCCGAGCTCGTCGTCAAGGTCTACGGGCCCGTTGTCGAGGAGCGGGAGCGGCTGCGGGAGGGCGTCGTCGTGCTCTCGTTTCTCTCGCTGCCGATCAACCGTGACCTCATGCAAGACCTCCTAGACTCCCGGTGCGTCGCGTTCGCCATGGAGACCGTAAGGGACGGGCAGGGGCGGCTGCCGATCCTCACGCCGATGAGCGAGATCGCGGGCCGCCTAACGCCCCAGATCGGGGCCCACTTGCTGCTCTACCAGTCAGGCGGGCGGGGCGTGATGCTCGGGGGTGCGGCGGGGGTGAGGCCGGGGCGGGTGGTGGTCTTGGGGTGCGGCATCGTCGGCTCGGGCGCTGCCAGGATGGCGAGCGGCCTGGGCGCCCAGGTCGTGGTCATAGACCGTGACGTGGACCGGCTGCGCCAGCTGGAGCTCGCCCGCATCCACGGCGTCACGACGCTGGCCGCGAGCACCATGGGCATCCGCGATGCCGTCCTTAGGGCCGACCTCCTTATAGGTGCCGTCCACGTCGTCGGCGACCGCACGCCGGCCCTCGTGGACCGCGAGACCGTCGAGGGGATGAAGGAGGGGGCCGTTATCGTGGACGTCGACGTGGACTACGGCGGCTGCGTCGCGACGTCGAGGCCGACGACCCTGGACGACCCCACCTTCCTCGAGGCGGGCGTCATCCACTACTGCGTAAAGAACGTCCCCGCCGCCGTCCCCGTGACAGCCACCAGGGCCCTGAGCAACGCGCTTTTGCCCCACGTCCGGCGCCTGGCCGGCCTGGGCCTCGCCGACGCCCTGAAGTCCGACCCGGGCCTCGCCCGCGGGGTAGCCGTCGCCGAGGGCCGGGTCGTCGACCCCGTGCTGGCGCGGGCGACGGGGTCGGACCACAGCGAGCTCTCCTCCGTGCTGCCCCTCCACTCGGAGGCCCTGTGACCGCTCCGGCCACCGGCCGTTCGCTGGCGGACTTCACCGTCGAGCTCGACGTCTACTCCGGCCCGTACGAGTGGCTCCTCGCCCTCGTCCTCAAGGACGAGCTCGAGATCTTCGAGATCCCCCTTCGCGAGCTCGTCGGCCTCTACGCGGGCTCCCGCGACCCCGGGGCCGCAAACGCCCTCGACCGCGACACGGACTTCGCAGGGTCGGCTGCCGCCCTGATCCTGCTGAAGAGCCGCACGCTCTCGCCTGCCCTCGAACAGGAGCCGGACGGCGAGGAGGCCGCCGCCACCCCCGAGGAGCTCGCCGAACGCCTGCAGGAGTACCTGAAGATCCGACGCGCCGCCGAGGACCTGCGCGCCCGCTTCGCCCGCGCCGCCGGCCACCACCCTTCTGCCCACACGGTCGCGCCGAAACCAGGCAGGCTGCGCGTCTCGGGCGACAGGGTGACGCTCGCGGCCCGGCGCGCCTTCTCGCGCCTCGTGGAGCCGCCGATGGGCCACCTGGGTCCAATAACGGTGACGCTCCAGGAGCTGGCCGGCCTGATCCGGGCAGGCCTCCTGCGCGGCCCCGTCTCCTACGAGGACCTTACCCGGGGCATGGACCGCCTGCGCTCGGCTGTGGCCTTCGCCGCCGCGCTCTCCCTTGCGCAGGAGGGGGCCGTTAGGCTACTTCAGCCCGAGCCCATGGGCGCCCTCACCCTGGAACCCCTGGCTGAAACCCCGGAACCGAACGCGTGACCCCGGACCCAGAACACCTCGTGGAGGCGGTGCTCCTCGTGAGCCCCCGCCCCGTCCGCCTGGACGACCTTGCCTCCGCCACCGGCCTCTCTGAAGGGGAGACCGCCGCCGCGCTGGGGAACCTCTCCGGGAGGTACTCCCCCGAGGGCTCGGGCATAGTGCTGCGCGCCGTGGCAGGCGGGCACCTGCTCTCGACGAACCCCGCCTGCGCCGAGGTCGTCGAGCGCTTCAGGGAGGAGGCCCGCCCCGCCCCGCTCTCAGGGGCAGCCCACGAGGTGCTCGCCTGCGCCCTCTACCTCGGCCCGCTGACCCGGGGGGCCGTCTCGCGGGTGAGGGGCGTGAACTCAGACGCGGTCGTCCGGAACCTGCTCGAGCGGAACCTCCTCTCCGAGGTCGGCGAGGACAGGGACGCGCCGGGAACCCCGGCCCTCCTCGCCGTTACGGACGACTTCCTCGCCGCCGCGGACGCCGGAAGCAGGGAGGACTTCCCCCCGCTCGACTCGCTCGTCTCGCCCGAGGAGCTCGCCCGCGTCCGCGAGCGGCTTACCTCCTCGGCCGAGGCCCGGCCCGAGGACGAGAAGGAAGGCTAGGTGCGGTTGCAGGCCTTTCTCGCCCGCGCGGGCGCAGCCCCGTCGAGGCGCAAGGCGGAGGCACTTATAGAGGCCGGCCGCGTCACCGTGAACGGCGGGCCCGCCCCTTTAGGCCTCTCCGTCTCCGGGGACGAGGAGATCTCCCTCGACGGACGCCCCGTGCTCCTCCCGGCAAGCCACTCCTACCTCGCCCTGAACAAACCGGCCGGCTACCTCACCACCCTCAAGGACGAGCCGGACAAGGACCGCCCGACGGTCGCGCACCTGATGCCAAACATCCCGGGCCTCGTCCCCGCCGGCCGCCTCGACGCCGAGACGACGGGGCTCCTGCTCCTCACCAACGACGGCCCCCTGGCCCACCGGATAACCCACCCATCGTCGGAGATCGAGAAAGAGTACGTCCTCACCCTGAAGAACCCCGTCCCCCCAGGCGCCCTGGAAGCCCTCGCCGCAGGCCCCGTCCTCGAAGACGGCCCCATGGCCCCGCCGGCCGTCTCGACCCCCAGAGCCTCCCGACGCGAGACCACCATCCGCCTGACCATCCACGAGGGCCGTAACCGCATAATACGTCGAGCCTGCGCCGCCGTGGGCCTCGACCTGCTCGCTCTGCGCAGGGTGAGGGTCGGGCCGGTCCTCCTGGGTGACCTCCCCGAGGGCGGGCACCGCCCGCTGACGGAGAGGGAGTTGGGGGCGCTGCGGTGAGCCGGGTGGCCGGCTTGCCCGGCGCGGACTTCGGCGTCGAGGACGTAAGGGGCGAGTTCCCGGAGAAGTTGGAGATAGCCCCGCTCGGCCGCCCCGTGGACGCCGACGTCGCGGTTCCGGGCTCCAAGAGCGTCACGAACAGGGCATTGCTCGTCGCCGCGCTTGCCGACGGCGTCTCCACCATAGAGAACCCGCTCTTCGCCGACGACCCCTACTACCTTCTCGAGTCGCTGGCGCGCCTCGGTTTCGACGTCAGGGCCGACCTCGGGGCCGGCGAGGTGGAGATAGCGGGGAGGGCCGGCAGGATACCCCGCGGGGACGTGGAGGTCTTCGTCGGCAACGCGGGGACCGTTGCGCGCTTTTTGCCGCCCGCTCTGGCGCTCGGGCCCGGCCCCTACGCCGTCGACGGCGTGCCCCGGATGCGGGAGCGCCCGATAAAGGACCTCGTGGACGCGATGCGCGGGCTCGGGGCTGCCGTGGGGTACGCCGGCGCGGAGGGCCGGTTTCCAATCGTCGTGCGCGGGGGCGGGCTGCCGGGCGGCAGGACCGTAGTGCGTGGGGGCGGCAGCAGCCAGTTCGTCAGCGGATTGCTCATGGCCGCCCCCTACGCCGAAAGGGACGTAGCGCTCGAGGTCGAGGGCAGGGAGAGCTGGCCCTACGTCCGGATCACGCTCGACGTCATGCGAGGCTTCGGCGCAGACGTCGAGGCGGAGGAGGGCCTCGGGCGGCTGGCCGTGGCGCGAGGGCCATACCGGGCGCGCCGGTTCGGGGTCGAGCCGGACGCCTCGGCGGCGTCGTACTTCCTGGCGCTCGCCGCCGTCACGGGCGGACGCGTGCGGGTGCCGAACCTCGGCTCGGGATCTTCCCAGGGGGACCTGCGCTTCGTGGACGTGCTGGCGCGGATGGGGTGCGACGTCGACCTCGGCGAAGACCACGTCGAGGTCCGCGGGCCCGCGCGTCTGCGGGGCGTCGAGGTGGACATGGGCGCCTTCTCCGACACCATGATGACCCTTGCGGCCATAGCTCCCTTCGCCTCCTCGCCTACGACCATCTCCAACGTCGGCCACACCCGCCACCAGGAGACGGACCGCATCTCGGCCGTCGCCACGGAGCTCGCGCGCCTCGGGGTGCGGGTCGAGGAGAGAGAAGACGGTCTCCGCGTCCTGCCCGGGCCGCTGCGGCCGGCCGCGATAAAGACCTACGGGGATCACAGGATGGCGATGGCCTTCGCCGTGGCGGGCCTGGCCGCGCCCGCGCCGACGGTCACCATACAAGAGCCAGGCTGCGTGACGAAGACCTTTCCCGGGTACTTCCGCACGCTCGACGGGCTCCGATGAACGTCGAGGGCTTTCGGCTATACTCCTCTCGTCAATGAAGGGAATCCTCGTAACCATAGACGGGCCCGCGGGCAGCGGGAAGAGCTCCGTCGCGCGGCACGTCGCCGCGCGGCTCGGCGTGGTCAACCTCAACACGGGGGCCGCCTACAGGGCCGCGGCCCTGCTCGCCCTGCGCGAGGGCGCCGACCTCTCCGACGACGAGAAGCTCGCCGGCCTCGCGCGGCGGGTCGGCCTGGACCCTGAGGGCGCCAGCATCGACGGCGCCAGCGTGCCTGACCCCGACCTAAGGACGCCCGAGGTGGCCGCCGCGGCCTCCAGGGTCTCCGCCAGCGCAGGCCTGCGGGAGGTCCTGCTGCCCGTCCAGCGGGCCGCGGCCGACGCGGCGAGGGACGGGGGCGGGGCGGTGGTCGAGGGTCGGGACATAGGGACCGTGGTGCTGCCCGACGCGGAGCTTAAGGTCTTTCTGCTGGCCGACCCCGAGGAGCGGGCGCGCAGGAGGGCGCGCCAGACCGGGCGCGAGGGGGAGCTCGACCGCATAAGGGACGCCATCTCCCGCCGCGACCGCCAGGACTCCGAGCGGGAGTTGTCGCCGCTCAAGCCCGCCCCCGACGCCGTCGTGCTCGACACCACGGCGCTCTCCCTCGAGGAGGTAGTCTCGCGGGTGCTCGACATGGCGAGCGGCCTCAGGCGCGGGGCATGAGCGGGGCGAGCGCCTCGGATGCCTCGGGTGCCTCGGGCGCCTTCAAGGGCAGGAGCAAGCCGCAGAGGATGTCCCGCAGGTACCACCTCTTCAGGCGGGCCATGATCCTGCTCTGCCGCGTCCTCTTCGGATTGACCATCAGCGGCATGGAGAAGGTGCCGAAGTCGGGGCCCCTCGTCGTGGCCGCCAACCACATCCAGTACCCGGACCCCGTGCTGGTGTGCATGGCGGTCCCGCGCCGCATGCAGTGGATGGCCAAGAAGCAGCTCTTCGAGCCCCCCTACACGAGGCTCTTCGAGTTTATAGGTTCGTTTCCCGTGGACCGGGAGGGCGGGGGGCGCGCCGGGGTTCGCACGGCGCTCCGGTTCCTCGCCGAGGGGTGGGCGCTCGGCATCTTCCCCGAGGGGACCCACAAGGACGACGGGACGGCCAGGGAGGCAAAGAGCGGGGCCGTCCTGCTCGCCATCCGGGGCGGCGCGCCTGTGGTGCCCGTCTTCGTCGGCAGGATACCCGGCCCCCTGGCCCGCCTGCGCGGGGAGCGCCTGCGCCTGATCGTCGGCGACCCGATCCGCCTGGACGAGAACCTGCGGGGCGGCGAGGCCTACCGCGAGGCCGCAGACGACGTCCTGCGGACCATCTACGCCCTGCCGAAGGGCGACGTACGATGACCCGCATGCCCGTCGTCGCCGTCGTCGGCGCGCCAAACGTCGGCAAGAGCTCCCTCATAAACCGAATACTGCGCCGCAGGAGCGCCGTCGTCTCGGACCAGCCCGGCACGACCCGCGACCGCTCGTACAACAGGGCAGAGTGGGCCGGCGCCGAGTTCGACCTCGTGGACACCGGCGGGATGGAGCCGCGGGCCAAGGTCGGCCTCGAGGCCCTCGTCACCCTCCAGGCGCGCGTCGCCGTCGAGGAGGCCGACGTGATCCTGCACCTCACCGACGCCCGCCTCGGCCCGACGGAGGCCGACGCAGCCGTCGCCCGCGAGCTGCGACGCTCCCGCGCCAGGGTGGTCCTCGCCGTCAACAAACTGGACAACCCCGACGACGACACCGAACGCCACCGCTTCTACGCTTTGGGCGAGGGGGAGCCGCACCCTGTCTCCGCGGTCCACGGCCTCGGCGTCGGCGACCTTCTCGACGCCGTCGTCGCCCGGTTGCCTGAGGTCGCGCCCGACGAGGGGCCCGAGCTGCCGAAGCTCGCCATCGTCGGCAGGCCGAACGTCGGCAAGAGCACCCTGCTCAACCGGCTCCTCGGCGCCGAGCGGGCCGTGGTCTCCGAGGTCGCCGGCACCACAACGGACGCGGTGGCGGGTGAAGTTGAGGTAGAGGTAGAAGGAGAGATCGAGCGGTATCTTCTGCTCGACACCGCGGGGGTTGGCAAGGGCATCAGGCGGGCGAGCGGGGTTCCGTACTACTCTTCTTTGCGGACGTCGGAGGCGATACGGCGCTCCGACGTTTCGTTGTTGCTTGTGGATGCGGTGGACGGGCTCGTGGCAGGGGACATGAGGGTGGCGCGCGAGATCCAGGAGGCCGGGCGGGCGTGCGGGGTCCTGATCAACAAGAGGGACCTCGTTTCGCCCGACCGCCTGCGTGAGGTCGAGGAGGGGATAGCGGCCCGCCTGACGGACCTCAAGCCGCGATTCCTGCCGATCTCGGCGCTGACGGGGGCCGGCGTCGACGAGATCCTGCCCTTCGCCTCGCGCATCAGGCGGTCCTACCGGATGCGGGCCACCACCCACGAGGTGGCCGAGTTCGTCAATGCGCTCGTGGACCGGACCTCGCCGCCCGGGGGCGTCAAGGTCCGGTACGCCACCCAGACGGGGACGGCGCCGCCGCGGTTCACCCTCTTCGCCAACCGCCCCGACGACCTGCCGGACAACTACCTGCGCTACGTCGAGAACGCGCTAAGGGAGCGCTACGACCTTTGGGGCGTGGCCGTCGGGATCAGGACCAGGAGCAGCCGTTAGCCGCGAGCGCCGGTCGGGTATGATGGTTGGGGAATCGCCAACCGGCGTGTCAGAGGGAGAAGTGGAGGCAGGATGCGTGGAGCCTGGTTTGTAGCGCCCGTGGACGGGGGCGCCCGATGAAGGCCGTCATCATGGCCGGGGGGCAGGGCACGCGCCTGAGGCCGCTGACGAGCGACCAGCCCAAGCCCATGATCCCGATAGCCAACCTGCCTTGCATGGAGCACATCGTCGGGCTCCTCAAGCGCCACGGCTTCGACGACATAAGCGTGACGCTGCAGTTCATGCCGGACGAGATTCGCGACTACTTCGGCGACGGCTCCGACTGGGGCGTCAAGATCGGCTACTCCGTCGAGGACGCGCCCGCGGGGACCGCCGGGTCTGTCAAGATGGCCGAGAAGCAGCTTGGCCTGGGGGACGAGCGGCTCCTGATCATCAGCGGCGACGCCCTCACGGACGCGGACCTCACGCGCCTCCTGAGCTTCCACGAGGAGAAGGGCTCCGAGGCCACGATGGTCCTGAAGAGCGTCGAGAACCCGCTCGATTTCGGGATAGTCATCCTCGAGGAGGACGGCAGGATCTCGCGCTTCCTCGAGAAGCCGGCGTGGGGCCAGGTCTTCTCGGACACCGTCAACACGGGCATCTACCTGCTCGAACCCTCCGTCATGGACGAGATACCGGAGGAGGGCGAGTACGACTTCTCAAAGGAGCTCTTCCCAAAGCTCCTCGAGGCCGGGCGGCCGATGTACGGCTACGTCACGGAGGACTACTGGGAGGACATAGGCAACCTCGAGCAGTTCGCCACGGCCCAGCGCGACGTGCTCGACGGCAAGGTCAAGGACGTAAGGCCCCCGGGGACGCGCCTCAGGGAGAACATCTTCGTCGGCCGGCGGTCGCAGGTCTCCGACGAGGAGCTCGAGGGGCCCGTCGTGATAGGGGAGAACGCCCGCATCGACCCCGGGGCGAAGCTAAGCCCGTACACCGTTATCGCGGACAACGTGGTGGTCTCGGCGGGCGCCACCGTCGAGCGCAGCGTCGTCGCAGACGGGACGTACGTGGGCGAGGGGGCAGAGCTAATAGATACGCTCGTCGGCCGCAACTCCTACATCCAGTCGAGGGCCAGGATACTAGAGCGCAGCGCCCTCGGGGACGACGTGATAGTGGGCGAGGGCGCGACCATAGCACCGGACGTCAAGGTCTACCCGCACAAGACCATAGAGGCCGGCGCGAACGTCACCCAGTCCCTGATCTACGAGACCATGGGCCTGCGCACTATCTTCAAGGGCGGCGTCGTCACCGGCAAGTTCAACGTCAACCTCACGCCGGAGTTCGTGACGCGCCTCTCCTCCTCTTTCGGCACAACCCTGGACCCCGGCGCCGTCGTCACCCTGGGCCGGGACTCCTCCCGCGCCGCCCAGGTCGCCAAGCGGGCGATGACCTCGGCCCTGCTCGGGACCGGGATAAACATCCGTGACCTGAGGGCCGCCCACGCCGGCGTCGTGCGCCACGACGTGCTCTCGGGGCGCTCGTCGGCAGGGGCCCACGTGCGGGCGGGCGCCGACCCTGACGATGTGGAGATCCTGTTCTTCGCCTCCGAGGCGACGCCCATGACCGAGGGCGACCAGCGCTCGGTGGAGAAGGCGTTCGTGCGCGAGGAGTACCGCAGGGCCCACGGCGAGGACATAGGGGAGTTGATCTACCCCGGCCGCGTCGTCGAGCAGTTCGTCGAGCGCCTGGAACGCGTCGTCGACCGCGAGAAGACCTCCGGCGCCACCATAGTCGTGGACTTCTACGGCGGGGTCGCCGGCCTCGTCGCCAGCAGCGTCTTCTCGCGCCTGGGCGTGGGCGCCGTCGTGATGGAAGGCTTCGCCAACGCCAACGTCGTGAGCAGCGGCGCCGGGGCGGACATACAGGAGAGCATAGACCGGGTCGCGCGCATAGTACCTACCGTGGGGGCGGCCTTCGGCGCCGTGGTAGGACCCGAGGCCGAGGTGGTCCGATTCGTCGACGACGAGGGCCGGCTCGTGCCCGACGACGTTATGCTCGCGTGCCTGATACGGGCTACCCGTCCCCGCAAGGCCGTCTTCCCGATAAACCTCAGCACCGCCTACAGGAGGCTCACCGAAGAGGGCGGGGGCACCGTCGAGATCAGCCGCACCGGCATAGGCAGCCTCGCCACAAAGGCCGCCAACTCGCGCGCGGACATAGCCTCCCTTGCCGACGGCCGCTACATCTTCCCCGCGTTCCTCCCCGCCCCCGACTGCTTCATGACCATAGCCCGGGCGCTTGAGGCCTTCCGCTCTGAGCCACTCTCTGCCCTCAGGCGGGGCTTCGACGACTCGTTCGGCGAGGTGTACCGCGAGCGCCTGGAGTGCCCGTGGACGGCCAAGGGGCGCGTGATGCGCGGCCTGGCCGAGAGGTTCGGCGGCGACCCCGACGCCATCCTTACCGAGGGCGTGCGCCTCAGCGTCGACGGCGGCGGGTGGGTTCTCATGCTCCCGGACCCGGACAACCCCGTCTTCTACGTCTACGCCGAGCCGGGGGACGGCGGCGACCCGCGCGCCCTCGCCGACGAGTACGCCGACCTCGTCCGCTCCCTCATAGAAGAAGGCGCGACGGCGGAAACCTCAAGCTGACATTGCGCTTCAGGTTGAGACCCCGCTATACTAGCCCTCGTGCCAGATAAGCCCTCAGCGCCGTCAGACGGCTTCGACTGGGAGTCGTCCGAGGACCTCACGGCCCTCCCCGAGCCCGAGCTCGGGGAGCTTCTCGCGCGCGTCCTAGAGGAGGAGCGGCTGGCCGAGTACAGGCGCGAGCTGTTGCGGGGCAGGGCCAACCTGATCAGGGCTGAGCTCGCCGGGCGCGGGGTCGCCTCCCTATCCACGGAGGATCTCGCGCGGGTGCTGCTCGGCGAGGCGGGTGAGGGGTGGCGCGCGTGATGGTCTGCCCGAACTGCGCGGCCGAGATCTCGCCCAAGATGAGGTTCTGCGCCGAGTGCGGCATGAAGCTCGACGCCGGCCAGAGCACCGTCTCCTTCGCGCCGAGCTTCGGGGACGAGTCCGAGGGGCACACGCCCTCGGGCCCCGAGACGGGGGTCGCCTCGCTCATAGAGCTCGACCAGGTCGAGGGCACGGCCGGCCGGCGCATGCACGACATAGACGAGGAGGTCGTCACCGTCGGCCGCGGCCAGGAGAGCAGCATCTTCCTCGACGACGTCACCGTCAGCCGCAAGCACGCCGAGATCCTGCGCGGCGAGCGGGGGTTCCTTATCCGGGACGTGGGCAGCCTCAACGGCACCTACGTCAACAGGGTGAGGGTCGACTCCGTGGACCTGCGCAACGGGGACGAGATACAGGTGGGAAAGTACCGGTTCAGGTTCGTGCTCGCCTAAAAAGGGGACCCCGGAACACCCGGGAGGGCGGCACCGAGCGCACTATGGAGAGGATGGGAGCGGACCACGTGGAGAACGGAGACGTAAACCAGAGAAGGTGGAACGACCCAACGAGGGACGACCCTCTTAGGGACGAACCCGAGCCCGCGCGGGGCGAGGAAGCCCCCCCGGAAGACGGGACGCTCGGCGTCCCGCCGGCCGAGGAGCCCGTCCCCGACCCGGGGCAGAGGATGCGGGGGAGGGGCGGCTCCAAGGACAGCTACACCATAGGCGAGGTCGTCGAGCGCCTCAGGCCCGAGTTCCCCACGCTCTCGGTGAGCAAGATCCGGTACCTGGAGCGCCGGCGCCTGATCAACCTTACCCGCACCCGCGGCGGATACCGCCTCTTCTCCGGCCAGGACATCGAGCTCCTCAAGTACATCCTCACCCTCCAGGACAAGGAATACCTCCCCCTCAAGGTGATAAAGAAGCGCATCGAGGGCGGCGGCGGCATCTCCGCGGGCGGCGACTCGGCGGGCGACCTCTCGCGCGTACTCGAGGACAGGACCTACACCCGCGAAGAGCTCGCCGACACCCTGGAGACGGAGACCCGCTTCGTCGACGAGCTCGTGACGGTCGGCGTGATCGGGCGCACCGGCGAGCTCACCCAGCGCGACGCCGAGATCGCGCGCATGGCCCTCGAGATGGCCAAGTACTCGATCCAACCACGCCACCTGCGCGGCATAATGGCGGCCGTGGACCGGGAGGCCGCCCTCTTCAAGCAGGTGGTGAACCCCGAGCTGCGCAGCGGCGACGAGGGAAGGGTCGCGGAAGCCGTGAACAAGGCAAGGCACCTTGCCTCGGTCGACTCCCGCATGAAGGAGCTGATGATGGCCAACGTGATCGACTCCTTCGCCCCCTGAGGATGCCAGCCCGAGAGGACGCCCTTGAGACGGTCCGGGCCCGCATCCGCACCGTCCCCGACTTCCCCAAGCGCGGCATCTCCTACAAGGACATAACCCCCCTCATCGAGGACGGCCCGGCCCTCCACGCGGCCACGGACGCCCTCCACGCGGCCACGGACCACCTCGGCTACGACCACATACTCTCCGCCGAGGCCCGCGGCTTCGTCTTCGGCACCGCCCTCGCCTACAGGGCCAAGAAGGGCCTGGTCCTCGCCCGCAAACCGAACAAGCTCCCGCGGGAGACGATCTCGGCCACCTACGACCTCGAGTACGGCACGGACACGCTCGAAGCCCACGCCGACTCGATCCGCGAGGGGGCGCACGTCCTCGTCGCCGACGACCTCCTCGCCACCGGAGGCACGGCCCGCGCCATGTGCGACCTCGTCGAGAACGCCGGCGGTACCGTGGCCGGCGTCGCCTTCCTCATAGAGCTCGGCTACCTCGACGGCCGCGCCCGCCTCGCCCCCTACGAGGTCGTCTCCCTGATAACCTACGCCACCCCCGATGACTGACCTCCCGGTCCCCGCCCAGGATCCCACCCCAGCCCCAAACCTCCCCGCGCCGGCCTCCCCCAAGGCCGACCGCCTGATCGCCCTCTACCTCAGGACCCTGACCAGCCCCCAGACGATAAGAACCTATAATACAGAGATACGGCTGTTCGTTGCGTACACGGTGGGGGAGTTAGGAAAGGACCTCTCCGGGCTAACGGCCGAGGACATCTCGCTCTACAGGGAGCACCTGATAAACGGCTACGCGGCGGCGACGGCGGCCAAGAAGCTCGCCGTGCTGCGGCGGTTTTTGATCTTCACGTTCATGACCGGCGCAACCAGCGTCAACCCCGAGGCCCTGCGCTTCTTCGCCAAGAGCCCGCGCGTCCGCCAGGACCCTGCCTACAACGTCCTCACGGAGGACGAGCTCCAGCGTATGCTCAACGCGGCCCGCGCCGACAACTACCGCGACTACGTGATGCTTGCCGTCATGGCCGGCTGCGGCCTTCGCGAGGCCGAGGTGGTGGGGTTAAAGCTCTCGGACTTCCAGGACGCCGGCAACGACGCCGTCATGCTGCGCGTGCTCGGCAAGGGAGACAAGATCCGCAACGTCCCGATCTCGCCAGACCTCTGGCGCCTCGTCCAGCGCTACGTCCTCCTCTCGGGCCGCAGCCTCAACTCCCATGCCGACTCCCGAAAACCCCTCCTGACCTCCCGCATCGGCAAGGACAAGCCCCTGACGACCCGCTCCGTCCAGAACATAGTAAAAAAGTACGTCCGGGCAGCCGGCATAACCAAGCCCATAAGCCCGCACTCCATCCGCCACACCGTAGGCACCAACATGGCAGTAAACGAGGCCCCTCTCCTCGTCATCCAGCAGTTCCTCGGCCACTCCGACCCCAAAACAACCATGCGCTACATCCGCCGCGCCGAAGAGCTCGCCAGCAAGGCATATCAATATAATACCCTTCCGATCTAGGCATGATATGGCAGGCACCAGATCAAGCACGGAACTGATAAAGCCGATGATAACCAGCCGAGTGCTGACGCCGGTCCAGATCGGCGGATGCCGCTCAGGGAACTCCAGTCCGCGAGGGAGAGAATCGTTGAGTGCTCCAGCGAGCAAGTCGAGCTGATCGGCGCCATGGGCGCCAGCATCTGGGCCCACGTGTGCTTCATGGCCTAAAAATTACAAACTAGAGGACGGCCCAAAACAATTCAAAACAATTGCTTCCTCCAGGCAACTGTTCCACCATAGCCCCAGGACGATATACACTGAACTCCCCGCGAACTTCGCATAACGGTAATTCTCGGAAGTTGGATTCTGGGGCTCAGGGGTGCCGCCGGAGGCGATACCTGA
>DATFPF010000122.1:0-25053 GCA_035264945.1 Rubrobacter sp.
CTTGAGGATGGTGAAGTAGTCGTCCTGCCCGTCGAAGCGCGCCTTGCCGCCTCCCACCCTAACAAAGCCGTCGTCTTCCTCGGGAGGACCGGGACGGAGGATCGTGTAGTTGCCGATCGAGTTGGTGTCGAAGCCATCGTCGAGCCGGACGAAGTTTCTCGCCAAGAGGTCGAACGGCCGGAACTGCTCCCGTGTCCTGAACGTGAAGTCGGTGGGCTCCAGGTTGGTCGTAACCGCCGCCCCGGCCCCCGACTGTAGCAGGCCAGCCCCGGCCGCGGCGCCGATGCCGGCCGCCCCAGCCAACTTCAGGAAGTCTTTCCGAGCGAGAATCCCCACGGCCTCCTGCTCGGCCCCTACGCCATCCATCCGGTGATCCATACCCATCGCTCCTCTCTTTGCGGGCGCCCGCCCGCAGAACTTTGCTTCCCCTCGCAACCTTCGACCGACCAAAGAACGGTCGACAAGGCTCTTCCGCGTCTCTCCCCACCTCTTCGAACCAGCGCCGATCGTCCCCGACGCCCACCCATTCATAGAATCTCTTTATCTCGCCCTTTCACACATGAAAGGTATGCTAGCCCCCCACTCCCCTTCTGTCGCCCAAACCCCCATGTAACGTCCATGTCACCTTTATGCACACTAGAACACAATACTAAACATAAGTCAACCCAGCCTATCGTCGGTCTTAGAGGCGGGTCAACTCCGCCGGGTGACCGGAGGATCCTCCGTCCCCTTTAGGCGACGATGCCGCCCATAAGACTCAGGGCGGGCTTTGCGAGGACGGCCCGCTTCCCGCAGGTCCGTCCTCGCCGGCCTCTCCCGCGCCGCTCTACTCGGCGCGGTGGGGCTCGAGGGCGGACTCGTCGAAGCGCAGCCCCGTGCCGGGGGTCTCCGTCGGGCGGACGTGGCCCTTCTCGACCTTCTGGGGTTCTTGCAGGTACGGGTCGAGGGCGAAGGCGTGCTTCTCCAGGTAGACCGGTTCGTTCGAGGCGCAGAGCAGGTGGGCGCTAAGCTCGTCGGTGTAGTGGCTGCTGGTCTTGAGGCCGGCGGCGTCGGCCACCTTTAGCGCCTTCAGCGAGGCGGTGATGCCCCCGTTGGTGATGGGGTCGATCTGCAGGACCTCGACGGCCCCCTCGTCGGCGTAGCGTTGGAACTCGTAGGGGGAGTGGAGGCTCTCGCCGACTGCTATGGGGATCCCGAGTTCCCTGACCATCCTTGCGTGGGCCGGGATGTCCTCGGGGATCGTCGGCTCCTCGTACCAGAACGGGCCGAAGCGCTCCAGCCGCCGCCCGTGCTCCAGGGCCTCGTCCGCGCCCCAGGCCATGTTTGCGTCGAGCATGAGGTCGACGCCGTCGCCGACGAGCTCGCGGACGGCGGCGACCCTCCGCACGTCCTCTTCGAAATCAGGGCGGCCGATCTTCACCTTCACGCCGGGCAGGCCCCTCTCCAAGAAGCCCTGCACCTGCGCGAGCAGCGCGTCGAGGGACTTGGGCAGGTCCACGCCAGAGCCGTAGGCCGGTATGTCGCGCGGCTCCGCCCCGATCAGGGCGTAGAGCGGCCTCCCCTCGCGCTCGCCGCGCAGGTCCCAGAGGGCAACGTCCACGGCGGCGATCGCGAAAGACGCCAAACCCCCGCGCCCGACGTAGAGGAGCCGCCCCCACATCAGGTCCCACAGGCCCCCTATGTCGTCGGCGTCCCGGCCTACGAGCAGCGGCGCGAGGTCGTGGTCGATGAGGGCCTTCACGGCGCGGCCTCCGCGGCCTATGGTGTAAGTGTAGCCGTGGCCGGTGAGGCCATCGGTGCGGAGGGTCAGCGTGATCAACTCCTCCGTGTCTATGTCGCCGTGGCCCGCGTCACCCATCGGCTCCAGGGGCAGGCGGTAGTAGGCCGTCTCGATGCTCTCTATCTTCATGCGAGTCTCCTTTGCGGATAAGCTTCCAACAGCGGCCCCTCCCCGGGCCGGCCGCCACGCGGGCGCGCCGGCGGTGAAGGTCCCGGTCTCCCCGATCGCAGGCCGTCCCTCCGCCGACCGGTTTCGGCAAACCTACTCTTCTCCCCGGCGCAGGCGCCCGGCGAGGCGTTCGGCGGCCCGGTAGCAGAGGGCGAACATCGTGAGCGTCGGGTTGACGCCGTGGCACGTCGGAAAGACCGAGGTGCCGTAGACGTATAGCCCCGGGGTGTCGTGGACCCGCAGGTCCGGGTCTACCACGGAACCTTCCGGGTCCTCGCCCATGCGGCAACCGCCCTGGTCGTGGCTGCTCAGCACGCCGCCGAAGCGCTTCCCCCGCCACACCCTCGTCGCCCCCATCTCGCGCATGATCTCCTCGGACTTCGCCTCCATGAACTCGGCCGCGCGGTGCTCGTTGTCCTGCATGTCGTAGGTGACGCGCAAGACGGGCAGGCCGAGCCCGCTCCTGTCGCGGTAGCGCGGGTCGAGGTCGAGAAAGTTGGCGCGGTAGGAGAGGTTGTCGGGCTGGAGGCGGACCGCGGCCTGGTGCTGCCACCGCAGGACGTGGTCCCTGTACTCGGGGCCCCAGCGACGAACGTCGGGCGGCAGGGCCTCGCGGCTGATCTGGATGGGCAGGCGCTGGTTCTCGACGTTGGGTGTCGCCCCGCCGATAAAGCCGTGCGAGGCCGAGTCGAAGTCCGCTGCCTCGAAGTCGTCGAGGCTCCACATCTGCGCCGCCGGTCCCGTGTGGGCGTTGAATATGGTGTCGGGGAAGTAGCCGTGGACGTCGGCCCACATCTTGGTCATGAAGTTTTTTCCGACCTGGCCCGTGTTGTTGCCGAGGCCGTCCTGGTGCCGGTCGTCCCCGGAGAGGAACAGGAGCCGCACGTTCTCGAAGGTGTAGCCGCACAGGATCACGGTGCGCGCCTCCTGCACCCGCGCCTCCCCGTTGGCGTCCACGTACTCGACCCCGTTGGCGCGGCCGTCGCGGTCGGTGAGGACGCGGACGACCCGGCAGTGGGTGCGGAGGTCGAAGTTGCCCGTGGAGAGCGCCTCGGGGACCCAGGTGAGGGCGGGATGCCACCGCTCGTCGTTGAACGGGCCGAACCCGCCGCTCCAGGCGCAGTAGCCCGTCTCCGGGTACCCGTTGTAGGGCTCGCTGTTGACGGCCACCGGCGTCGGGTAGGGGTGAAGGCCCATGGCCTCGGTTGCCCTGCGGAAGGCCTCGCCCATGCGGAAGGGCCGCATGGGGCGCATGGGGTAGGGCTTGCTGCGCGGGACGTAGGGGTTCGCCCCGCCGTCGCCCGCCACGCCGATCTCGTACTCTACCTGCGTATAGTACGGCTCCAGGTCGTCGTAGCCGACGGGCCAATCTACAAGGGTGTGCCCCTCCGGCAGCGCGTCCTCCCCGAAGCTCTCGCGAACGTGGGTGAGGTACCTGAAGTGGTGCGGATGGTTGCGGCGCAGGGCGCCCCCCCAGTGGATGACCGAGCCGCCCACGCCGTTCATCATGCGCCCGAGCGTGAAGCCTGCCTCGCGGGTGGACTCGTCGTCTCTGATCCGCCAGCGCGGCACCTCGCTCAGGAACTTAGGCCCCATCCCGCCGCGGCAGTAGTAGGCGGAGCCGAGCTCGTCTGGCACGAAGTCCCGCCCGGTGCGCCAGGGTCCGGCCTCGAGCCCGACGACGCGCAGGCCCGCTCGGGCCAGGATGCGGGCCGCAAGGGCGCCGGCGGCCCCCACCCCGACCAGCACGACGTCGGCTTGGCCCCCCGGGGCGAGGGCGCCGCGCTGGGGGTCGTAGCCGGGGATCTCCGTGGGCTCGCGCGGGGCGCCGTCCAGCGCGTAGCCCACGTCGGCAAGAGATAGGATCTCGCCTCCCTTGGTGACGGGCTCCTCCGATAAGTTCTCCTCCGCTGTGTTCTCGAGCCACACGCCCGTGTGCCCGAGCAGCCGCCAGCCGGACTTGTCGCGGTTGCCGCCGTGCGCGGGGTCGGCGAAGAGCCCCTCCTGCAGGTGCTCGCGGAGCATGTCGAAGAACTCGCCCTGGGGCGGGACCAGGAAGTCAGGGAGCGCGCCCCGCTCGAGGTCGGCGAGCAGGGCGTCCTGATCTCCGGTGGCGCATTCGGCGAAACGCGCGTCGTGACGGCGCCTGGCGGCCTTATCGAGGGCGGCCAGGCCCACCCTGTAGACCTCGACCCTGTCGCGATACGCGCCGGCCAGGGCCCGGTCCACGTAGGCGAGGACGCCGATCTCGGTGGCACCGGCCCCGCTACCGTCGGCCGGGAACAGGCGCTCGAAGACCGCCGCGGCCGTCCTTGCCTCGTCGGCGTTCAAGGAGATCAAGGCCGGCATCCGCCGCTCCAATCCTGTCCCCCTCCCCCCCGGCTCTCTTCTCCCGAACCGGCCGTGCGGCGAAGCCCGCGCCGGGCGATCACAACCCGCCCCGTCCGACGCCGGCCTCCACCAGGACCGCACGGAACGGGTCCCCTCGGCGGGTCGTGGTTTCGGGGGTCACAGGTTCGCCGGCCGCTCGTCTACGGCGTCTTCCCCGTAGCGGAGGTACACCGTCTTGCGGTGGAAGTACCGCTCGTAGCCGTACTGCCCGTCGTCGCCGCCCATGCCGGAGAGCCGGTACCCCTGGTGGAAGCCCTGGAGTTGCTCCGGGCCTATCTTGTTTACGTAGACCTCGCCGAAGTCGATGTCGTCTATGGCACGCATGGCCTTGCGGAGGTCTGAGGTGAAGACGTATGCGGTCAGGCCGTAGCGCGAGTCGTTGGCGAGGTCTACGGCTTCCTCGAAGTCGTCGAAGGGTTGAATCGGGAGCACGGGGCCGAACACCTCGTCCTGCACGATGTCCATGTCGTTCCTCACCCCGGTAAGGACCGTCGGCTCGTACCAGTAGCCCTTCTGAAAAGGCTCGCCCTCTGGCCTATTGCCGCCGAGCGCCACGGAGGCACCCGCAGCGACGGCGGCCCCCACCATCGCCTCCACCTTTTCGAGCTCGGGGCCGTTCGCCTTGGGACCCATCTGCACGTCGTCGCGCATCGGGTCGCCCATGTTGATGGCGGAGGCGGCCCGGACGAAGCGATCCACGAACTCGTCGTAGAGGCCGCTGTGCACGTAGGTGCGCTCGTTGCAGGTGCAGACCTGGCCGCAGTTCCAGAAGCGGGCGTTAACCGCGTTCTGGACCGCGACGTCGAGGTCGGCGTCGTCGAGAACTATGAAAGGGGCCTTGCCGCCGAGCTCCAGGGAGACGGGGGTGATGTTGTCCGCCGCCGCGGCGAGGATCTCGCGCCCGGCCCGCACCGAGCCGGTCACGGTGACCATGTCCGTGAGGGGACTCCGAACCAGCGCGTCGCCGGCGGTGCGTCCCCCGCCGGTGACTACGTTCGCGACGCCGCCGGGCACCCCTGCCTCGTCGATGATCCCGGCCAGAGCCAGGGCCGTGAGCGGGGTCTCCTCGTGGGGCTTTAAGACTATGGCGTTGCCGGCCATGATCGCCGGCGCTACCTTGCGGGCGAAGCTCGCCGCCGGGTAGTTCCACGGGATGATGCCTGCCACCACGCCGTACGGGACGTCCCTTATGAAGAGGTGCTCGCCCCTCTCGTCCGGGGCGAACATCGCGCCGACCTTGGCGCGGTCGAAGCCGGCGAAGTAGTCGAAAAAGCCGGCCGCTGCCTCTACCTCGCCGCGCGCCTCGGTGATCGTCTTTCCCTGCTCGGTAACGACGAGCCGGGCGAGGCCCTCCAGCCGCGCCCGGATCCCATCGGCCACGGCCCGCAGGGCCGACCCGCGCTCCACGCCGCTCCTACGGGCCCACGCCCTCTGGGCGGTCCGGGCCGCCTCGAGGGCCATCTCCGCGTGCTCGGCCCCCGCCTCCGGCACCTCTGCGACGGTCGATTCGTCTGCTGGGTTGATGACGGGCCGCTTCTCGTCGGCCGTAGCCCAGGTCCCGCCGATGTACATGGCGGGCTCCCTACCTATAACACTCGATACGTCCACACGACTCCTTTGAATGGCTCGGATTGCGCAAGGCGCGGACCCGCGCCGCGACGATCGCGGTCAGAGCGCCGGACCCCGGGCCTACAAGGCCGGGACCGCCGGGATGGTCCGCGTTTCCCCATCGCCGTCTCGCGGCGCCTCGGCGGTTCCGCGGGGGCAGCAGCAACCGGCGTGGTCTGTCGCCATCCCTAACCCTTCACGCCGCTGCGGGAGACGCCCTCGATTATGTAGCGCTGGGCGATGAGGAACAGGATCAGGACGGGGATGCTCGCGAGCACGCCGCCGGCCATGATTACCGCGTAGTCGGTATCGTAGGCGCCCTGGAGCTTGGAGAGTCCCGGCGGCAGCACGAGGTTCTGCGGGCTGAAGAGGACGTAGACGGGCCACAGGAAGTCGTTCCAGTTCGTCAGGAAGCTCAGGAGCGCGAGCGTGGCGAGCGGAGCCTTCGAGAGCGGCAGGATGATGCGGGTGAAGATCTGGAACCGGTTCGCCCCGTCGAGGACCGCCGCCTCTTCCAACTCCCTGGGAAGGGAGACGAAGAACTGCCGCAGCAGGAAGACGCCCAGAGCGCCCGCCGCGCTCGGCACTATCACGGCCAGCAGCGTGTCCAGCCAGCCCAGGGTGTCGACCACGAGGTAGAGGGGGGTTATCAGGATGATCGGGGGGACGAACAGCGTGGAGACTATGACGGCGAACATGAGGCCCTTGCCGCGGAACTGCATCCTGGCGAGGGCGTAGGCGGCCGGGGCGGCCGTTACGAGCACGAGTACCGTGTGGGCCGCGGCCGCGATCATGCTGTTCACGAACCACCGCAGGACCGGCGTCTCCGAGGTGGGGTTGAAGAGCTCCCTGTACCCCTCTACGGAGAACTCGCGCGGGATCCAGGAGAGCGGCCACTGGGTCGTCTCCGGGTTGGTCTTGAAGGAGGTAGAGAGCATCCACAGCAGCGGCGCCACGAAGACGATGGTTATGAGGATCAACGCCACGTAGGAGAGGGCGAGCTTGAGGCGCTTCGAGCCGCCGCCTTCGGTCTTTATGTCCGCAGGTGCCGTCGGCTGGGCCATCTCAGTCCTCCCCCCGCCGGAAGAAAGCGAAGTTGGCGATGCTTATGAGCAGCAAGAAGAGGGCGAGCACGTAGGCCATCGCCGCGGCCGCGCCCATGTTGAACTGCCGCAGGCCCGTCTCCGCGATGTACATGATGGCGGTGGTCGTCTCCTCGCCGGGGGCGCCCTGCGTGATGATGTAGGACTGGCCGAACATGTTCGCCTCGCGCAGGATGGTTATGGAGACGACGAAGAGTAGCACCGGCCACAGGCCCGGTATGGTGATGTTCAGGAACCGCTGCCAGGCGTTCGCCCCGTCGACGGCCGCCGCCTCGTAGAGGTCGCGCGGGATGTCCTGCAGGCCCGCCAGGTAGATCACGGCGTTGAACCCCAAAGTCCACCACACCGTCGCCCCGACGAGCGATACCCAGGCCCACGGCAGCGCCGTGATCCAGGGTATCGTCCCGATGCCCAGCTGCCCGAGGTAGAAGTTCACGAGCCCGACGTTCGGGTCGAGCAGGAACCGCCAGAGGATGCCTATGACGGCCACCCCGAGCACGTAGGGCGCGAAGTAAACGCCGCGGAAAAAGGCCCGCCCGCGGAACTTCTGGTTCAAGACGAGGGCCACGAGCAGGGGGATGACCACCAGCAGCGGCACGGAGAACAGCGTGTACTTGCCGGTGGCCTCCATGCTGTTCCAGAACGGCCCGCTCGTCGTCGAGCCCGGGGTGAAGAGGTTTACGTAGTTCTCAAGCCCCACCCAGGGCTTGCCCGGCAGTAGGTAGTCCCAGTTGTGGAGGCTGATCCACAACCCGTACACGACCGGCACGGCCACGAACACGAAGAACAGGACCAGGTAAGGCGCCATGAACAGGTAAGGCGTCCACGGGCTCGCTCCTATAAAGTCCTTGTTCTCCTGCCTGCGCGGGGCCTTTTTGGCTGCGGCCGGGGGGGTGGCCCCCGGCTGCCCGACTTGCTGGGTGGTCATGGTCTACGCCTGGTACTTTTCGCGGTTCTCCTGGAGGAGCTGGTCGGCCTTGCCCGCCGCCTCGTCGAGCGCCGCCTTGGGCTCCTTCCTGAGCAGGACGGCCTCGTTGACGGCCTGGTCGAAACTGCCGACCTGGACGTCGCCGATGCCAGGCTCGGGCGGGACGAAGTGGACGTAGTCGACCTGCGCGGCGAGGGCGGACTGCTCCTCGAGGCTCTGGAACTCCTGGCTCTCGCGCACGCTGTTGCGCGCCGGGACCTGGCCGGCCTTCGCCCAGTCTATGGACCTCTGGCTTATCCAGTTGATAAACACCTTGGAGGCCTGCACCTTGTTATCATCGAGGGGCTGCTGGTTCATTATCACGAAGTTGTGCGATCCGCTCCATACACCCTTCTCGCTCCCGATCTGGGGCACCGGGGCGACGCCCCAGTCGAGGTCCTCGATCTCCTTGAAGGCGTTTATCTGCCAGATGCCGTTCCAGTGGAAGGCGTTCTTGCCGTTCTGGAAGGCCACGTACTCGGCGTCCTGGGCCACGTCCTTGGGGCTGTGCCCGTCCTCGACGAGGCCAACCATCCACTCAAGCGCCTCGACGCCGGCGTCGGAGTTGAAGGTAGCCTTCGTGACGTCCGAGTTGTAGAGGTCGCCGCCGAACTGCCACAGCAGCGACTCCCACTGCAGCGTCCCCGTGAACGGGAAGGGCGAGACCCAACTACCCTGGATGCCGGCCGCCTTGAGCTCCCCCAAGGCCGACTCGTACTCGTCCCTTGTCTGGGGCGGCTTGTTCGGGTCGAGGCCTGCCTCCTCCATGAGCGCCTTGTTGTAGTAGAGGCCCAGAGGGTGGGAGTCGAGCGGGATGCCGTAGCGCTTGCCGTTGTAGATGCCGGCCTCCCAGATCAGGGAGGCGAACTCGCTCTTCTTGAGGCCTAAGGCTTTCGAGACATCGTCGAGCGGGATGATCACGCCCCTGGCGGCGTTGGTGCCGAGCTGGTCGCTGTGCATGATCCCGACGTCAGGGCCCTTGCCGCTCCTCACCGCTGAAGGGACGGTCGTGTAGTAGTCGACCCACTCCACGGTGTTCATCTTTACGTTGATGTTCTCGTGCTCTGAGCTGAACTGCTCGACGAGCTCGCGCATGTATGGCCCGTCCCCGCCCGTGAAACCGTTCCAGAACGCGAGGTCAACCTTCGGACCGTCGTAGGTCTTGCCCCCGTTGCCGCCGGATCCCTGCACCGCCGGGTTGTTCTGCGGCCCCCCGCCGCACCCGGCCAGCACCAGCCCAGCACCAGCGCCCACGCCGAGCGCCAGGAAGCGCTGCCTCGTCAGCCTGCGCAGACCCGATCCCCTCTCGCCCATGCCGCCACGCTCCTTCTGGTTGGACGCCCCTTCCCCAAGAGGCTTTGGGGGCAGCCTAACAACGCCTCCAACAAAGATCAACGCCGACCAACAGGTATTCTGTTCGTTTCTTTTCTCCGTTATAGTGTGATGGGTGGTGCGGTGATCGGAGGTCATCGGTGCTGGCGGAGCAGAGGCGGCGGGCGATACTGGACGAGTTGGAGACGGTGGGCGGCGTCTCCGTCTCGGCTCTCTCCGAGCGGCTGCGGGTCTCGGACATGACGGTCAGGCGCGACCTCGAGGAGCTTTCCGCGCGCAACCTTTTGCGGAAGGTCCACGGCGGCGCGGTCCCCGTCCAGAAGACCGCCGCGGAGCCGCACTTCGTCCAGAAGCAGGCGCTCAACCGCCCGGAGAAGCAGGCAATAGCGCGGGCGGCGGCGCGTCTGGTCGGGGACGGCGACACGGTCGCCTTCAGCGCGGGCACGACTACCTGGCACGTGGCGGAGGCGCTGCGGCGGGGCCACGAGGACCTGACGTTCATAACCAACTCGACCAACATCGCGCTCACGCTCCAGGAGGCCGGATGGGAGAGGATCCTGCTCTCGGGCGGCAGCTTCCGCACCCCGTCAGACGCACTCGTGGGGCCCTTCGCCGACCGCACGCTCAGGACGCTCAACGCGGACGTGCTCTTCCTGGGGGCCCACGGGGTGAACCCGGACGCGGGGCTCACCACGCCCAACACCGCGGAGGCCGAGACGGACCGCTGCCTGGTCGAGGCCGCCCAGAGGGTCGTGGTCGTCGCCGACCACAGCAAGCTCGGGGTGGTGGCGCTCGCCAAGATCGTCCCGCTCGGCAAGGTAGACGTCCTCATCACCGACGACGGGACGCCAGCCGAGGTGCTGCGGGAGATCGAGCTCTTGGGCGTCCGCGTGATCGTCGCCGGTTAGAGCCATCAGCTTTTTGATCCGGCTGCTAGCCGACCGCTGATAGCTGACGGCTCTAAGGCTTTTCTTTCTCCGTGATCGCGCGGATCTTTCCGAGGCTCGCCTTTGGTTTGCGGTCGTACGTGAGCAGGCCGTTGACTTCCTGCTCGACGTCGGTGAGCTGGGTGTAGCAGAAGCCCCGCACGGGGTCGCAGGCGAGGAGGGCTTCGATCATGGCCTCGTAGCGGTCCAGGAAGTCTTCCGCGTTCGCGACGGTGCTGTAGCCCCAGCCCCCCCCCTCCCCGGCGAAGGCTATGCCGCCGAACTCCGTGACGAGGATCGGCTCGCCGCGGTAGGCGTGTCCAGGGGCGTAGATCCGGCGCCCCGCAGGCGTGGCGGCGACGGATGATTCGGGCGTGGCGTAGGTCTCGGCCAGCCTCTGCGCGTCGCGGTAGTCGTGGATGTTGCAGAGGTCGGTGAGGGCGTGCTCCCACCCGTCGTTGGAGACGACGGGGCGCGTCCCGTCAAGCGAGCGGGTGAGGTGGTAGAGGGCCAGCAGGTGCTCCCTCTGGGCGGGGTCCGTGTCCAGGTTAGGGACGCCCCAGCTCTCGTTCATGGGGACCCACGCGACGACGGACGGGTGGTTGTAGTCGCGCCGGACGGCCGCCTGCCACTCGGCGGTCATGCGCCTGACGTAGCCGTCGGAGTACTGGTAGGCGTTCGCCATCTCGCCCCAGACGAGGAAACCCAGAGTGTCGGCCCAGTAGAGCCAGCGCGGGTCCTCGACCTTCTGGTGCTTGCGCGCGCCGTTGAAGCCCATCGCTCTCGCGAGCTCGATGTCGCGGCTGAGGTCGTCGTCCGTGGGGGCTGTGAGGATGCCGTCCGGGAAGTAGCCCTGGTCCAGGACGAGACGCTGGTAGTAGGGGCGGTTGTTCAGGAAGACCTCGCCGTCCCTGGCCTCCACCTTGCGCACGCCGAAGTAGCTCTCCACGGAGTCAAGCATCCCGCCGCCGGCATCGAGGAGTTCCAGGCTGAGGTCGTAGAGGTTCGGCTCCTCTGGGGACCAGAGCTTCGCCGAGGGCCACCGGGAGAGGTGCGGCGTTTCCGGGGCCTCCCCGGGCCGGATCAAGGGCAGCCGCCGCCGGACCACGGGGGAGGTGACCGCCACCCGGTCGTCGAGCACCTCGTCTCCGTCGAAGAAGACGACGAGCCGCAACGTCGTGCCCGGCCCGAAGCCCTCCACGCGGGCCTCGACGTCGAGGGCCGCCTCGTCCACGTCGGGGGTGAGGCGGAGGGAGCCCACCCTGCGGCGGTTGACCGGCTCCAGCCACACCGTCTGCCAGATGCCGGTCGTGCGGGTGTAGAAGATCCCCTCGGATTCCTCCTTCCAGTACTGCTTGCCGCGCGGGATGGTCGCGTCCCTGGAAGGGTCCTCTGCCCTGACGACCAGCACGTTATCCCCCTCCCGCAGGGCGAACGTGACGTCCGCCCAGAACGGCGTGTGCCCCCCCTCGTGCGAGGCGACGGGCGCCCCGTTGACCCAAACCGTGGCCCTGTAGTCCACAGCCCCGAAGTGGAGCAGGAGGCGCTCGTCCTCGACCCCCGGCGCGTGCTCGAAGGTCCTTGCGTACCAGACGACGTCGTGGAAGGCCGTCTCACCTATCCCGGAGAGCTTCGCCTGGTAGCAGTAGGGGACCGTAATGGCGAGGTCGAAGGGAGAACCTTCGAGACCAGCGGCGGCGACGTCTTGCCAGCCCTCCGCGAGCCCGACGTCGCCGTCGTCGAAGGCGAAGCGCCACCGGCCGTTGAGGTTGGTCCAGTCCCGGCGGCGGAACTGCGGGCGCGGGTACTCGGGGCGCGGTACGGTGCTCAAGGGTGCCTCCCCTTCCACGAAGCTGAAGCTGGGCGTCGGGGCAATATAGCAGGCCGGCGGGACGCCATGGACCGGGCGATTGCGTTTTGTCGGGGAGGCATTCGGAGGTCCTTGCAGGATCAGTGGCCGGGCGCGTGCCCGGCGATAGAGAGGGCTTTGCAGTCGGGGTCCTTGAAGTAGGCGACCTTCGCGCCGCCGCCGAACGTCGCCATGCCCCTCGCGTCCGCGGTTGTAGGGCCTTCGTCGTAGCGCTCGAAGGCGACGCCTTTGGAAGCGAGATCTTCGACGACGGCCTCGGCGCTGTCCACGTACCAGCCGGCAAGGGTGGCCCCGGTCTTGCCGGCGTGCCCGGGGAGAGGTAGACGTGGATCACGGTCCCCCACACCGGTACGCCGCGTCGTCGCCCGAGTCGGTGCCCACGGGCAGGCCCAGCTTCCCCTCTTAGAATCCCCTGGCCCGGTCCATATCCGAGACGGCCACAGCCGCAACCACCCTGTATACTCCCGATCCCATCTCGCCCTCCTGACCTCCCTCGTACTTGCGCTCCTACGCGGGCTAATGCCGGCCCCGGTCGCGGCGCTGGTCCGGGATCTCTTCATAACCGTCGTGCCGCACGGCCTCGTCGCCGGGGCTGGCCTCGCTCAGAGAGGTGGCGGCGATAACGGCGCCGAGCATGGCGCAGCCTGCGCCGACGAGGAAGGCGACGTGGTAGCCGGAGTTTAGGGCGACGGGGGCGGGGTTGGGGCCGGCCACTATGACGGTGCAGGCTGCGGCCACGGCGGCGAGGACCGCGAGGCCGAGGGCGCCGCCCATCTGCTGGGAGGTGTTGACGAGGCCCGAGGCAAGGCCCGCCTCGTGGTCGGGGACGCCCGTGGTGGAGGCCAGGATCACGGCCATGAACGCGAAGGCTGCCCCGATCCCGAGTACGAGCATCCCCGGCAGTACGTCCACGAGGAAGTTTCCGCCCGCCGGAGCCCGCGCGAAGAGCAGGAGGCCCAGGGTCATCAGGCCGAGCCCCCCGATAATCGTCGGCTTCATCCCGAAGCGATCGACGGCCGCGGCGGAGGGGCCCTGGGAGATCGCCCCGAGCGCGATGGTCGCGGGCAGGTAGGCGAGGCCCGTGGCGAGTGAATCGTAGCCGAGCACCCTCTGTAGGTAGAGGGCGCTGAAGAAGAACCAGCCGACCATCCCGACGACGGCGAGCGCCATTATGACGTTGCTGGCGGCGAGGTTGAGCGAGCGGGAGAAGACGCCAGGCGGCACGAGCGGCGCCTCGGCGTGCCGCTCCACGACCAGGAAGCCGACCATGAGCGCCGCGGCGGCGAGGAGGATGAGCCCGGTCAAGACGGGCGGGTTGGCGCCGGCGCCGACGATGGCGTAGACGGCGGCCACGATGGAGGCCGTGACGAGGAAGGCGCCGGGCAGGTCGAAGCCGCCGGCGAGGTCGGGCTCTGGATCAGGGTCGAGGAGGGGCCGGCACAGGGCGAAGGCGGCGAGGCCCACGGGGATGTTGACGAAGAAGATCCAGGGCCACCCCATGGTCTGCGTCAGGACGCCGCCGAGCAGGACGCCTATGGAGGCACCGCCGGAGACGACGAAACCCCAGATGCCCATCGCCCTCGCCCTCTCTCTTGGGTCCTTGAAGGTAGTGATGATGATCGAGAGGGCCGCCGGCGCGATGATCGCACCCCCAACCCCCTGCAACGCGCGCGCCGCCACGAGCACGGCCTGGGAGCCCGCGAGCCCGCACAATAGCGACGCAAGCGTGAAGAGGGCCAGCCCGAAGGCGAAGACCCTCCTCCGCCCGAAGAGGTCGCCGGCCCTCCCGCCGAGCAGCAGGAAACCGCCGAAGGTGAGCAGGTACCCGTTGACCACCCACGAGAGCGACGTCTCCGAGAACGCCAGGGAGCCCTGTATCGCCGGCAGCGCCACGTTCACTATGGTCCCGTCGAGCACGATCATGAGCTGCGCCGCGCACACCAGGAGCAGCGCCAGCCATCGCCGGTCTCTCGGTCGCCGCTTCCGGTGGGCCCTCGGTTCTGGTTCGGCCATCTTCTCTTCTGTCATGTACTCTCCGGCCCTCTTTCGGTGCGGTTTTCGTTCGCCCGCGTAGTTATATGCCATCGTCGCGCTGCTCCCCTCACCTAGGCCTTGGCGCGGTCCACGTCGGAGACGGGTACCGCCACTTCGAGCGTCCAGTTCATGTATGCCTCTCTTTCGGATTCTTGGGAAACGTTACCTTCCTTCGGGGCTTCGTCCGCGGGCCGGTAACGTCAGCCAGACCCGCTGGCGGTTCTGGCTGACGTTACCGGCCCGCCCTTGACGAAGCCGAATACCCGCTTCGGGGAGACCTCGTACACCCAGGCCGCCCCCACGGTTCGGACTCCCGCAGGGATCCCGAACCGTGGAAAAACGCGCCGTCCCGCACGACGAAGCGCCAGTCTTCGCCGTACTTGGACAGGTAGGCATCCGCCACGCGCCCGAGCCTGGCGTCGTCGGTCAACCTCGCCGCGTCGTCCTCGACCACCAGGTCGAGGCCCTCGTCGAGCGCGTTGCACCCGGTGGTCAGGACACAGCGCGGGTTGACGGTCAGGTTCCTGGCCTTGCGCTCATCGGGTCCCGTGCAGAAGTACATAGCGCCTTCGAGCCAGACGCCCAACAGCGGCGTGACGTGCGGGCTCCCGTCCGGGCTCCCGTCCGGGCGCACCGTAGAGATCCAGTACACCTCCACCCTCCCAAGGTGTTCGCGCCCCTCTTCCCACGACGTCGGGGTCGCGTCGTCGCTGCTGAACCGCGGCTCCAGCTCTGCCACGGGCTCCTTATCCGTCGTCATCTCTTCTCTCCTCTGCCTTGCGCGCGCATCGCCGCCTACCCCGCCTCGGCGCCAAAGTCGAAGGACAGCCAGCGGTCCGGCCTTACCGTGAACAGCACGAACTCGCCCGACGGGTGCCCGAGCTCCGCCTGGGCGAACCCCTGCGCGTCGTCCTCGGGCATGTACCGGCGGGCGACGGCGAGCACCTGTTCCGCGGACGGCGGGCGGTCCTCCCCGACCACGGTCCCCTCGACGGTGACGTACCTGTAAGGGAACTCCTCCTGCTGGACGGTCAGGCTCGCGGCGCCCGCCTTCCCGATCAGCTCGGTCTTGCGGGATCTGCGCCCCTGCGTCCCGGTGAAGAAGGTGACGTCCCCGCCGGGACTGTAGGCGTACCAGACGGGCGTGGCGTGCGGCGCCCCGCCGTCCTTGGCGATGCTCAGCACGGCCACGTGCGGCCCGGCGAGGAATTCCTGACGTTCGGGCTCCGTCATGGGTCTCATGCTCTCTCTCCGGCAGAACGGTCCCTCCCGCCGGCGAACGACAGGCGGCGCGAGTCGAGGGCGCGGCGCAGTTGCCCGAGCGCCTTCGGGCCCACGCCGTGCAATGCCCCGACCTCCGACTCGTCGAGCCCGGCGAGTTGCTCCAGCCGCCGGTAGCCGGCGCCCACGAGTGCTCGGCGCACGGGTTTGCCTAGTTCGGCCGGGAGGTCGATCTCCCCGCTACGGTCTGCGGTTGGGCCGCGGGACTCCTCGATGTCCTGGGCGACTATGGAGAGGTCGTCGTCGAACTGGTGCCGCAGGCCATCGAACCAGCGGAAGGTCGCTCGCGGAAGTTTTCCTCTGTAGAGCGCGAGGTGCCCGAAAGGCACCACGTTGTCGTCGCGGCCATGGTAGAAGAACACCGGCAAACCTTCGGGGAGCTTCGACGCGAAGTCCTTCCGAAGCGCCCCCTCCTCGACCTCCCAACCCCCGGTTCCCACGTAGGGCGCAGCGACGAGGAACAGCCCGGCGACGGGCTTCTCTAGCTCCTCTTCGGAGAGGTACTTGAGCAGAAACAAGGCGCCCAAAGAGTGCCCGACCAGGACCACCTCAGCGTCCATCGCGGCGAGTTCTTCTGAGATCCTATCTTTCCAGGCCTCGACCTCGGGGCTGTCTTCGTTCGGCATCTTCGGAGAGCTCACGTCGTACCCGGCGCCCAGTGCGTCTTGCAGGCTCGCCGCCAGCTTCTGGTCCTCCTCGTGCGCGCCTTCTCCGCCGCCGTGGACGAACAGCACACGCCTTCTCGCGGCGCTACCCATCTCTTTCGGTCCCCAACTCGTCGCTCCGGTAAGGGAAGCGCCAGCGGTCCTGCGCCCCCATCACCCCGTCCCAAGACACGAACTCCGAGACGATCACCCTTCTCACGTCGATTCTCCTCCTGCGGTCGAGGCCGGGACGGCTGGACCGTTCCGACAGTTCTCCGGCATAGACGCGCCCTTCAGTCATCTATCGCCGCGTATGCCGAGGTCCAAAAATCCAGGTCGATGCGGGGCGAGTCTGGGCCGACCAGGCGCTGGGTCATAAGGATGCCGACCATGTCCTCCCGCGGGTCGGAGTACCCGGAGGTGCCGTAGCCGCCGTCCCAGCCGAAGCGTCCGGGGGTGGTTGCAAGATCCTCGCGCCTCGTGGCCACGGACATGCCGAAACCCCAGCCGCCGTTTTCCCCGAGGATCATCTCCGTTCCCTGCCGCTGCCCGGGGGTCAGGTGGTAAGTGGTCATGAGCTCGACCGAGGGCCTCGACAGGATCCGCTCCCCGTCGTGCCTGCCCCCGTCAAGCATCATCCGGCAGAAGGCCAGGTAGTCGTCGACGGTCGAGACGAGCCCCCCGCCGCCCGACTCGAAGGCTGGAGGGCTGCCCCACCTGCTTTCCCCCGCGTCGTCGTGGAGCTTGAGCTTCCCGGTCTCGGGGTCGGCCCGGTAGCAGGGCGGCAGCCGGCCCATCTTCGCGGCCGGCACGCTGAAGCCGGTGTCGTTCATACCCAGGGGTTCGAAGATGCGCGCGCGGAAGAACGCTTCTAGCGGACAGCCGGCGGCGCGTGAGATCAGGACGCCGAGCACGTCGGAGCCGGTCTCGTACATCCACCTCTCGCCCGGGTGGTGGATCAACGGAAGACCGCCTAGGCGCCGCATCCATTCGTCGGGCGGGAGCGAAGGCGAGTCAGGCCCTGGGGCGACGCCAGCCTCCTCCATCGCCCCCTGGATCGGGTACCGCCCGGGGGGGGCCAGCACAGCCCCGATCCCGAGCCGCAGGGTCAAGAGGTCGCGCAGGGTTATCGGCCGGTTCGCGGGCACCGTGTCGTCGAGCGGCCCGTCTGGCCGCCTGAGCACCTGGCGGTCGGCCAGCTCTGGCAGCAGGTGGTCCACCGGATCGTCCAGCCGCAGCCGGCATTCCTCCACCAGGATCATGGCCGCCACGGCCGCTATGGGTTTGGTCATCGAGGCGACGCGGAAGATGGTGTCGCGCCGCATCGGGTCGCGTCCGCCGACGGCCTTCGTACCGATCGCATCGACGCGCGTCTCGCCGCGCCGGCTGACCAGCGTGACGATGCCCGGCGCGTGGCCGCGTTCGACGTGCCCGGCCATGACGTCGTGCATTCGGTCGAGCCGCGCCCCGGAAAGACCTCCCTTGCTCATCGCCTGTCCTCCCCGTTCCGTCCCTCCTTCATCCGGCCCCCTGTTCCCCCGGCACGGGCGCGTCGAGGAAAGGCGGGATCATCGACAGCAGCAGATCGGGGCGGTCAAGGACCCCGCTGCCTGGGGGGACGAAGTGCGTGGTGCCGGGGAGCACAGCGAGTTGGGATTTAGGAAGGCCGGCCAGGTCACCCATCACGCCGCCGCCGAGCAGCCCGAAAAGCTCGACGGCGTGCTCGAGGCGGATGGCATCGGAGTCCCCGACGATGAGCAGGGTGGGCGCGGCGATCCCCCGGATGTCATCGGGCGGCCAGGCAAAGGGCTCCATGTCGAGCCGCTTCAGCTTGGCGACCAGCGTGAGGAAATCGTCAGGGTTGGGCGCCGTCCTGAGGTAGGCCTCCTCGATCGGCGTCCCGGCGAAGACCTCGGGCGTCATGTCCGGGATCATCTCAAGCAACTCGGAGTGCATGCCGTCGCCGGTGTAGGAGGCCGAGGCGACGACCAGCTTGCGCACCACCCCGGGGTGCCTGATTGCAACCTGAAGGGCAACGCCGCCCCCCATGCTGAAGCCGAAGACGTCGGCCTCTTCGATGCCCATCTGCCGCAGCATGGCGGCGACGTCGTCGGCCATCTGCTCGTAGGCGAGCGGGCGGTCTATGTCTGCCGTGCGCCCATGACCCTGCAGCTCGACGGCGACGACCTGCCGGGACTTGGCAAGCTCGGGCAGTACCGCCCCCATATCGTCGATCGTCATGTAAGCGCCGTGCAGCAAGACCAGCGGCCTTCCCGCGCCGTGGATCTCGTAGTACATCCTCAGGCCGTTGACATCGGCGTAGTTGCCGCCGGGTTCGCTTTCCACTTCGTCCCCTCTCTTATCGTCTAACCTTGCCGGCGCGATCCCGCGTCCAACACATGACCGGGACGAGGCCCCTCGCGTGGCCCCCGCTACTTGACGACGCGGAAGGTGAGGTGCGTCACCCCCGCGCCCTCGATCACCCTGGTTCTCTCCAGCTCGATCGGCCCGGCACCGAGGTGCTCGAACAACCGGACGCCGTCCCCAAGCAGGACGGGCACGAGGTCGATGTGTATCTCGTCGAGGAGTCCCGCCCTGATGCACTGCTGGGCGATGCTGGCAGCGCCGACGGCGACGTCCTTCTCACCAGCTACCGCCCTCGCCCTCTCAACGGCGCTCTCGACGCCGTCCGTGACGAACACGAACGGCGATCCCTCGTAGACCCACCCATCCGGAACCTCGTGGGTGACGACGAAGGTCGGCACGCCCAGAGGGGGGCTGCCGCCCCACCCGTTGGTTATGTCGAACGTCCTCCGTCCAGTCACGAACGCCGCCATGCCCGCGTGCGCCTCCCGAAGCATCTCGGCGCTTTGGCGCGAGACCCTGAACACCATCTCGGTGCCGGGCAGCCCGTACTCGGTATCGCCGGCGGAGTACCACGCGAAGAGACGCTCGCCGCCCTCACCCAGCGGCTGCCCCGGGCCGTCGTTCGGGCCCGCTACGAAGCCGTCCAGCGACATCGAGAGCCCCGTGGCCACCTTGCCCATGTTCGTCCTCCCTTCGATGGTCTACCCGCGTCCGGTCAACTGCTGCAGGGTCCACCCGTTGCCGTCGGGGTCGTCGAAGGCGGCGTAGAGGATGCCCCCAAGGTCCCGGACCTCGCCGACGTCCACCCCGCGGTCGGCGAGCTCCGCGCGCGCCGCGTCGATGTCCGGGACTACCAGGTGGAGGCCCCGCACGGAGCCGGGCGGCGTGTCCAAGATCCCGGTCCCCACCGCGATGGAGCACGCCGACCCGGGCGGCGTGAGCTGCACCACCCGGAACCCCTCGCCGCCGCTGTGGTCCAGGTCCTCTTCGAACGCCATCTTCTCCGTATAGAAGGCCTTCGCGCGATCCACGTCTGCGACCGGGATCGGGACCAGCTCGAGCTTGTATTCCATAACGTGTCCTCCTTGCGTGTGGTCTGCACTGCCGCGTCACCCACGGCGTTCCTCGTACTTCAGCTGCCGGCGACCGACCTCGCGACGATCCCGGCGACCTGCTCGGCGGCGCCGAAATCCATGGTGAGACGGTTCTTGGTAAGGGCGAACGAGATACCGGTCTCGGTGTCCGCGTACGCGTAGCTCCCGCCGACGCCCCCCATCCCGAACGCGGTCGGGGTCTCCTTGGCATCGGTCCCGATGCGGCCGACGGAGTAACCCAGAGCCCAGGAGACCGGGTTTCCCATGATCTGGTCGATCCCGCTGAACGCCACGGCGGAGACCTCGCGCAGCCGCCCGGGTGAGATGAGCCTAACCCCGTCGACCTCATCCAGCAGCGCCGCGAACATGCGCGCGGTGGCGCGGGCGGAGGTCTTGCCGCCGGCGGGGATGTCGGCCATCAGTACGTCCGGGCGGTTGCCGAACCCGGCCGTCGGGACCACTGCCCGCGGTCCCAGCTTGAAGAACGGCGCGTCGTCTGGCATCGAGGCGAGCATCTCCGCGCCGCCTTCCGCGTCCTCCAGCCCGGCCAGCCGGCCGAGCTCGGACTCGGGTACCCCGAAGAAGAGTTCGTCGGCGACGCCCAGCGGCCCGGCCACCTCCTCCCGAAGAACCTGCGAGATCGGTCTGCCGGTGGCCCGGCGCACGATCTCCCCGACGATGTAGCCGAAGGGGTAGGCGTGGTACGCGGTTCTGGTTCCCGGCTCCCACCAGGGCTCGGCGTCGGCGATAGCCGCGCACATCTTGTCCCAATCGCACAGGTCCTCTGGAGTGGTCTCCTCCGGGATGCCCGGCACGCCGACGGTGTGTGTAAGGGCGTGGCGCACGGTGGCGGTCTCCTTGCCGTGGGCGCCGAACTCGGGCCACAGATCCACGATCGGGGTGTCGTAGTCGAACGCGCCGCGCCCGACGAGCACATGCGCCACGGTGGCCGTGGCGCCCTTGCCGACAGAGTAGACGTAGATCGGCGTGTCCGGGGTGAGCGGGCGCCCGGTCTCGTGATCCGCGACGCCCGCGACGGCGTCGACCACCGGCTCGCCGTGCCGGTAGACGGCGACCTGCAGCCCCCGCTCGACCCCCGACTCGGCCAACCCGTCGATTGCTTCCTGGACCTGCCGCTGAAGGCTGCTCAAGACCTCTCCCTTCCCGATGGCGCCCGGTGCTCGGGCACGGCGCGTCCCCTCACCGGCGCGTTCCGCGCCCCCTGTCCCGCGTTGCCCACGACGTCCTTCGCTCGCTCGGGGGCCGCGCCCCTTTCGGACGGGTTGGCGTGGCCGGCGCGCATCAGTCCACCACCGTGCCGCTTGTCAGGTTGAGGACGGTTCCGGTCGTCGCGGCGGCCCGCCCGGAGGCCAGAAACACGGCAGCGTTCCCGACGTCGGCCAGCGTCGTCGCCCGGCCCAGCAGGGACCTGGCCCTTATGTGAGCCTCGATCTCCGCCGGCGGCCCTGACCAGTCCCCGGTCGAGGCGCCCTTCCAGCTCTCCGGGATCCCCTCCAACCGCAGACAGTTCGCGCGGATGCCGCTCGGCCCAAGCTCGGCCGCCAACTGTTTCGTAAGGGCCTCGATCGCCGCGCACGCGACCCCGAAGCCCCCAACGTACACACCGGGGACGTGGGCGCGGACGGCCGATGCGGAGAGCGTAAGGATGACGCCGGAGCCCCTCTCGGCCATGCGCCGCGCCGCGGCCCTCGCCGTCAAAAGGTGCGTCATCGTGCCGGTCAGGATCGGGCTCAAGAAGTCCTCCCGCGGCATCTCGACGAGCGGGGTCAGCTGGACGTCCCGGATCGAGATGGCGTTGAACGACACGTCCACGCCCCCCGCCTCCTCGACAACCGCGCCGATGTGCCCATCGACGGCCCCCTCGTCGAGGGCGTCGACAACGGCCGTCTCGGCCAGCCCTCCGGCGGATCGGATCTGCCCTGCCACCTCGTCGAGCTTGTCAAGGGTGCGTCCGGCCAGAGATACCCGGGCCCCCTCCCGCGCGAAGGCGCGGGCGACCGCGCCGCCGATGGCGCCCCCCGCGCCGTAGACCACGGCGTTCTTGCCCTCGAGCAGCGGCTCCATCTACCCCTCCCCTCCCTTTCCAACCGGCCGGTAGTCGAGGGAGACGACGCCTGTGCCGAACGTCTTGGAGCGGACGAGCTCGAGCTCCACCAGGGATCCGCCCTCCTCGAAGAGGCGCTTGCCGCCGCCCACGACGACGGGATGGACCAGAAGCCTGAGCTCGTCGAGAAGTCCCTCCCGCAGAAGGGAGTGGACCAGCGTGTCGCTGCCGATTATCGTAATGTCCTTGCCCGGTTGCCGCTTTAGTTCCGCGATCCCCTCCGCGACTTCGCCCTCGATCAGGGCAGAGTTGTTCCACCCGAGCGGCCCCTCCAGGGTCGTCGAAACCACGTACTTTGCCACGGAGTTGATGTAGTCCACCATCGGCGTGCCGCCCGGCTGGTTCGGCCAGAAGGCGGCCATCGTCTCGTAGGTCACCCGGCCGAGCAGCAACGCGTCCGACGCGGCCATCCCCGCCGCGTTCGTCTCTTCCATCTCGGCGTCGGAGTAGGCGAAGGCCCACTCTTCCGGCGATCCCATAACCCCGTCCAGCGACACCATCTCCACCGCTACCACTCTTCTCACAGCGACCTCCCTTGCGCGCCAGGCTCGAAATCTTCCCTACCGGAGCATACGGTTTTGGTCCTAAAACACAACTAGCAAATTGCCTAAATCTACTATTCAGGAGCACATCAGGAGTGGCGGTGGTAGACTTTTGGGCATGACGATCACGCCCGCATCGAAGCGGCGCACGTACGACGATGGGTGCGCCGCCGCCCATGCGCTCGACCTCGTTGGCGAGCGGTGGGCCTTGCTAGTTGTGCGCGAGTTGTTGCTCGGTCCCAAGCGCTTCACCGACCTCAAGGCGGGCCTGCCGGGCGCGAGCCCCAACGTCCTCTCCCAGCGGCTCCGCGAGCTGGAGGGGGCCGAGATCGTGCGCCGTCGGAAGCTCCCGCCGCCGGCGGCCTCCCGCGTCTACGAGCTTACCGAGTGGGGCGAAGAGCTGGAGCCGGTCATCGTCCGGCTGGGGCGGTGGGGAGCCCGGTCCCCCTCCAAGCCCCGCGACGCCGCGCTCGGCGTGGACTCGCTCGTGCTCTCCTTCCGGACGATGTTCGACCCGCTCGCCGCCGAGGGGCTAGTGGCGAGCTACGAGCTCAGGTTCGGCGAGGACCGGTTCCGCGCCGTTGTGGAGGGGAGACGGTTCGAGATCTCCCGCGGAACCGCGGAGCGTCCCGACGTGATCGTCGAGGCCGAATCCGGGACGCTGGCGGAGTTGGTCTACGCGGGCCGTCCGCTCGCCGAGGCGCTCGAGGCCGGGGACCTGAAGATAGAGGGCGACCGGCCCGCGTTCGAACGCTTCCTGGGGCTCTTCCCCCTACCGGAACCCGCCCCTCCCGCGGGGGACTAACTCGCCCCGGCCGGTGGCCTGGGTATCAGTTGCACGGCGTGGTTGGCGAACAGGAGCTCGTAGCCGGAGTTCGCTAGCGCCTCGTCGGCACGCCGCTCGGCGCCGAGCGGCGTGCCCTCGCGCCACGCGAAGGCGCGTACCTGTTTGCCGGCGAGGCCTTCCAGGGTTTGTTTCGAGCCGGCGACCTCCCGCGCCAGGGCTTCGGGCGAGAGGTCTGGGGCGAAGGATGGCGAGGCGGTGGTGTGGCTTTGGGTGTGGGAGGCGATGACGTGGCCGCGCCGGGCAAGGTCCCAGACCTCCTCCGGCGAGAGAGCGAGGCGGCCGTTTTCGGGGAGGTCGCTTTCGTCGTAGGGCAGGTTCATCATGTGGCGGTCGGCGAAGGCGCGCTGGTCTTGTGGGCGGGAGGAGACCCAGCCCGATACCAGGAAGAACCAGCCGATCAGGCCGAGCCGGTCGAGGATCGGGGCGGCCACATCGTGGTTGTCCCTGAAACCGTCGAAGAAGTTGAGGATTACGCCGGGCCTGTCGTGGGGCCACTCGCCGCGGGCGACGAGGCCCATCAGGTCGGCGTGGGAGACGGGCGCGAAGCTCTGGGCGAGACGCGAGATCTGCTCCTCGAACCCCCCGGCGGCGCGCCGGGGCGTCGCGTGGAAGTTGACAACCCGCACGTACCGCCCCTCGGCCAGCGCCCTGAACGTCCCGCCTTCATCGCGACGGACGCCAACCGGCGGAGCGGCCGGCGGGAAGAACGAGCGATCCGCGAGCATCTGGAGCGCCAACGCGACGCCTCCGGGCCAGGCGCCGCGCTCCGCGTGGGACAGCCCCTTGTAGATGGCCTCTGCCGACGCGGCCAGCGCCGCGCCCTCGGCGTCCGGCCGCGCGGGACTCGCCGGGCCGCCCACGGCCCCGCCGTCGAGCAGGAGGAAAGTGGGGGCGCCCTTCTCCGCCAGCACCTGCCACTTCTCCGGCCCCGGGACCCGCATGATGTCCGCTATGGGCCGGTCGCCTCCCTTCCTATCCACGGGCCACCTCATCTGGATCTCCTCCCAGCGCCACGGTTGGGCCTCCCGACCGTGGGCCCCGCCCGCCGGATCCCGGACCGGGCCTCAGAGGACACCGGCGGCGACGAGGGCCGCCACGTGGCGGGAGGGCTCGCGGTAGAGCGGGTAGAGGCGCCCCACACGACGGTTCAACGCCTCCACGTCAAGCCACGGTCGGAGGCCGAACTCTTCGCGGCGGTCTTCGGGCAGAAGGATGGGCCGGGCACCGGCCGGCGGGGCGTCGGTGCCGGCGAGGCCGTCGTCGCGGCGGAGCATCCGGCGCAGGTTGCGGGCCCCGATGCGGCCGTAGCTCGCCGTCTCGACCTCGAGGCCCGGCACGATTGCCCTCACCACCCGCACCCCGCCGCCTGGCGGCGAGAGATCCGCGTAGAGGGGGTCGAGGCCCCCTTCGAGCAGCCGGCCCGCCACGATTCCGGCATCGGAGCCATCTCCCGTTTCGGTCTGGTTTTCGGGCAGGGAGGAGAAGTCCACCCGGGAACGGACCGCGAAAACGGGGTCTTCGAGGAGGTCACGCATCTCGTGGGCGTCCATGCCGAGCCAGGCCACAGCCTCGCGCAGGCCCCTCTCCTCATCGTGCTTCAGGGTGGCCGCCCGGATCGCGCGTCCGACGTAGGGGCCCGGGGCTACGGCGGTCACGCGGGAGAGGGGGCCGTTGTCGAAGGGCTTTCGGGAGCGGCCGGCGCAGAACTCCATGAGCGCCTTCTTCAGGGCCCTCTCGCGGTCGGGGTCGGCGGCCTCGCCGCAGGCGGTGAGGGCGAGAGGGTGCGGGGTATGGCCCGGCTCGCGCTCGCCGCCGACGACGTAGAGGATCGCGATGCCGAAGTCCGTGGAGGCGAGCTTGACGGTCACGTCGATGCCGGCGCGGTCGAGGGTGTCGAGGAGGGCGCGGGTGTCCGGGTCGTGGACGTCGTCCAGGCTGACGCCGAGGCCGAGGTCGAGCGCGCGGTAGGTCGCG
>DATFPF010000123.1:0-67092 GCA_035264945.1 Rubrobacter sp.
CTGACGGGGCTTCTGGCGTACGCAAGGTTCGGGCCGGCAGGGACGAAGGGCGTGGCACCCGTCCCCGAGCCCAGACCGTTGATCATGCCGGCGCTGGTGGTGCTCGTCCCTGCGTTCGGGCTCGCGCTGTGGACGGGCCTGGGGGCCGTGCCCGGCAGTCGGGACGCGCTCGCGGCTGCGCCGATGGCCGCGGTCGCGTCGCTGGTGCTGGTGGCCGGCGCGGCACAACTGGTGGTCTCCCGCCGCAAGCCGGGATCCCCTTACCCCTTCCCAGGGGAGGCGCCGCCCGTGCCGGGTTCGGCTGTGGGGCACAGGGTCGCGCTGGCCGGTGTGTTGCTGCTGGCGCTCTTCCGGGGTTACGCAGGCCCTGTGCTGCACGACTGGCCGTTCATGCGCGGCGTGGACCACTACTCGCACGCGGTCATGGCCAACCTGATGATGACCAGGGGGGAGATCGAACCGTACCTGATCTACCCCCCCGGCTTCCACACGCTGACCGCTATGGTCTCCCGCCTGAGCGGCCTCGAGCCGCTTGAGATCTTCCCCGTGCTGGCCCCTGTGCTTCTGCTCCTGCCGCCCCTGGCCTGCTACACCCTCGCGCGCCGCGTGTGGGGCCGGCCGCACGGGCTGGCCGCCGCGCTCTTCTCTGGCGTCCTCCTCGGCGGCACTTACTACTACTACAACGACGCCATGTACCCGAACCTGGTCACCAGCCAGTTCCTGCTCGTCCTGACGATCGCCGCGCTCGCCGGGCTCTACGCCTCGCCCTCCCCCCGGGCCGGCCTCCTCTTCTCGCTGCTCGGCTCCTCCGTCGTGCTCTACCACCCGGTTGCGAGCCTCTACGAGGCGGCGTTGCTGGCGGCGGTCGCTTTGGTCTTCGTGCCTTACCTGCTCGCGCGCGGACGGAGGGAGGGGCTCGCGCTTCTCGCCTCGCTCGCGCTTTTGGGCTCCCTCGCCGTCGTCTACGCCTGGGATACCTACGACCTGCCGCGGGCTGTGGCTGGCCTCGTTGACGGGTCCGGGGCGGGGGCTTCGGCGACCGCCGTCGGCATGGCGGTCGGAACGCAGGCCACGTACCCCTTGGGCTTCCTGGTCGGGACCATGGTAACGCAGCCCGTGGTCTGGCTAGGGCTGCTCGGCGCGCTGCTCGTTGTGGCCGACCTGATCGGGGGCCGCGTCAGCCGGCCGCAAGCGCTGGCTCAGATCACCGTGCTCCTGTGGGCCCTGCTGCTGTTCGCCGGCAGCCGGATGCCCCTTACGGGCTTCCCGCAGCGCTTCGGGCGCGACGTCGGCGTGCCGGCGGCCATCCTGGCCGCCGTGGCCGTCGTGGCGATCTGGCGCTCGCTCGGGCCCCGCAGGCCGGCCGTGGTCTTCGCAGCCTCGACGGTGGCGCTCCTGGTGGGGAGCTCGGTAGCGTTCGGAACGGTGCAGAGCCTAAAGATCGCAGCGGGCCCTAGCGTCCAGCTCACGATCACGCCCCAGATCGCCGCGGCCGGCGCCTGGCTCAAAGAGCACAACGACGACGGCAACATAATGGTGAGCCCTCACGCGAACCAGGTGCCGAGCCGCATGATGCTCGCCATGGGCGGGTACTCCGCGCTCCAGTCGTTCGAGCCGTGGCAGATCGCAAATCCCAGGGACCTGCCCCCCACGGGCCCGCAACCGCCCCGGGACGTGCTTTGGGTTATGCGACACCCGGTCGACGGCCGCACCCGCCAGCTCCTTGAGCGGCACGACGTCGGGTACGTAGTCCTCTACAAGAACATGCCGGACAGGCCCACCCTCGACTACTGGATGGCCTTCAGGGCAAGCCCCGGTGCTTACCGGGTGGCCTTCGAGAACAAAGACGTCCTCATCGTCGCCAGGCGCGGAGCCTGAGGCCGGCCCGGTCGCGGGGGCCTCATTTCGCGCGGTCCGTGGGCCCTTCGTCCGGTGCGACCAGCTCGTAGAGTGCCCCCTGCACGTGGACCGTGCGGAACCCGGCCTCGTAGAGTCCCTTGGGGTTGACGTCGTCCTGGTCGAGGATGTAGACGGGGCCGTTCTCCGCCGCCTTCTTCGCGGCGACCACGCCCGTGAAGTCGTCGGTGCCGTAGATGCGGTCGGTGGCGGCGAGGTCAAGGTCGGCGGGCCAGACGATGTCGGCGTACCCGATGTCCCTGTTGTGCCAGAAGGGGTCGACGAGGGTGAGGTCCCGCCGCCGCTCCTCGACAAGCACCATGTACCAGAGGTTGCTCCTGTGGTGCAGGATCGTGGCGTTCGGCGCGGCGTTCCGGGCCACGTCCTCTATGACCTCGTGCCCCCGCCAGCCCTCGCTCCTGTCGTTTCTGGCGTAAGAGTTCCCGACGTCGAGCAGCGGCAAGATCACCAGCGCGACCGAGAGGACGCCCAGCGTCGTCCCCTTCGGCGCCCGCGGGAACCGGGCGAGGATGTCCTCCGCCTCGGCCAGCAGGAGCCCGATCCCCGCGGCGACGGCGAGGGCCAGCACCAGGTAGGTGGGGACGAAGTAGATCTCGATATCCGGGATGTCGTTCTCGATCGAGTAGAAGACCCAACCGAGGTAGAGGAACCCGAGGAGGCCAGCGGCCGGGCGGTCCCAGAGCAGGAGCGCCGCGAGGCCGACCGCCGCCGCCACCAGCAGGCCCCAGTGCATGTTGTCAAGGAGGTGGCCCCAGTAGAAGAGCAGCCTCCCCGGCAGCTCGGCGGGCCCGAAGGCGAAGAACCCGCCCGTGAGGTTGCCCCCGCTCACCACGTACCAGAACCGCTCCAGGTTTGTCGGGTTGTTCGCCACGAAGGGAGGATTCATCGCGGAGCGGAGCGGGAGGTAGAGGTACGGCAGGAGCCCCACAAGGAAGAGCCCGAGGCCCCTGAGCGCCAGCCTCGCGTCAAGGAGCTTGCGCCGGTCCACGAGCGCGACGAAGAGCAAACCGGCGGGCAGGAGCAACCCGCTGGTGAGGTGATCGGTCAGGGACAGGCCCGCCAGGAAGGCGAAGAGCAGGAGGTAACGGTCCCTCCCGCCCTCCCGCCAGAGGAGGAGGGCGAGCAGGGTGAGGGCGACGAAGAGCGCGTTAAGGGTGTAGACCTCGGCGATCACGGCCTGCGACCAGAGCGTCACGCCAACCCCGAAAGCGAGCGCGGCCGCCGCCGCGGCCGCCACCCGCCGGCCCAGCAGATACCCGCCAGCGAAGACCGCCGATGCGGCCAGCGCCGCGTAGACGGCGGAGGCGAGGTTGGTGCGGTAGGCGCAGTCGCCGAAGGGCAGGTACGTGAGGAGGTGCGTCAACATGAGGTAGGACGGGTAGCCTGTCGGGTGCGTCATGCCGAGCACGCAGGCCTGCATCTGGAGCATCGGCACGTCGAGCAGGTTGGGCGAGTCGTATGGCAGGATCGTCGGCGCCAGCGTCAGCGCGTAGAGGGTGAACACGATGGCCGTGATGCCCGCTCCGGCGAGGACCGTGCCAACCCCCGGGCCGACTTTTTTCTGCCTAAGGAAGGTCTTCACCTGCTGCGGAGGTACGGCCCGGCAGCCATCATAGCCCGACAGAGGAGCCCGCCGCGCCCGGCGGGGACGCGCCGCCACAGCCGTTCGGCATTACGCCGAGAGTCTCCCGAATCACCCACTACTCCCCCTCCTGACCCTGTCGTCGCCTCATCCGGGCGGGGCTCCGCCCGAACCCCGGCGCAGTATATGACGGCTCCCGGCACCCCGGGTTAAACGCAGGTAAAACTTCTCCTGCGGGGCTGTGGCGTGCCGGGCGGGGTCCGCGCAAACCGACGAACGGTCCCTTCGCCCCTTTGTCGGGGAACGGAGGACTTAGCGCTCCGACACCACGGTGCGGACAAGCGCGGATTCATGACCAAGCTACGTGGAAGGGGTGCTCCACGAAGATGGCCAGACGGCTTTGGCCTTTGGTTCCAGGCTCTCGGCATCGACTACGCGGGTAATAGACCGGTCGCATGTCGTCGGTGGGCGTGCTGTGTAGCGCTCGAAGCGGGCGGGCCATTCAGGCTCCCGGGGTCCACCGTTAAATGCCTGTTAAAAAACTGAAGCGTGGGAACCCGGCGTTTATACTCCGGTCTGGCCGGGACGGAAGCACGGAAAAGGGTGGGCTCTGGTGGCGAACGAGGCGGAGATCCTGATAGTAGAGGACGACGAGGTAATCATGGGGACCCTCGCCTACAACCTCTCCCGGAGCGGCTTCGGGGTAAGCCAGGCGACGACGGGGGTCGAGGCCCTCAGGATGGCGCGCAAGCTCAGGCCGGACCTCATACTCCTCGACATCATGCTTCCGGGCGAGTCGGGGATAGAGGTCTGCGAGAGGATCCGGGAGCGGGACCAGGGCGTGATGATCGTCATGATCACGGCCAAGGACGCAGAGGAGGACAAGGTCCGCGGCTTCGAGGCCGGCGCGGACGACTACGTGACCAAGCCGTTCGGGATGAAGGAGCTCGTCGCCCGCATCAACGCGAACCTGAAGCGCGGCGAGACGGGTGGGCGCGGCAAGCTCATCGAGGCCGGCGACATCCAGCTGGACACCAAGAACTTCACGGCCCGCGCGGGCGGCGAGCCGCTCGACCTGCGGCTCAAGGAGTTCGAGCTCCTGGCGGCGCTCGCCTCCACGCCGGGGGAGCTCAGGAGCCGTGAGGAGCTCGCCAAAGAGGTCTGGGGGCACGCGGGCGTCGGCTCGTCGCGCACCATAGACGTGCACATACGGCGCATCCGGGCCGCGCTGGAGGAGAAGAGCTCCTACGACTTCATCCACACGGCGCGGGGCCTGGGCTACAGGTTCGAGGCGAGGCTCAGGGCCGGCGCGGGGCGGCCGGGCTAGCCCTTGGCGCTAGAGAGGCGCGAGAACGGGGAGCGCGAGGGGCCGATGCCGGGCCCCGTCAGCCCCGACGAGCTGCAGAGGGTCAACAAGATCCGGCGCGACTTTGTGGCCAACGTCTCCCACGAGCTCAAGACCCCCGCGACCAGCCTGAAGCTGCTCGCCGAGAGCCTTGAGGAGAGCCTGGACGAGGACCCGGTCCAGGCCCGCCTCTTCGCCGCCCAGCTCAAGAGGGAGACCGGGCGGCTCGCGAACCTGATCACCGACCTCCTCGACCTCGCCCGCCTGGAGAGCCAGGAGAGGACGGACTATCCGACCCTCGTGGACGTGCGCGGCGTCCTCATGAGCGTGCTCTCGGGCATGAGGAGGGTGGCCCGCAGGAAAAACATAACGCTGCAGTGGAAACGATTCGGCAAGGCGGCCCGCTACACCGTCCGCGGCGACGAGACGCAGCTAACCTCCATGTTCACGAACCTCGTGGACAACGCCGTGAAGTACACGCCGGCGGGGGGAAGGGTCGAGGTAACAGGGGGCACGGAGGGGGGCGAGGTCGTCATAAGCATCGCCGACACGGGCATCGGCATCCCCGAGGGGAAGCTCTCGCGCATCTTCGAGCGGTTCTACAGGGTGGACAAGGCGCGCTCCAAGGCGACCGGCGGGACGGGCCTCGGCCTCTCCATCGTAAGGCACGTCGCCGAGAACCACGGGGGCCGGGTTACCGTCGAGAGCGTCCCCGGCGAGGGCACCACCTTCACCGTCCGCCTGCCCCGCGCCTGAGCCGGCGGCCTCCCTCGCCCCCGTCGCGCCGGGGGAGCCACGTGGTCCTGGGGACCGCTTCGTCGTAATATACGTCGCAGAATGCGTGCTGGGGGGTGGTCTATGATGCCTGGCGAGGCCCCCGGGTGGCGTAAACCGATGCAAGCAAGAGGTAAAACATGACGATGGTGGCGTGCAATATCTCGTCCGGATCCTCCCCGGCGGTCGGGCCTAGCGTCGCGTGGCCGGTATGGATCTCAAGGGCGCTTTGAGCACGGTCCGGGCCCGCCTGTACCTGGGGCTCGCGCTGCTGCTCGCGATGATCCTGCTCTTGGCCGGCATCGTCGCCTTCGAGTCATACAGGATCGCCGAGGTCAACCTCGAGCGTCAGGTGCAGGCGGTCGACCTCCACCTACGCGTGGACGACCTCGAGATCGACCTGCTCAACATGGAGACCGGCCAGCGGGGCTACCTGCTGAACGGCGAACAGGGGTTCCTAGAGCCCTACGAGGGGGGCCGCCGGGACTTCGAGGGGGAGCTCGAAAAGACCCAGAAGGCAAACGCGGCGGCTGGCATGGAGGTGCTCGACCCGCAGACCCTGAACGACCTCGAGGCGCAGTACAGGGTAGTGCTCGACCTTTTCGAGCAGCAGATAGCGACCCGACGCGCTGGCGCGACGAGCCCCGGGGATCTCAAGCTCGCCGAGGGCAAGGCCGAGATGGACGACGCCAGGGAGATCATCACCCGGCTGCAGGAGCAGGCGAGGGAGAGCCAGCAGGAGGCCCGCGCAAGGACGCGGGCCTCCGTCAGGAGGGAGACGGCGCTGGCTGTCCTGCTCGGCGCCCTGGCCGTTCTTACGGTTCTTGGCTCAGTGCTCTACGTGCGCCGGGGCGTGATCTCCCCGCTCCAGAAGCTCAGGGAGGGGGCAACAAAGGTCGGGGCAGGCGACCTGGGGCACAGGATAGACCTCAGCCCCAAAGACGAGCTCGGCGCGGTGGCCGTCGCCTTCAACGAGATGCTGGACAGGCGCCAGGAGGCCGAGGGGGCGCTCCAGGAGAGCGAGCGGCGCTTCGCCACCCTGCTCTCCAACGCGCCCACCATGGTCTACAGGTGCACGAACGAGCCGGGCTGGCCCTTCATCTTCGTCAGCGCCTACGTCCGCGAGCTCACGGGCCACCCCGCCGCCGACTTTCTGGAGGACGGCCTGCAGTACGAGAGCCTGATAGTGGAGGAAGATCGGGGGAGGGTCTGGGACGAGGTGCAGGCCGCCCTCGCCGCGCGGGACCGCTTCAGGATCTTCTACTCCATCCGCCACAGGGACGGCACGACGAGGCAGGTCGAGGAGTACGGGCAGGGCATCTTCGACGAGGCGGGCAACGTTGTGGCGATAGAGGGCCTCGTCGCCGACGTGACGGAGCGCAAGCAGGCGGACGACAGGCTGCGGGAGGCCGAGGTCCGTTACCGCACGGTGGTGGAGCAGATACCAGCCATCACCTACACTCAGGAGGTCGACCACAACGGCACGATAACCTACGTGAGCCCGCAGGTGGAGCGCGTGTTCGGGTGCACGCCCGATGAGTACGTCTCCAACGACGGGCTCTGGATCCGGTTCCTCCACCCGGACGACCGCGAACGGGTCCTCGTCGAGGACGAGCGGACCGACAGTACGGGCGAGCCCTTCAAGGTCGAGTACCGGATGCTGAGGCGAGACGGCCGGGTGGTGTGGGTGCGCGATGAGGCCGTGCTCGTGCGCGACGAGGACGGGACCCCGCTCTTCTGGCAGGGCTTCATGGTCGACATAACCGAGGAGAGAGAGGCGGAGAGGCGGCTGCGAGAGGCCGATGTCCGCTACCGCTCGCTGGTCGAGAACATACCGGCCGTCATCTACACCCAGCAGCCAGGGGATCCGAGCGTCACCACGTACGTGAGCCCGCAGATAGAGGCCATTCAGGGCTACACGCCCGAGGAGACGCTGGCCGACCCCGAGCACTGGACGAAGACGCTCCACCCCGAGGACCGCGAGCGGGTGCTGGCCGAGGACGCGCGGACCAACCGCACCGGCGAGCCCTTCGCCGTGGAGTACAGGCAGTTCGCCAAAGACGGCCGGGTGGTGTGGGTGCGCGACGAGGCCGTGCTCGTGCGCGACGAGGACGGGACCCCGCTCTTCTGGCAGGGTGTCCTGCTCGACATAACCGAGCGAAAGATGGCCGAGGAGGCCGTCAGGGAGAACGAGAAGAGGTTCAGGCAGCTCTTCGACCAGTCCGTTGACGCCCTTATGGTCCACGACGCCTCCGGCAACATCGTGGACTGCAACGCGGAGGCGTGCCGGGCGCTCGGCTACAGCAGGGAGGAGCTTCTCGCGCTGCAGATACGGGACATCTCGGGGAACTTGATGTCCGTCGAGGAGAAGCGCTCGTCCGAAGGGCCCACGCTCTGGGAGCGGGCCCTCTCGGGCGAGCCCGGCAAGGTTGCGGGCATCCACCGGGGGGAGCACCGCCGCAAGGACGGGACCACCTTCCCCGTTGAGGTGTTCGTGGGCTCCGTGGACTACGGCGGGCGGCGTCTGATCTTCGCCTCGGCCCGCGACGTCACGGAGCGCAGGCAGGCGGAGGAGGCCCTCAGGGAGGGCGAGGAGAGGTACCGCACCCTCGTCGAGGCCGTCCAGGAGGGCATAGCCTTTATCGACCCGGACGGCGGGCTCATCAACTACTGCAACGAGGCGTACGCGGAGATCCTTGGCCTCACGCCGGGGGAGATGCTCGGAAGGTCCTTCTTCGACTTTCTCGAAGGGGAGGAGAGGGAGAGGACGCTCAAGCAGCGGGAGATGCGCCACGAGGGCGTTAGCTCGTCCTACGAGGTCACCGCAACGGCCGCCGACGGGACAGAGAAGATCCTCTCCGCCACAGGCTCGCCAATCTTCGACGCGGACGGCAAGTACGCGGGCGCGGTCCAGACCATCGTAGACGTCACCGAGCGCAGGAGGGCCGAGCAGGAGCTTCGGGAGGCCGAGGAGCTCTTCCGCGGCGCGTTCGACGACGCCGCCGTCGGGATGGCCCTGAACGACCTCGACGGGCGCTTCATCCAGGTCAACCGCTCCCTGTGCGAGATGCTCGGCTACACGGAGGAGGAGCTTCTCCGTCTCACGTTCAGGGACATAAGCCACCCCGAGGACCTCGACGTCAGCGTGCAGCGGGTCAGGGAACTCCTGGAGGGGGAGAGGGAGGGCTACCAACTGGAGAAGCGCTACCTCTACGCCGACGGTCACCCGGTCTGGGCCGCGCTCAGCGTCTCCGCGGTGAGGGACCCAGGCGGCAACCCCCTCTACCTGATCGCCCAGATGCAAGACATAACCGAGCGCAAGGAGGCCGAGGCGCGGTTGCGCAGGAGCCAGGCCCGCCTGGCCGAGGCGCAGCGCATGGCAAGTATCGGCAACTGGGAGTACGACCTGACGACAGGGGAGGTGACCTGGTCAGACGAGGTCTTCCGCATCTACGGACACCCCCCGCAAGAGTACGTCCCCACGCTCGACAGGCTGCTGGAGATGGTCCATCCCGACGACCGGCACATGCTCACGGAGAGGCTCGAGGGCGCCGTGGACCGGGGCGAGCCCTACGACTTCGAGCACCGCATGATCCTGCCCGACGGCACCGAGCGCGTCGTCCACCGCAGGGCGCGGGTGGTCCGGGACGAGGAAGGCAGGCCGCTCAGGATGCTCGGCACCGTCCAGGACGTCACGGAGCGCAAGCGGGCCGAGGAGGAGATCCGGCGCCTCAACGAGGACCTGGAGAGGCGCGTCGAGGATCGGACCGCCGAGCTGAAGGAGAGCGAGGAACGCTACAGCCTTGTGGTCGAGGGGTCGAACGACGGCATCTTCGACTGGGACCTCCTCGACGGCACGATCTTCTGGAACGACCGACTCTTCGAGATGTTCGGCCTCTCTCGCCAGGACTTCACGCCGACGATCGAGACCTTCTTCGGGCTCGTGAACCCCGACGACCGCGAGAAGGTCTCCGAGGCCCTCACGGTCCACTTCGAGCGCGGCGAGGAGTTCGAGGTCGAGTTCGGGATGCGGCACGCGGGCGGCGAGTACCGCACCTGCGTAAGCCGCGGCAAGGCCCAGCGCGACGAGGACGGTAAGCCGTTCCGTATGGCCGGCACCCTGACGGACATCACAGAGCGCAAGCGGGCGGAGGAGGCTGTGCGCCTGCTGGCCGAAGCCAGCGCGGAGCTCACCTCCTCGCTCGACTACAGGTCCACCCTCGCGAGCGTGGCGCGCCTCGCCATACCCCAACTCGCCGACTGGTGCGCCGTCGACATTCTCACGGAGGACGGCTCGCTCGACCGGCTCGCCGTGGCCCACCAGGATCCCCGGAAGGTCGAGCTGGCCCGCGAGATCGAGGAGCGTTACCCCACCGACCCCGAGGCCCCGACCGGCATCTACAACGTGCTCAGGACGGGCCGTCCCGAGTTCTACCCCAACATCCCGGAGGAGGCGCTCGAGGCCTCGGCCCGCGACGAGGAGCACCTGCGGCTCCTGCGCGATATCGGATTCACCTCCGCGATCATCGTGCCCGTAACCGCGCGGTCGAAGACGCTAGGGACGATCACGCTGGTCTCGGCGGAGTCCGGTCGTCCCTACACCGACGCGGACCTCAGGCTGGCCGAGGACCTCGCCCGACGCAGCGCCTCGGCGGTCGACAACGCCAGGCTCTACGAGGAGGCCGAGAGGGAGCTCGCCGAGCGCAAGCGGGCGGAGGAGGAGATCCGGCGCCTCAACGAGTCGCTCGAGAACCGGGTCGAGGAGCGAACCGCCCAGCTCCAGAACGCCATCTTCGAGCTGGAGCGGGCCGGCGATAGCCTGAGGAGGGCCAAGGAGGAGGCCGAGTCGGCCAACCGCGCCAAGAGCGAGTTTTTGGCGAACATGAGCCACGAGATACGGACCCCCATGAACGGCGTCATAGGCATGACCGGTCTCCTGATCGATACCGACCTCACCGAGGAGCAGGAGGAGTACGCCTCCACGATCCAGCTCTCCGGCGAGAGCCTGCTCTCGATCATCAACGACATACTCGACTTCTCAAAGATAGAGGCAGGCGAGCTGCGCCTCGAGGCCATAGACTTCGACCTGCGCATGGCGGTCGAGGACGTGGTGGCCCTCTTCGCGGAGCGCGCCCACGAGAAGGGCCTGGAGCTGGCGAGCCTCGTCGACTACGACGTGCCGACCGCGCTCGAGGGCGACCCGGGCCGCATCCGGCAGATCCTCACCAACCTCATCGGCAACGCCATCAAGTTCACCGAAGCGGGCGAGGTGGTGCTGCACGCGGAGCTGGCCGGGGAGGACGCCGAGCGGGCCACGGTGCGCGTCACCGTGAAGGATACGGGCATCGGCATGACGGAAGAGCAGCAGGCTCGCGTCTTCGAGTCGTTCTCCCAGGCCGACGCCTCGACGACGCGGCGCTACGGCGGCACGGGCCTGGGCCTCACCATCTCGAAGCAGATTGTGGGGCTGATGGGGGGCGAGATCGGGGTCGAGAGCGAGCCGGGCGTCGGCTCGACCTTCTTCTTCACGCTGCCGCTGAGGAAGCAGCCGGGCGACGCCCGCAGGAGGCCGGCACCCCTGGCGGACCTGAGGGACCTGCGGGTGCTGATCGTGGACGACAACGCCACCAACCGCCACATCCTGCGCAAGCAGCTCTCCTCGTGGGCGATGGAGAGCGGCGAGGCCGAGGACGGCTTCGTCGCCCTGGAGAAGCTGCGCGACGCCGCGCGGGAGGGCGCCCCCTACGGCCTGGCTATCCTGGACATGCAGATGTCTGGGATGGACGGCATGCAGCTCGCCAGGCGAATATGCGAAGACCCAGCCATAGCCTCTACCCGGATGGTCCTCCTTACCTCGATAGGCCAGCGCGGCGACGGCGACGAGGCGCGGCAGGCGGGCATAGAGGCCTACCTGACCAAGCCGGTAAGGCAGTCCGAGCTCCACGACGTCGTCGCCACCGTAATGGGCACGCCAGAGGCGGAGGAGGCCGAGGACGCGCGCCTCGTCACCCGCCACACCCTGCGCGAGCTGCAGACCGACCACCGCGCCCACCTGCTCCTCGCGGAGGACAACCCCGTCAACCAGAAGGTCGCAGCCAGGATGCTCGAGAGGCTCGGCTACAGGGTGGACGTCGCCCAGAACGGCCTCGAGGCGCTGGAAGCCCTCGCCCGTAACCGCTACGCTGCCGTCCTGATGGACGTGCAGATGCCGGAGATGGACGGACACGAGGCGACGGCCGAGATCAGGCGCCGCGAGGCCGCGCTCGCCTGGGAGGGCGAAGGGCACAGCGTCCCCATCATCGCCATGACCGCGAACGCCATGCAGGGAGACCGGGAGAAGGCCCTCGCCGCCGGCATGGACGACTACCTGGCGAAGCCGGTGCGCCAGGAGGAGCTCGAGGAGGTCCTTGGCCGCTGGGTCTCCGGGGGGGCGGCTGCCACCTCTGAGGCCCGGGCGGCACCGAACGGGGACGGCAGCGTACTCGACCCCGAGGTGCTGGCGAGCCTGAGGGACCTCGGGGACGCGGGGCTGCTCACGGAGCTCGCCGAGATGTTCTTCGACGACGCCTCATCGCGTCTGGCCGAGCTCAGGGAGGCCGTCGAGGCCGGGGACGCCGAGGGGGTCAAGCGGGTAGCCCACACCCTCAAGGGGAGCAGCGGCAACATGGGGGCCGCGCGGATGTCCGCCATCTGCGCCGGGCTGCAGGACGTCGGGACCTCGGGGGACCTGGCGCGCGCCCCGGGGCTCCTCGAAGAGCTCGAAGAGGAGTTCGGGCGCGTCCGCCCGGCGCTAGAGGCGGAGCTCGAGGGTGGCCCTTGAAGATACTGATCGCCGAAGACGACGCCGTCTCCCGCACCATCCTGCGGCGCGCCGTGGAGAAGCTCGGCCACGAGTGCCTGGCGGCGTCCGACGGGGAGGAGGCCTGGGGCCTCTACAGGGAGAACCCCGACATAGACGCCATCATCAGCGACTGGATGATGCCTGGGGTGGACGGGCTCGAGCTCTGCCGCAGGGTCCGCGGCGACACGCGGGATGGTTACACCTACTTTATCTTCCTCACGGCCCTTGGGGACAGGGAGCACCTCCTCCAGGGCCTCGAGGCCGGGGCCGACGACTACCTCTCAAAGCCCCTCGACCGGGACGAGCTAGGTATGCGCCTCACCTCGGCCCTGCGCGTCACCGAACTGCACCGGCGCCTCGCCTTCCAAAACGGGGAGCTCGAGAAGCTGAACCGGATGCTCTTCGAGCAGTCCCGCCAGGACCCGCTGACCTCCCTGGGCAACCGCCTGCGCCTCCGGGAGGACCTCCAGGTCTTGCAGAGCAGGACGGAGCGCTACGGCCACGGCTACGCCATAGCACTCTGCGACGTGGACTTCTTCAAGGCCTACAACGACCGCTACGGCCACCTCGCCGGCGACGACGTGCTAAGGCGGGTGGCCGCCACCATCGCCACCGGCCTGCGCGGCGGCGACGCCGCCTACCGCTACGGCGGGGAGGAGTTCCTGATCGTGCTCCCAGAGCAGGATGAGCAGGACGCCGTCGCCACCACCGACCGGCTGCGCCGGACCGTTGAGGACCTCGGGATACCGCACGAGGGCGGGACCCCCCGGGGCGTGGTGACCATCAGCGCCGGCGTCGCGATCTCGGCGGAGGCCGGGGACGCAGACGCGTTGCTCAAGGCGGCCGACAAGGCCCTCTACGCAGCCAAGAAGGCCGGCCGCAACCGCGTCTCAAGTGCCTGGTAGCGGGTTGGGCCAGAGGCCCGCGAAGGCGAAGCTCCCGCCGCCTGGCTCAGCGCCTCGCGCGCCAGAGGGCGGTCCTTACGCGGGCCGCCAGCTCGTCCGGGGAGAAGGGCTTCGTCACGTAGTCGTCGAGGCCCGTCTGCAGGCCCTCTATTACGTCGTGCTCCCCCTGGCGGGACGTGAGCATGATGATAGGGAGCTTCGCCACGTCGGCGTCTGCGCTGCTCCTGATGCTGCGGGCGAGCTCCAGGCCCGTCATCCTGGGCATCAGGCTGTCGGTGATGACGAGGTCGGGGACGAACCCGTCCTCCAGCAGGCGCAGCGCCTCTTGGCCGTCCTCGGCCTGGGTAAGGTCGTAGCCGAGGCCGGAGAGCTTGGCGACCACTATGCGCCGCACGATGCGGTCGTCGTCGGCCATCAGGATCTTCGAACCGTTTGTATCCAAGAGTTGGTCGCCTCGCTAAGTGCTAGCGTACACATTACCGAACTGCAACATCGGGTAGAGATTATAGGTCCAACCACCAAAGGAATTGTAACTTGTCGCAGAGCCTGAGTCTTACGTTGTGGGCCGTCGAGGCCATGGTCGTCCTGAACGTGGTGATGGTGGCGCTCACCATAGGGACCAAGGCCCTGCGCGGCGCGAGGGGGCGCAGGACGAAGGCGAGCACAGACAAGCTCGAGTCGGCCCTGGACAACTCCCTGATCACCGGCGAGATCCACCCCGACCTCCTCAACCTCAACGACCGGGAGAAGGACCTGCTCGCGATCCTGATGGTCGAGTACCTCTCGGTGCTGAGCGGGACGGAGAGGGATCGGCTCGTCGGGCTCGCGAAGGAGTCTGGCCTCGTTGAGAGCTACTTCGACAGGCTCGGCTCGCGCCACCGGTGGCGCAAGGCGCGGGCCGCGGAGAACCTCGGGTACTTCGGCGGCCCCGCGGCGGTGCCACCCCTTACGCCGCTCCTCGGCCATCCCGACGAGACCGTCAGGGCCGTCGCCGCCAGGGCCCTTGCCCGCATCGGGACCAAGGAGGCGGCCGAGGAGCTCGCCGAGACCCTGAACGACCCCTCGGAGCTCACCCGGCTGCGGATGGCCGAGAACCTCGAGCGCATCGGCGCCTTGGCGGTAGACCCCCTTATAGAGACGCTGGAAGGCGGGGCCGCCGGGCAGGCCAGGGTGCTGGCGGCCAGGATCCTCGGCTACCTCAGGGCGGCGGAGGCCCGCCCAGCCCTAAGGAGGGCGATGATCGAGGGCCAGCTCACAGACCTGCGGGCCCAGGCGACCCTCGCCCTCGGCAAGATCGGCAACCCGGAGGATGTGCCGGCCCTCCAAGAGGCGGCCGGCGACGAGGAGTGGGCCGTCCGGGCGCAGGCCGCCAACGCCCTGGAGATGGTCGGGGACGTCTCGACGATCCCCGCGCTTCAGGGGCTCACCCTCGACCGGGAGTGGTGGGTGCGCCTCAACGCCAGCCGGGCGCTCGCGAACATAGGCCCCGAGGGGGAGCGGGCGCTCGCCCGCGTCCTCGAAGGCGCCGACCGCTACGCCCGCGACCGGGCCGTGGCCACGCTCGAGGAGCGGGGCGTCACGCGGCGGGTCATTGGGGAGCTGGCCCAACCGGGCGAGCGGGGCGATGGGGCGAAGGCCATGATCGGGGCCATGATCCGGGCCGGCTCGACGAAGTACCTCTCGCGCCTGGCGAGCACGATGCCAGAGGGCCCCGAGCGCAGAAAGCTCTCCGAGATGCTCGAAGGGAGCGCGGAGAGACCCGCCGCGCAGGAAGCCTCGGAGAGAGACCCGTCCGAGACCCTCCAGGAGAGCGGGGGGCAGACGCCGTGAGCTTCGAGTCCTTCGTCGTGGGCGTCAACCACTTCATACTCGCGTACTTTCTGGCCATAAACGGCGTCTACCTGACGCTGTACGTCATCTCCTTCGCCGAGATAGCGGACTACGTGAGGCGCGAGGTATTCTCCGGTTTGCCCGAGCTCTTCGCCTCGAACTATGCCCCGCCCGTCTCCGTGATCGTGCCCGCCTACAACGAGGAGGCGACCATTGCCGCGAGCGTCCGCTCGTTCCTTACGCTCCGGTACCCCATGCACGAGGTGGTGGTCGTCAACGACGGCTCCAAGGACCGCACCATCGACGTTTTGCTGCGGGAGTTCGACCTTCACGAGTCGGACCAGCCGGTCAGGCTGGAGCTTGATACGGCCCCCATCCGCGGGGTGTACGCCTCGGCCACCGAGCGCCTCGTGGTCGTGGACAAGGAGAACGGCGGCAAGGCAGACGCCCTCAACGTCGGCGCGTGCGCCGCCCGCTACCCGCTCGTGTGCAACCTGGACGCCGACATCATCCTCGAGGAGGACGCCCTGCTCAGGGCCGCGCGGCCGATGATAGAGTCGCGCGAGGTCGCGGCCGTCGGCGGCATCGTCAGGGTCGCCAACGGCTGCGAGTTCGAGAGGGGGCGCCTCGTCGAGGTCAAGACCCCGAAGAAGGCCCTGCCGAACTTCCAGATCGTCGAGTACCTCAGGGCCTTCATAGCGAGCCGCACCGCGTGGAGCAAGCTCAACTGCCTCCTGATCATCTCCGGGGCCTTCGGCATGTTCCGCCGGCGCGACGTGATCGCCGCCGGCGGGTACCTGCACGAGACGGTGGGCGAGGACATGGAGCTCGTAACCCGCATGCACCGGGTCCTCAGGGAGAACGGCCGGCGCTACAAGATCATCTTCGTCCCGGACCCCGTGGCCTGGACGGAGGTCCCGGAGACCCTGCGCGTGCTCGGGCGCCAGCGCGACCGGTGGCACAGGGGCCTGATGGACACCCTCGTCCGGCACCGCCGCATGCTAGGTCGCCCGCGCTACGGCGCCGTCGGCCTTATCGCGATGCCCTACTTTTTCCTTTTCGAGTTTCTCGGGCCGGTGATCGAGCTTCTGGGCTACCTGGCCTTCGTGATCGGCCTCGTCCTCGGGTACCTGAACCTGCCGTTCGCCGTGGCCTTCTTTCTGGCCGCCGTCGGGCTTGGGGCGCTCCTCTCCACCGCGGCCGTCTTTCTGGAGGAGCTGCGCCTGGAGCGCTACCCGCGCTGGCGCGACCTACTGAAGCTCACCCTCTACGGCGTCCTCGAGAACTTCGGCTACCGTCAGATAAACACCGTATGGCGGGCCAAGGCGATAGTCTCGTTTTTGCGCAAGAGCACAGACTGGGGCTCGATGGAGCGCCAGGGGTTCGACGTCGGGCCCATCAGCAAAGAAGTCCCGCCGGACGCCCCGAAGCACGGAGAAGGCGAGAAGCATGAGGTACACTCGACGGGGCGCTAGTCGAGGGGTCCCACAAGGCGGGACCGGACCATCCCGCGGTCCCCGTAAGAGAAGGTTACGCATCCACCATGTACCAACACTACGAGTCGAGGGCAAGTTTGGGCAGGAAGGCATTCTTCCTGCGTCTTGCCCTGGCCCTGGTGTTCCTCGCGGCTCTGGGGTTCGCGGGCGGCGTCCTGTACCTGCTTTTCTTCCTCGTGCCCTTCGAGCAGTGGCTCGTAGACTCCGGGGTCTCCCAGGGGACAATAGACGTGGTGCTCGACGCCACGATCCTGGGCTGGGTGCTCATCGGGTTCCTGCTCACCCTGCTCTATGCCCGCCTCTTCCTGCGGCGCGGCAGGGGCCTGCTCGGCGCGGTCGGGGTCGCGGTCGCCAGCGTGGCGGCGGCCGGCGTGGTGTTCTTCGTGATGCTCGACGACGACCTCATGGCCGCCGCCGGCCAACTCGGCCAGCAATCCGCCCAGGAAGACCAGCGCCTCCTCTTCGGGTCCTACCCCGACGCCGAGAGGCTGGCGGAGCTAGAAGACGAGGGCTACGACGGCGTGATCTCGCTCCTCAGCCCCAAGGTGCCCTTCGAGAGGGTTCTCCTCGAGCAGGAAGAGGACAACGGCGAGGACGCTGGGATCCGCGTCTACTCCCGGCCGATGCTGCCCTGGATCACGGGCAACGAGGCCTCCCTGGAGTCCATAAAGGCTCTCGCGGCCCAGAAAGACAAGCAGTTCTACATCCACTGCTACCTGGGCAAGCACCGCGTCGACGTCGTCAGGCAGGAGCTTGATGCCGAGGCGCCGGACCCGACTGAGAGGGAGGTCGACCTCCCCTATCGCTTCGAGCGGGGGCGGGTGATCGCCTACGAGGGCGAGAGGATAATCCTCGGCCCCTACCCCACGGAGGAGGAGTGGTTCGAGTACGTGCTGCGCCGCGACGTGGACGAGGTAGTCTCGACCCTCGACCCGGACAACCCCGACGATGCGCCCTGGATCGAGGAGGAGCGCAAGATCGCCGAGGAGAACGGCCTGAAGTTCACCCTGATGCCGCTCGACCCCCTCTCCCCCGACCCCGCCACCGCCCAAGAGGTCGTGCGCCACGTAAGGGACGCCGAGGGCAAGGTCTTCGTGCACGACTTTCTCGACGCCAAGCGCTTCGAGGCGCTGAAGCGCGGCCTGGGCCAACAGGACCCGGGAGACACGGACGCGGCGGACGTCCCCGACGCGGGCCCCGCTTGATCCCCCGTAGGGCAGCCCTCCTACCGGCAACCCCCGTCCTCCTGGCCTCGCTCCTGTGCGTCCTGCTGGCGGCCGGGTGCGGCGGCCCGGCGGGCTCAGCTCCCGCGGGGATCACCTCGTTCGAGCCGCCCTCGGGGGTCTTGCAGGGCGGGGATCCGGCGCCCGCCTCCGTGCGCGTCGAGAACACGGGGGCGGACGCCACGACGCTCTGGGTGGGCTACAGCGTCAGGGACGACGCGGGCCGGTGGTACGACGCGCCGCCCAGGCCGGTCTTTCTCGAGCCCGGCGCGGAGTCTGAGACCCAAGAGCTGTCCGCTGGCCCGCTCGGGTCGGCCGGCAACTACGCGGCGAGGGCCTCCGTGTGGGACGGGCGTCCCGGCAGCGAAGGCGCCGAGAGGCTGGACGACGCCGAGCGGGCAGACGTCTTCTCCGTGGCCGAGGCCACCGACCTCTGGGGCCGGGACGACTTCGACGCTCTGGAGGCCGGGCGGTGGTACGCGACCGGCAGCAAGAAGCTCGGGCGCGGGCTCTTGAAGGAGGAGAACGTCGCCGTGGAGGACGGGGAGCTGCGGGTAAAGCTCCCCGCGGGCACGCTGGAGGGCGGCGAGATCGGCTCCCTGGACGCCTACGACTACGGCTCCTACGCCGCCAGCATAAAGGCGGCCCGCGCGCCGTCGTCCATCACCGGGTTCTTCCTCTACGCCCCGCCGGACTTCCACACCGAGATAGACGTGGAGATCTTCAACGACAGCAGCAGGCGGGTACTCTTCACCACCTACGCCGACGGGGAGCAGACCAACACCGTAGAGAAGAAGCTGCCCTTCGACGCGACGGCCGACTTCCACGAGTACCGCATAGACCTCTACCCGACCAGGGCCGAGTTCTCGGTGGACGGTCGGACCGTGCACACCTTCGACGATGGGCTCCCGGGCGATTCCATGAAGCTTATGGTGAACGCCTGGTACCCAGACTGGCTTCCCGGCGAGGAACCGGAGCAGGATGGGTACACCCACGTGGACTGGATCCAGCGCTAACCCTCCCGCCGAACCTAACGGCTCCCCGTGCCTCGCACGTAGATCCTGACGATTGGGCCGCCTCGCCCGCCACAGCTTTTGGGAGCTACTTCTCCACCCAGTTTCCGTTCTCGTTCTTCTCGTACTTCTGCTCGACGGCGCCCCAGGCCACGCGGTGGGCGCGGCCCTCCTCGCCGTACCGCTCCTCGGCGGAGTTGAAGGCCTCCTTGTAGATCTCCTGGGCGTGCTTGGGCAGGTTGTCCTTTACGTTGTCCGGCAGCTGGGTGATCATCTTGTAGGGCACCCCGTCCTCCTTACGTTCGCCTGGCCCTTTTGTTACCCAAACGGACGGCAAACAATCGTCGCCGGCCGGGGAGGCTCAGGCGAAGTGGTCCCAGCCGGAGAGGTCTTCCACCATCTCCCCGTCGTGCCGGAAGACCACCTCCCCCCACCCCGTCACCTCCCCCACTACCGTCACGGGCACCCCGGCGGCCTCGACGAGGTCCCCTAGGACCCGTTCGGGGGCGGAGACGAGGAGCTCGTAGTCCTCCCCGCCGGTCGCGGCGAGCACCGCGGGGTCGCAGCCGAGGTCCGCCGTGAGCCCTCGCGTATCTTCGGACACGGGGAGCTTGTCGAGGTCCACCACGCAGCCGACCCCGCTCGTCTCGCAGACGCGACGCACGTCGGAGGCGAGGCCGTCGGAGAGGTCGATCATGGCCCCCACCCCGAGCCGGGCCGCCGCCCGTCCGGCCTCCACCCTGGGCCGGGGCCGCAGGTGCCTACCCTTCAGCCGCTCGAAACCGTCGATGCCCCCCTTGAGCGCCAGAAGCCCCGCCGCGGACGCGCCGAGATCCCCCGTCACGGCCAGCAGGTGCCCAGGCCTCGCCCCCGAGCGCAGGACCGGCCCCGTCGCGAGCTCGCCAAGGATGGCGACGTCCACCGTGAGGGCGTCGGCGCCGGTCGTGTCGCCGCCCAGCGGGTAGACGCCGAACTCGCGGCAGGCCTCGGCCACCCCGCCGAAGACGCCGAGGGCCGTCTCCGGGTCGGGCGCCGCCCCCGAGACCAGCACGAACCGCGGGGTCCCGCCCATCGCGGCCACGTCCGAGGCGTTGACGGCCACAGCCTTGTAGCCCACGTCCTCGGGCGCAGCCCAGGAAGCCTCGAAGTGGCGCCCCTCGACAAGCATGTCCGAGGCCGCGACCCATGCCTTGCCCCCCAGCATCACCACGGCGCAGTCATCGCCGATGGGCACGACCACCTCCTCCGGCGCGGGTGGCAGCAGGCCGGAGAGGCGCCGGACGACGTCGAGCTCGTTCAAGAGTCCCCGCGCCGGAAGAGCCGGCGGGGATCGAGGTAAGCCCGGTATAGCGGGGTCCGGCCCCGGGGGTTACCCTGCGCCCCGTTCAACTCCCTATGGCCCGGATCCTGGCCCACAACCGGTCCGAGTCTTCTGGCGTGTACCAGGTGCGGAGGCCGCGCCACTCCTCCTCCGTCGCCCACAGGTGGTCGTCGTGGGCGGACCCCTCCAGCCGGACCTCGCCCCCGACGTACCGCGCGAGAAAGCCAACCCCCGCGTACAGCTCCGGGTCGTCGGGGGCCTTCCACGGCTCGACCCGCGTCCACCACGGCCGCAGGGGGACATCTTCTATCTCCAAGCCCGTCTCCTCCCCCGCCTCGCGCCGGGCGCAGGCCTCGAAATCCTCGCCTGGCTCGAGGATCCCGCCCGGGTTCTCCCACAGCCCCGCGGGCGGTTTCCTGCGCCGCATCAGGAGCGCGCGCGGCTCGGTGCCTTGCAGGTCGGCGATCACCACGCCGGCCCCCAGGATGGCGTTGGCAACGGCGTCGACGTTCCCGCCGGCGGGCGGGGCGGGCCTGCGCGGCGGGACCTCACCGAGCGCCCCCACGGGACCGGCCACGCGGCGGATGTTCTCGGGTGCCCACCAGCTCGGCAGCCCGAGCCACTCGTCGATGGTGACCCACCGGTGGTCGAGGTGCTCGTGGGAGATCCTCACCTCATCCTCGGCGGTCCTGCCCACGAAGGTCACGGCTGCCAGCGGGCGCCCGCTCGGGGCCTCACCCACCCAGGTCGCGAGGATCTCCTGCGGGGCGACGAGCATCCCCGTCTCCTCGTAGAGCTCCCGCACCGCGCCCTCCTCGAAGCCCTCGCCCAGGCTCAACCGTCCGGCCGGCGGCTCCCACGTGCCCGAGGGCCGCTGGAGAAGGAGCATCCGCCCGTCGTCCCGGACGGGCAGGATGCCAGCGACGAGGTCTGCCCTCACGACGGAGAGGTTTTCGAAGGCTTCGGCACCGGACGAGTATAGCTTTCGGTGAGGTTCTAGGACCAATACCTTGAGCCTCATAACCTAGATCTCAAGTCTTCTGCGCAGTTCGCGGGCTGCGGCGCCCGGGTCTTCGGCGTCGAGGACGGCACGGACGACGGCGAAGCCCGGGGCGCCTGCGGCGGCGACGGATGTTGCGGTTTCGAGGGTTACGCCGCCGATGGCGAACCACGGGACGGGAAGGCCTTCGCGGGCGAGGGCCCGGATCAGGGCCAGCCCGGCCACCCCGCCATCAGGCTTTGTCGGCGTGGCGAAGACGGCCCCGACCCCGAGGTAATCCGCGCCCCCGCGAACCGCCTCCAGCGCCTCCGCCACACCCCCGGCGGAGCGACCGACCAGCACGTCCGGGCCGAGGACGCCACGGGCGTGCGGCGTGGTGGCGTCGTCCTCGCCGAGGTGAACGCCGTCAGCCCCGACGAGGCGGGCTAGCTCCACGTCGTCGTTGACGGTGAACCGGGCGCCGGCGCGGGCGCACGCCCCCTTCAGTTCCTCGGCGAGCGGTATCAGCTCATCCCTCGGGGAATCCTTGTCCCGCAGTTGGACGATATCGACCCCGCCACGTACGGCGGCCTCCACGCGTTCGACGAGGTCGGGGCGCGGGTCGGTGACCAGAAGGAGCCTTGCGCCTTCGATCTTCACGATTCCAGCCTCCTCGGGGGCCAGGCGAGCACGTCGAGTCGCTCCGAGAAGTGCAGGAGCGGCGGCGTGTCCGGCAGGGCGACCCCGATCTGCCCGGTCATCCGGAGCGTATGGACCTCGGCCTCAGCCGGGCGCAGCGGCCAGAGCTGGTGGTGGATCTCCCCCCGCCGGACGTTGCCCCTGCCGTCCGCGGCGTAGAGGCAGTAGCGCTCCGTCAGGAACCTCTCAAGCGACCCGGGCGAACTCTCGAACGGCGCGCCGGCCGGCCGGTAGCGCCCCGCGAACTCGGCCTTCGGGGCGCCGCGGTGGGTCCGGACGCTGCGGTAGTGGATCTCCTCGCCCTCCCCCCGGCAGGACATCCTGGCGTCGAAGTAGGGCAGGTGGAAGGTGGCCCGCGCTAGACGTACGGCCGCGGGGTTGTGCGCGTCGAGGGAGAAGAACCAGATGCCGGGCCTCCCGCCGGCGCTCACGTACGTGCGGAGGTTCAGCTCGGGAAAATCGGAGAGGCCCGGCACGGCCGGCAAAAACCGGGGCCTCACGCCGCTCATGCGGAACGGGACGACGCCTAGCCACGCCTCGCCTTCGAAGGTGTCGAGGTTCAGCGCGGGCGGCACGAGCGGGCGCAACTCGTCCGCGGGTACGGGCCAGTGCATGAAGAGCAGGTCGTGCCAACTCATGCTCAGGGCCCAGGGACCGGCGGGCGCCGGGTAAGCGCGGTGGTTCGAGTTCCTCAAGATCTCCCGCGCCCCCGGCGTTCGGCTCATGCCCAGAAGATACGCCTTTGCCGCGGGTCTTTCAGTGAAAGGCGACCCCGGGTTCCGCGCCAAGCTCATCCGACCTGCCCGGACCTTCTCAGGGCTTTCAGGACCACGTACCCGATAACGGCGCCGGGGATGCTGGAGAGGGCGAAGGCGGCCATCAGGGCGATCAGGCCGCCGCCCGCCGCCCCGAGGAGCGGTGAGATCAAGACCGCCCCGAGCGTAGCCCCGAGGAGCACGGTGCCGACCGGCTCGAACAGCGCGGCCTCGTCCCTGCGCAGGAACCGGTGGGCGAGGCCGACCGCGAGCGCCCCGAAGGGGCTCCCAGGGAAGGCGAACACGCTTCCCGTGCCCAGGGAGAACCTCAGGGTCGCGGTGACGAGCGCCGATCCGGCGGCCCACCACGGCCCTAGCAGGACCCCGGCGACCGCGTTGATGGCGTGCTGGAAGGGGAAGACGCGCGCGGCGCCGACGGGCACGGCAAAGGAGGAGAGCAGGACGCCCAGCCCCGCGAAGAGCGCGGCGAGCACGAGCCTGCGCGTGGCGCCGTCGGCGCCACCGCCGGGCGCGCTACGCAAGCGGCAGCTCCTCCACCGCGAGGCGCCCGTCGAGGCCGCCTGGTTCGGCGGCGAGGGAGGCCAGGGCGTCGAGCAGGCGGGGCTCGAAGGTGCCGGGGCCCTCTGCCGCCCCCGCGGCGGCCTCCCCCGCCCGCCCGAAGTATGCAAGGGCCCCGGACACCGTCTCGGCGCCCCCGCCGGAGACGGCGGCGAAGCACCCGACGACGGCCGTGGAGGCGCAGCCGCTCCCGACGATTCGCCCCATCATGGGGTCGCCGTTCTTGACGGCGAAGAGGCGCTCCCCGTCGCACACGTAATCGACCTCGCCGGTCGCGGCCACGGTAGTGCCGAGTCGGCGGGCGGCCTTCTCGACGGCATCCCTGGCATCGCCGCCGATGCTCTCCACGCCGCGCACCTCGGCGGCGAGCCCGGCTAGCGTCGAGATCTCGCCGGCGTTCCCGCACACGGCGGCGAAGCTTATCTCCGAGAGGAGCCTCTCGGGCGTCTCTGTTCGGAAGCGGGTGGCCCCCGCGCCGACGGGGTCGAGGACCACAGGGATGCCGCGACGGTTTGCCTCCTTGCCGGCCAGGATCATGGCCTCAACCCAGGCCCCGTCCAGCGTCCCCATGTTTATGACGAGCGCGGAGGCCGTCGCCGCCATCTCCTCCACCTCCTCGACGGCGTTCGCCATCACCGGCAGGGCCCCCGTGGAGAGCGTCGCGTTGGCGACGAGGTTGACGGTGACGTAGTTGGTAAGGTGGTGGACGAGCGGCCGGCCCTCCCCGAGCCGGCGCAACACCCCAGAAACGTTCATCTTTCCGCTCCTCTCAGAAGACCGCCGAGCGCGTGGACCGGGCCGGCGCCGGCGCCGATCTCCCCTAGCCCGTACCTGACCGCCTCGGAGGCCACGGCCCGGGCCCGCCGGGCTGCCTCCGGCAGATCCAGGCCCCGCGCCAGGTAGCTCGCGAGCGCCGAAGAGTGCGTGCATCCGGACCCGTGGGTGTTTCCCGAAGCGTGCACGGGTCCCTCTATCCTCTCGAACCTTCGGCCGTCGTAGAGGAGGTCCGCGCCGGAAGAGGTGTGCCCGCCGGTGACGAGCACGGCCTCGGGACCCAACTCGTGGAGCGCAGCCGCGGCTTCCTCGATCCTCCCCTCTTCCACGGGCTCGCCGAGGATCGCGAACGCCTCGTTCGCGTTCGGCGTCAGGACCCTGGCGAGCGGGAAGAGCTCGCCCCTGTACGTCCCCACGGCCGCGGGCTCAAGCAGGGTCGCCCCGCTCTCGGCGACCATGACGGGGTCGACGACGAGGTTCGGAAGCCCGAGGCGCCGCACCGCCCCTGCCACGGCCGAGATGATGCCGGCGTTGAACAGCATCCCGGTCTTCACGGCGTCCGCCCCTATGTCCCCGGCGACGGCCTCCTTCTGCTCTACCGCGACCTCAGGCGGGAACGGGAATATGTCCGTCACGCCCACGGTGTTCTGGGCCGTCGTCGCGACGACGGCCGTCGTCCCGTAGACGCCGCAACGCAAGAACGCCTTGAGATCCGCCTGGATCCCGGCCCCAGCCCCCGAATCGCTCGTCGCCACGCTCATAACCCGCTTCAAAGTTCCTCCAAAGACAGACCCCTGATACCTGTAACCTGATACCTGTAACCTGATGCCTCTAAGCCATCACAAGCCCGCCGTCGCAGGTGATGTACTGGCCGGTGACGAAGTCCGACCAGGGCGAGGCGAACATGAGGACGGCCCGCGCCAGGTCCTCCGGGGTGCCGAGGCGGCGCAGGGGCGTGGAGCCGGCGACGAGGCGGCGGACCTCTTCGGTGGTGGGCGCGCTCGCGTCCGTCTCGTCTATGAGGCCGCCTGCGACCATGTTGACCGTTATGTTGTGCGGTCCGAGCTCGGCGGCGAGGTTGCGGGAGAAGCCAAGGAGGGCGCTCTTGGCTGTCGTGTAGTCGTGGTACGGGACGACGGGGTTGTTGATGAGGTTGGAGAGGATGCTCAGGATCCTACCGCCGCCCCCCTCCACCATCCCCGGTACCACGGCCTGCGAGCAGTGCATAGCACCCTTGAGCCCCCCGAGCTGCTGCAGGTAATCCCCCCACCCGACGCTCCCGAAGTCCTTGCGCCCGATGGGGTCGAACCTGTACTCGGGGAGCGCGTTGTTGACGAGCACGTCCACGGGCCCGAGCTCCCCGGCCGCCCTCTCGACCATCCCCCAGACCGCCGCCCCGTCGGTAACGTCAGCCCTATGGGCGAAGGCCCTGCCGCCGCGTTTGCGGATACCGCTGGCGACCCCTTCGGCCAGCTCTTCGCTCTTCAGGTAGTTGACGATCACGGCCGCGCCCTCGTCGGCCAGCGCGTTGGCGATGGCGGCCCCGACCCCGCGGCTGGCGCCGGTGACGAGCGCCACCTTCCCTGCAAGAACGCTCAAACCGTCCCCCCTCCCCCGCCCGGCTCTGTCCGGGCCTCGTCCCGCTCGGTCTCGTGGATCACGAACAAAGCGCCCCCCTTCACGGCCACCATGGCCTCCTCCCCTAGCAACTCGTTGTGGAACCCCACGGTGTCGCCCGCCTCGATCCTCGCCCCCGCGAGCGGGTACTCGAAACCCTCAAGGTCCACCCCCTCGGCCACGCCGGAGACCGGGAAGACGGAGAGGCTCTCGCCCGGCCTGCCCTCAACGACCCGGGAGCCGTCCTCCACCACGAACATCTCCCCCCACCCGGCGACGGCTGTAGCCCGAACGCCCAGCCGCTCCGCCGCCAGCAGCAGGTGCGGTATGGCGAAGACGGCGTCGGGTCGACCGCCCGTAGCGCAGAGAAGGTCGAGGTCGGTAGCACCCCTCTCGCGGGCCGCGAGGACGGCCAGGTGCCCGTCCATCTTGTCCTTTCTGGCCGGGTGGCGCTCCATGAGGACCCCCCGGTCCTCGACCCGTCGCGTCCCCCCGTCCCCGAGCGAGTCCATGTCGCCGACGACGAGGTCGGGGACGACGCCGGCCGCCAGCGCGTGCAGGGCCCCACCGTCGGCGGCGAGCACGAGGTCGGCCCGCCTGGCGACGCGGCGCAGCAGGCCCGGCGGGTCCGCGGACCCGTTCAGGAAGACGGCGGCCCGCAAGCTAGTGCGCCGTGGAGCGCCGGTACCGGACCTGGCGCGGCGACGGCTGCGACCCCTCCAGCGCCCGCAACAGCACCACCACGACCACGAGGGCTATGGCGAGGCTGGGAACCAGGTACGCCGCGTTGTACGCGGCCGAGTAGGCGTAGGGGTTCCAGCCCTCAGGCGCGTAGGAGGCGAAGAAGACCACGCCCGAGACGAAGTGGCAGGCGAAGCGGGCCAGGACGGCGACCGTCGCCCCGACGACGGCCCCCCGCACGGTCGGCCTGAAAAAGCCGGCGAGCCCGAGGGCGCCGAAGGCAAGCGGGTAGTCGAAGAGGACCTGCACCGGGTGATAGACCTGCGGGTCCGTGGCCAGGTTCAGCAGGCTGTAGACCACGCCCGAGACCACCCCGACCCAAGGCCCCTGGCGCAGGGCCAGCAGGATCAGGGGCACCATCTCAAGGGATATGGAGCCCCCGTAGGGCATCTTGAAGACCTTGACCAGGCCCAAAACGAACGCGAGCGCGATGGCGAGCGCCGCCTCGGTCAAGACCCTCGTGTCCCTGAAAGCGTTCAAAAGCGCACCCTCCTAAGGATAAGCGGGGATGCGCCGACGAGACTCTCTTATCTCCCTGCGCCGGCATTACCCGGATCAGGTTCAGCGGGTCGGCTCCGGAACTTTCGGTCCTTCTGCCCTCTCAGCCTCGCGGCTCCCCGGTTGTTTGTCTTCCTAGTCTACCAAACCCCGGTGCCCGCGCCACGCCAAGGCCCCAGAGGAGACCGATCGCCGTCGCCGCGTCCGAGATGCGCCCGTCCCTGACCATGGCCAGGGCCTCCCCGTACGGCACCTCCACGACCCGGATAAACTCCGTCGGCTCCGGCGCGGGACCGCGCCCGTCCTTCACCGCCACGCACCTGTAGACGTGGCCTACCTCCGTGCTGCGCCCTGTGCTCGTGTGCACGCTCGTCAGCCGCTCGAGCCCCTCAGCCCGGTACCCGGCCTCCTCCAGAAGCTCCCGCCGCGCCGCCTCCCCGGCGTCCTCCCCCTCCTCGACCCCGCCGCTCGGCAACTCCAGCGTGAACTGGCCCAAGGGCTGCCGCCACTGGCGCACGAGTACCACGTCACCTCCCCCGGTCACGGCGACCACGGCGGCGAACCCGCCGCTCTCCAGGACGCCGTACTCGATGGCCTGCCCGCCGGGCAACTCAACCCCGTCCACCCTGAACGCGCACCACGGACTCCGGTAGACGTACTCCCGCCCAAGCGTCCGCCAGCTCCCGTCCTCCATGCACCGGAGTATATCCCCGTCGCCTGTATAATCTTGCTGCATGAGCGTAGCAAGATCGAACAAGATGCGCGGGATCGAGGTCGGGGCGAGCGTCTTCGCGCCCGTGGCGCCCGAAGACTTCTTCCGGGCGGTGCTAGACGTGCGCGGTTTCCCGGCTTGGGCGCCGGGGGTGCGCGGTGTCGAGGTGCTATCGGGCGAGGGAGGGCCCGGGATGCTCTCCGAGTGGGAGGTCTCGTTTTTGGGCCTGAGGAGGAGGGTACCAAGCGTGTTGGAGGAGGCGGAGGCCCCGCACCGCCTGAGTTGGACCTACGGGGGCCCCGTCGAAGGCTGGGGCGCGTGCTCCATAAAGGGTTCGGGAGACGGGGCCGTGGCGGTCTTCAGGACGCACCTCGCGCCGGCTGACCCCTTGCTCGCGAGGATGGCCCGCGGCGCCCCCGCAACGAACGCCGCCCGAGGCCACCTCAAGCGTTCGCTGGCGCGGCTCGGCCGGCTGGTCGCGGGGAGCGAGGAACGGGTGCTCGTGGGGCCTGTCGTCGAAGGCCGGCAAACCGGGGTTCGGCATCGCGCCGGGGAGACCGTGGGGGCAGGCTCCGAACCGGCCCGCGTGCACTACGCCAGGTAGCCTGGCTGGTTTTCGGGGCAACGAAAAGGGGGCCCGGAGGCCCCCATTCGGTCGTTCGCCGGGCCGCTACTCGAAGTAGTTGGCGGCCTTTGCGATGTAGCTCTCCTGGTCGTCGGGGACCTCGTCCTCAGGGTAGATCGCCTCGACCGGGCACTCCGGCTCGCAGGCGCCGCAGTCGATGCACTCTTCGGGGTTGATCATGAAGTGGTCCCCCGCGTCGTAGATGCAGTCGACCGGGCACACCTCGACGCAGGACTGGTCCTTCGTGCCGATGCACGGCTCCGTAATAACGTAGGTCATCCGGCTTCTCCTCTCGTAAACCTCTCGTCCTGGCGGCTTTATAGCAGCCGCGCGGAGGCCTCACCACCCGCCGTTGACGACCATCATCGCCGCCCATGACCGCGGTCATCCGGCGGTGTGATCCAGATCAAAAACCCCGCAAATCGGCGAGTTATTGGGAAAGGTTCTCAGGTTCCGGAGGCTCCGGAGTTTAGAGGGGTGGGAAGACGAGACCCCGGTCCGGCAGGTACCCCTAAACCCTAGAACCTCAAAGCTTACATTCAGGTCCGGGAGCGGAGTTCGGCGGGCTTGAGGATCGTCACGGTCTTGCCGTCGAGGGCCAGGATGTCCTCCTGGGCTAGGCGGGAGAGGGCGCGGGAGAGGGCCTCGCGCGAGATGCCGGTCGCCTCGGCCATCTCCTGGCGGGAGAGGGATGGTTCGAAGACGACGCCCCGCTTCGTGACGCGGCCCTCCTCGGTCGCGAGGTTGAGGAGCATGCGGGCCACCCTCTGGGGGGCGCTGCGGAAGACGAGGTCGCCGACGAGGTCTTCGAGCTCGCGGGCCCGGGCGGCGAGGACGCGGTTCAGGCGGACGGCGCCCTCGGGGAAGCGGCCCATCACGTCGAAGAGGTCGTCGCGGAAGACGGCGTAGAGCACGCAGTCGGTGAGCGCCGTGGCGCCCTGGCTCTGCGGGCGGCCCTCCAGGGCGGCGCCGAGGCCCAGGACGGAGCCGTCGCCCACGACGCCCAGGATCTGGTCCCGCGCCTTCGGGCCGCCGACGGAACGGTAGAGCTTGGCCCTCCCCTCCCGCATAAAGTAAACGGCCCCGGAGGGCTCGCCTTCCCTGTAGAGCGCCGTCCCCGCGCCGAGCTCAAGCACCTCGGCCGAGATCGCGAGCGCCTGGAAGAACCCCTCGTCGAGCCCCTCGAGGAGCTCGAACTCCTTGAGCCCTTCGAGCTTGGTCAGGTGCTCTACAGCCCGGCACCGCGCCCCCGGTAGCCGCGCCCAGGATGGCGGCGCGTTCTCACCGTACACCGAAAGAAGTCCTCCCTAAATATCGCCGCTTCACGATACCTTTATACGCTACGCGGCGGAGTATTGCAGTACCGCGGACCATCCGTCGCCGTCGGGCCACCGGCATCCAGAGGGTTCCGAAGCACCGCCCCAGAGGCGTCCTGGCTCTACAGCGCTAGCTGACCCCGCGTTCGAGGGTTCCGCGGAGCGTCGAGATCTCCCCCTCGACGGCGGAGCGGGACCTGCTAACGTCGGTGCCGGCTTTGCGCGCCTCGCGCGCCCTGGCCGAGCCGGCGGCGGATTCGATGAACCACCGCAAACTGTCGGCCTCCGGCAAGGACCCTGCCAACCGGTCCAGTTGCGTCAGTGGGCGCTCCAGTTCCGGGCTGTCCTCGTGCTTCAGGCGCCGTTCCAGGTCCACCAGCAGATCCCGCGCCTGCTCCGCATTGCGCAGCCTCTCGGCCATCTGCTCGTTGCGCTCTTGCATCGCCGCTACCCCTCGGTCGGTCTGTGTCGACGTACCGACAGGGTAGACCCGGACGCAGCCCCGTCGGTTACGGAGGCAAGGGGTCTTGGGCTCCCCGGCGAAAGGGTCGGATGGCGCTAGGGCCCGGGCGGTGCGGTTGGGGCTGGGATATCCTTCGAGGTCCCAGCCCTTGCCGTTGGCAAGAGTATTCGGGTAGAAAGTTCGGGTAGAAAGCCTCAAAATACGGCGTTTCGGACGGGAGGACAGGGTCGTGCGCAACAACAAGGTCACGCTCATCTGGGGGATTTTGACCCTGGTCTCGCTCCTGGCGCTCTTGGTCTTGATCGCCATGGGCGTCGTCACCATTTAGAGGGTAAGAACGCCAATTGCCGCCACGGTCCTTGGGAGCCCGTCCCGTGCGGGGGTACCAGGTCTTTCGGGACGCCGCGCGGGTGGCGCCTGCCAGGCAATCCCTGGGCCCCGGGCAGGTTGGAGATCATGTTCTCGAAGACGTCCGCGAGAACCCGGATCAGAAGGTAGAACACCGCGGCCGGCAGTATCATCCGTCAGCCGGCGTTTGCCGCGCCCCGTCCCACCCCCTTCAAGAACGGGTCTGAGGGATCTCCTTTACCAGCAGACCGCCCGCGAGCGAAACCGCGCCCAGGTCGAAGAGCAGAGGTAGCCAGGGCCCGAAAACTTCCATGAGGGTAGTTTCCATGGCGCCAGGATATCCGCCCACAGGTGACAGGCGTATCTGCCAGGCGGCCATTGTTCGTCCTCCGGGTCCGCGCAGGCCGGTAGAAAGAACACTCGCGGCTCCCCACCCGAATCCCGGCACGCCCCACACCAAAAACAGTACCGCTCTCTCCGGCCGGTCCGGAAAGCATCGAAGGCACGCATGCGACGCCCCGGGCTTATCCCGTTCGTTGGCCTGCGCCCGCGCTCTCGGGTTCTATCGTCCGGCGCGACGCTTCGACGAGAAGAGTTTAAGCTGACGGCTGATCTCAACAACCGGAGGTTCGTACGTGTTGCAAGGAAAGGTGGCACTTATCACCGGGGCGAGCCAGGGCCTCGGCAGGGCGCTGGCGCTCGCCTACGCGAGGGAGGGCGCTTCGCTCGTCATCAACTCCCGCAGCGAGGAGAGTATCCGTCCCGTCGCCGAGGAGGTCGAAGGTCTCGGCGCCGAGGTGCTCGCCGTCGCCGCCGACGTGTCGAACGGCGAAGACGCCCTGAGGCTCGTTGGCGAGGCGGTCGGGAGGTTCGGCGGGATCGACGTGCTCGTCAACAACGCCGGCCTGCTCGGGCCCAGGGTCACCATAGAGGACTACCCCGAGGACGAGTGGCGGCGCGTGATCGACGCGAACCTCACGGGCCCCTTCCTCGTCTCGAAAGCCGCCGTCCCGCACCTGCGCGAGGGCGCCTCGATAATAAACGTAGTGAGCGGCGTGAGCGTCGAGGGACGCGCCGAGTGGGGGGCCTACTCCGTCAGCAAGTTCGGGATGGAGGGTTTGTCGCAGATCCTGGCCGCGGAGCTAGAAGACCGCGGCGTCCGCTCGAACGCCGTGGACCCCGGCGGGATGCGCACCGGGATGCGCGCCGCCGCCTACCCAGAAGAAGACCCCCGGACGCGCATCACCCCGGAGGAGAACACCGCCGTCTTCGTCTACCTTGCCTCGGACGAGTCCAAAGGCGTGACAGGAAAGCGTTTCAAGGCGCAGGAGTTCGATCCGGCGCGGGGTTCCTAGCGCCGCCTAGGCCCGCCGCCCGCCGAAGCCGTAGAGAAGGTGGTTCTCCGTCGTGCGCACGGAGAAGCGCCAGCCCAGGTCGGCGAGCCGCCTCTCCAGAGTGGTGGGGTCGTGGAAGATCTTGACGATCTTGAACTCCCGGCCGTCGTTCAGCCGTCGTGTGGTGGTCTGCTCCCGAGGGTCTTGCGAGCGACGCTCCTTCTCGTCTGAGGTCTCTGCGCCCAAAGAGTCCACGAAGAAGACGCGCCCGCCGGGCCGGAGCGCGGACCGGACGAGGTCCCAGAACGCCTCGAAGCGTTCCGGCGGGACGTGCGAGAGCCAGAACCAGAAGAAGACCGCGTCGTAGGCGGCGTCGGGGCGCCAGCAGAACAGGTCGGCTTGGACGTGGCGGACCGGGCTTTCGTGCCGGGCTTCCCGAAGCCTGGCGCGGTTGATCTCTAGCACCTCCGGCGAGGCGTCCACGGCGGTCACATCGGCTGCGTGGCGGGCGAGCTGCACGGTCCACAGCCCCGTGCCGCACGCCAGCTCCAGCACCCGGCCCTTCGGCCCGAAGCGGTCGAGATCCCGGCGGACCTCTTCGAGTTCGGAGAACCAGCGGCGGTTCCACTCGGGGCCGCGGTCGTGGCGTCCCAGGCGCAGAAACCACTCGTCGTACTCCTCGGCGCGCCCTGTAGTAGGCGAGCTGACCTTCGAGAAGCGCGTCGTCCAAGGCGCCGCGCCCCTAGGCCGCCTTCTCTGAGGTGTCCTTGAGCTCGGCCTGGACGATCAGGCGCTTGGAGTAGTCGGGGAGGGTGCAGGTCTGGAGGGTGAGTATGTTCTTGCCGGGCTCGGTGTCGGTGACGGAGGTGTCGGAGGGGCCGACGGTGAACTCCTTGAAGACCTTGTAGGTGTACTCCGTGCCGTCGGCGTCGGTGACGAAGACCTCATCTCCCACGGACACCTTGTTCATGTCCCAGAAGGTCAGCCAGCTCTCGGTGTTTGGAAAGCCCAGGCGGTGGCCGGCGATGTATACGTTCGCCTCGTCCTGCCACGGGAAGCCGGTGCCTTCGAGGTGGATGGCGGCGTACTTCTTCAGCGAGGCCTCGTCTCCGCCGTCGGTGTTGGGGATCTCGTCGTCCTCTATGCGGCTCATAGCTGGGACGGTCAGCTCGAGGGTCTTGTCCTCTGGCCCGGCATCGGTTGTCTCCTCGTTGTTCTGGGTGGTCTTCTCCAGCCTCGGGACGTTGAAGCCGCCGGGGTCCTCGCTGTTGGTCGCCGTGCTGTCCAGCCGGCCGGCGAGGAAGAAGGAGGCGATTAGCGCGATCCCGGCGAGCAGCATGACCGGGCTGAGCACCCAGAGGATTATCTTTTTTGCGCGGGATCCCTGCATAGCCGCAGGAGATTGTAGCATCGAGCCGCCAGCTGATAGCTAAGAGCCGTCAGCTCTCAGCTATCAGCCATCGACCACTCCGTCTCCGAACGAGACCTGGAGGCGTTCGCGAAGGGCTCCGGACCCTCCGCAAGCCGCCCCCTGCCACGTAAAACCACGGAGAGACCACACGCCCCACGGTAGCCACGGGCGAAACCAGAAAGCTGGAAGGCCGACGGCTCTTAGCTAAAAGCGCGGCTCGCCGCGCGGGCCGCTAGCTCTCCGCCGGGAGGTCCTCCCGGACGCCCCACTCGTTCCACGAGCCGTCGTAGTTGGCGAGGTTCTTGTAGCCGAGCCTGTGCAGCGCGAAGAGCGGCACGGTCGCCGCCACCCCGCCGTTGCAGTAGGCGACGACGGGCGCCGCCCTGTCCTCCGGCACCCCTACCCCCCGAAGTTTCTCCTCAAGCTCTTCATCGGAGAGGAAGGTCCCATCCGGCCCGAAGAGGCCGTCCGCGTGCAGGTGCTTCGCCCCGGGGACGTGCCCAGGGCGTCCCTCGCCCCTCGTCACCGCGCCCGTGTACTGCCCCTCGTCCCGCGCGTCGAGCACGAGGGCTTCGCCGGTTCGGCTCGCGGAGAGAACCTCTTCGGCCTCTTTGCGCCAACCTTCCCTGGCCTTCGGGGCGAACGTCGCGGGCGCGGGGTTCGGGACCTCGGCGCTCGTCGGTCGCCCTTCGTCTGTCCACTTGTTCCATCCCCCATCGAGGACGGAGACGCGGTCGTGCCCGTAGTACGTGAGCGCCCACCACAGGCGGGTCGCGAACTGGCCGCCGGCGTGGTCGTAGACGACGACGTGAGTCTCGTCGCCGATGCCGAGGGAGCCCATCAGGTCGGCGAAGCGGGCGGGCGGGGAGATCTGGGCCGGGACGGGATCTTCCGGGTCTGTAATGTCGCGGGTCCAGTCCACGAAGACGGCGCCGGGGACGTGGGCCTCATCGTACTCCTCGCGGGCGGGAAGGTACTCGGCCCTCTGGCGGCCGTCGCCGAGGTCGGTCTTCTTGACGTAGCCCCGGATGTCCACGACGCGCAGGCCGGGGTCTTCGAGGCGGCCCTGCAGCCAGCCGGTATCTACAAGAGGATCTCGGGTGTCCACGCTTCTACTCCTCTCCGAAGAGGTCGTGTTCGCGGGCGAAGGACCCGGCCAACTCGCGGGCTCGGTCCTTGTCGTCCTTGGCGAGGCGGCCCTCGATCACCTCGCCCTGGAGAAAGTCCTTGAGCGGCTTGATCCAAGGCCCCGGGGGCCTGCCGAAGATGCGCATGAGGTCGTTGCCGTCGAGCGGGCTCTCGAGCCGCTCGATGGCGTCCTCGGACCTCACCTCGTCCACCCGCTCCTTGAGGCTCTCCCAAGACGCCTCGGCTACCTGACGCCTCCTCGGAGCGCTGCCGGTTATGTCCGCCCGGGCGAGCTTGAGGAGCATGTCCACGTCGGCAAGCACCCTGCCGCCGCGCTCCAGGTAGGTGTCCCTTACGAAACGCCTGACGGCCGAGTCGCTCCACGGGTCGCGCCCAACCGCGTAGCCCATCGGGCGCATGTGGTGGGCGACGAGGTGGGCGACGGCGTCGATCTCGTCCTTCGGGTACGCAAGGCGCTTCATCGCCCGGCGCGCGATGGCGGCGCCCACGTTCTCGTGGCCGTAGAAGTGGATCTTCCTGGGGATGGTGCGCCCGCCGCAGACCTCGCACTCGCCCTCATCCGCCGTCTTCCGCGTGCTCTTCGCGCCGCAGTAGGTGCAGCGGTGCTCGTAGACGAGCGTGCGGGGCTTGCCGATGTCGTGGAAAAAGGCGGCCTTGCGGAGCACGGGCGTGTTCTCGACGTTCTGGACCACGATCAGGGTGTGCTCGAAGACGTCCTTGTGGTGGAACTCGGCCTCCTGCTCGACCTCCACCGTCTCCATGAACTCGGGCACTATGTAGGGCATGAGCCCGAGGCGCACGAGGGCGCGCAGGCCCGCCGAGACGTTCTCAGAACCCAGGATCTTCTCGAACTCGTCCCTGATGCGCTCGGCGCTTATGCTCCGCAGCCAGCCGGCGTTCTCCCGGATCGCCCCTTCCAGGTCCGTCGTCAGCGCGAAGGGCCTCTCGGGTCTCGACAGGGTCGCCTCGAAGCGGACCGCCCGCAGCATCCGCAGAGGGTCGTCGCGCATCCGGTCCAGCGGCTCCCCAACGGCCCGGATCACGCCGTTCTCCAGATCCTTGCGGCCCTCGAAGGGGTCAAGGATGTCGCCGGTCAGGGCGTCCGCCGCTATGGCGTTTATGGTGAAGTCGCGCCGGGCCAGGTCCTCCTCCAGGCTCTCCCCGAAGCGCACCTCGGGGTGGCGGCTCCCCTCCGTGTACAGGTCGCTGCGGTATGTCGTGACCTCGACCTCGAAGCCGTCGACCTCGGCCCCTATCGTCCCGAAGCGCTCTCCCACGTCCCAGAGGTGCTTCGCGTGCGGCCTGAGGAGGCGCTTGATCTCCTCTGGCCGCGCCCCCGTCGTTGCGTCCGCGTCCGGCTTCGCCTCTTCGTCGTCGCCGAGCAGCTTGTCCCGCACATACCCGCCTACCAGGTACAGCTCGTGCCCGGCGTCCCGGAACGCCTCGCCGAGGCGCCCGATGGGCCCGGGGACCTTCAGCTTTTTTACGTCTGCCATCATAGTCAAAGGATTCTAGTACGCCAGGGGGCGCGGATCACGGCCGCCGATACGCCGGAGTGGCCTGTCCGTCTCTCAGGCGGAGATGGCAGCTTCGCGGGACTGGAAGACCTCGAAGAAGTCGCTAAAGCCGGTGACGGAGAAGATGCGGTCGACGGCGTCTGAGGGGGCGGCAAGGCGCAGGGAGACGCCGCGTTTCTGGAGGACGTCCTTGGAGCGGACGAGGGCGGAGAGGGCCGTCGAGTCCATAAACGCCACGCCGCTCATGTCCACGACGACGGCGCCCACGCCGTTGTTCTCGGAGGCACGCTCGATGGCGCCCTGCACCTTGGGCGAGGTGTGCAGGTCCATCTCGCCGCGGACGGCGACGACGGAGTAGGCGTCGGCGTGCTCGTCTATGCTGACCTCGAAGTCCACGCCGATCCCCTCCTCTCTCTCATGCGGCTTCCAGAAGGCTTACGGATATTAACCCAAGTGCCCCACAGGGTAAACCGCCGTTTGGGGGCCGGGGCGGGGTATTTTTCTGCTACTATTCGCGCGATGGAGGGGAGGGATCAGAGCTCGCGCGTGGCGGTCTTCGTGGATGGGGCGAACCTGTACCATGCCATCAAGAGCTACTACAAGGGCGTCCTGGACTACTCCCGCCTCCTCGAGGCCGCCGTCGGCGACCGCAGCCTCCTCCGCGCCACCTTCTATATAGTCGAGAAGCAGGAGGCCGACGACGCCCAGGGCACCCCGTCGGCCCGCTCCTTCGTCTACAACCTCAACAGGTTCGGCTACAAGGTCCGCTCCAAGCCCCTCCAGGTACACGAGACCGTCACCCCCGAGGGCGAGCGCACCTTCTCCCACAAGGGCGACTGGGACGTAGGCATAGTCGTGGACATGATGCGCCTGGCCGCCCACGCCGACGCCTACGTGCTCGTCTCCGGCGACGGCGACTACGTCGAGGCCGTCGAGTACCTCCAGAGCGAGATGGGCCTCCGCGTCGAGGTAATAAGCGCCGCCCAGTGCACCTCCCAATCCCTCCTCGACGTCTGCGACAGGCACACGGATCTTGCGGACATACCGGAGTTGTTTCGACGAACGTCGAAACAAGCTGTCAGCTCTCAGCAATCAGCCATCAGCTAGGTCAACTACGGCGAGATCACTCTCGTTTCGGAAGACTTGGCGAGTCACGTCTGGAGCGCAGGGTTCAGACAACGGGGACGAAGCTGACGGCTGAAAGCTGATCGCTAACTGCTAGTGAGCCTACGGCTCGCCGATCACCCGCACCTCGGATTCGAGTTCCACCCCGAGCTTCTCGCGGACCGTGCGGCGGACGAGGTCTATGAGCTCAAGCGCCTCCCGCGCCGTTCCCCCGCCGAGGTTGACCAGGTAGTTGGCGTGGATGGGCGAGACCTCTATGTTCCCGACCCTCGTGCCCTTGAGGCCGGCGGCCTCGATGACGCGGCCCGGGAAGTCGCCGGGGGGGCGTTTGAAGGTGGAGCCGCAGCTCGGCTTGTTGGGAGAGCCGTTCATGCGCTGCGCTCGGAACTCCTTTATGCGGGCCTTGAGGACATCGGGGTCTCCGAGTCTCAGCGTGTAGCCTGCCCTGAGGACGAGCCAGTCGGGGTGCTCGTGGAGGATGCTGTGGCGGTAGGAGAGGCGCAGGCTCGCGTTCTCCATCCTGACGACCTCGCCGGCGTCTGCCTTCAAGACGTCGGCCCAGGCGAGTACCTCCCTCGTCTCCGACCCGTAGGCGCCGGCGTTCATGTAGACGGCCCCGCCGACGGTGCCAGGGATGCCGGTGGCGAACTCGAGGCCCGCCAGGCCCTTCGCCGCGGTCGTGTTTGCGAGAACCGGGTAGAGGACGCCGGCGTCTGCGACTACGGAGAGGCCATCGACCTCAACTTTCGTCAGGGCCTTGGCGAGTCGGATGGTGAGGCCCCTGACGCCGCCGTCGCGCACGAGCACGTTCGTGCCGCCGCCGAGCACCGTGACGGGGACGCCGTTCTCGCGGGCCTCCCGCACGGCGGCCACCAGCTCGTCCGCGCTCTTCGGCTCCAGCAGGGCGTCGGCGGGACCCCCGATCTTCCACGCCGTGTAGCGCCGGAGCGGCTCGTCGAACTTGGCCGAAGGAAAGAGCCGGTGTAAAGTGCCGCTGTGCATGGGGACGAATATAGAGCACGCAACGACGGCCTGCAGCCGGGCCCGACGGTAGTGGGCCTGCGGGGGCAGGTCGGGGATCTCAAGGCGCACAAGGGGTTCGACGTCACCCTGGGGCGGCGGCTCGCGTACCCGACGAGCGAGGTCGGCGGGGTGGCGGAGGAGGTGCTCGGGCTCTCCCGGAACGGCGACGCGCGGGAGAGGTTGGGGGAGGAGATCTACGACGTCGTGTGGAACCCGCTCGACCTCGCGGATCTCGCGGGCGTGGACCTTTAGGACGCCTTCGAGAAGAAGGCCAGACGGATCGAGGTCAGAGAATGGTAGCCAATAGATGAAGGCCATGGCGCTCGCGGCGGGCAAGGGCACCCGCCTCTTCCCGCTGACCGGCGAGATCCCCAAGCCCCTAGCCCCCGTGGTGGATACCCCCATCATCGGCCACATCTTCGGTCTCCTCGCGAAACACGGCGTCGACGAGGTACACGTGAACATCCACTACCTCGCCGACGCCCTCCTCGAGGCCTACGGCGAGGAGTCCCAGAGGAACGGCATGAAGGTCCAACTGAGCAAAGAGGACGAGCTCCTCGGCACCGCCGGCGGGGTTAAGCGCCTCGCGGACCGCTTCGACGACACGTTCGTCATCGTCTCCGGCGACGCCCTCACGGATATAGACGTCCAGGCGCTCGTGGCCTTCCATAAGGAGAAGGACGCGCTCGCCACCATAGCCCTCCGCCGGGTCTACGACACCTCGGAGTTCGGGGTGGTCGAGATAGACGAGGAAGGCGCGATCCTCGGCTTCCAGGAGAAGCCGAACCCCGAAGAAGCCATAAGCACCCTCGCCAACACCGGCATCTACGTGCTCGAGCCGCGGGCGCTGGACTACATCCCGGAAGCCACCTTCTTCGACTTTGCCAAGGACGTTTTCCCGAAGTTCCTCGAGAACGGGGAGCGTTTCGTCGGGTACCAGGGGGACTTTTACTGGTCGGACATAGGGACGCTCGAGGCGTACCGGCAGGCCCAGTACGACGTGCTCTCGGGTAGGGTGGGCGTCGATATCCCCGGCGAGAAGCGCGGCGAGGGCCTCTGGGTCGGCGAGGACGCCCAGATCCACCCCGCCGCCAACATAGAGGGCCACGCCGTCGTAGGCCGGGACGCCGTCGTCGGACGCGGCGTGACCCTCTCCGGCGACGTTACGGTCGGCACCGACTGCTGGATAAGGCCAGACGCCACCATAAAACGCTCGATCCTCCTGCCCGGCTCCATGGTCGGCGACGGGGCGTACATCGAAGACTGCATAGTCGGCCACGGCTACGACGTCAGGCCCGGCGAGACGATCCGGGGCGGGGCGCTGATAAGGAAGGCTTGAGGTTATGAGGTTATGAGGCCCTGGGCTCCAGCTGCGAAGGAGTGACGCAAAACGGAGGCAAGCATTTTGCCTTCGCGGAGGGCCGCCGAGCTTCGGGTGCCGGGCTACCTCAAACGCTCGAACCTGGAGCCTAGCTGCTCGGCCTCACCAGACGATACCCGAACCCCCTCACCGTCTCGATAAGCTTCGGCTCGTTCGGGTTGTCGCCGAGCTTGTTGCGCAGGCGCTGGACGTAAACGTTTACGGTGCGTTCGTCTATAAACTCGTCCTCGCCCCAGACCTGGCGGAGCAGGGCCGTGCGGGGGAAGACGCGGCCCGGCGAGCGGGCGAGGGTGTGGAGCAGCTTGAACTCGCGGGGAGAGAGGGCGATCTCCCTGTCCCCCTTGCGGACGAGGACCTGGTCAGGGTCGATCTCGAGGTCCCCGACGAAGAGCCGTCCGGAGTCGTCGTCCCCGCCGCGTTCCTTTTTGCGGAAGATCTGCTTCACGCGGGCCACGAGCTCCCTCGGGTTTACGGGTGAGCGCATGTAGTAGTCCGCGCCGAGCTCGATGCCGACGATGCGGTCCATAGTGTCCTCGTCCCTGAGGAGCGCCACGGTCGAGACGTTAGGTTTCTGGACGGCGCTTATTACCTGGAAGCCCCTCTCGTCGGGGAGGCGGTTGTCCACTACGGCGATCTCGAACTCCTCGCGGCTCGCCATCTGGCGGGCCTGGTTGCCCGAGCCGGCCGGGATCACACGCCACCCCTCCCCAGACAAAGCCCGCCTCAGATGTAGCCTCTCCTCGTCATCCCCGATGACCAGCAGAACAGACCCGCTCAATACCCCGCCTTCGACCGTCGGACCACAACCATCCCGCAAGTATATCCACAAAACCGCGCCGCCGAGACGCCCGCCTTGAGAGATACCCGGCGCGGCGGTATCATAGCCCTTCCGATGCGCTCGTAGCTCAGCCGGATAGAGCGCCTGACTACGAATCAGGAGGTCGCAGGTTCGAGTCCTGCCGAGCGCGCCCCGGAAACTCCTGCAAAACGGCGGGAAAAGAGGCCCCCGGCTCGATGGCCGGGGGCCTTTGGCAGCAGTAGGGCGGCAGCATAGCCTACGAAAGCGCTTCTTCGAGCCGAGGGCTCCCGGAACTCCGCTTTAGGGCCTTCCACGAAGTCAGCTGAGAAGGTTCCCACGTCTAGCCTATATGGGGAACGAGCTCCCCGCCGGTTCGCCTCTAGGCTGCTACCGCTACGTATGCGGGGGCGTTGCGCACTCCCCGCGCACCACCGAGGAGAAGGAGCGGCACCCCTTTACGCACCGCTTCGGAGGCGAGCCAGGACTTTCCCGAACAGCCACTCTGGGACGTTGGGTGGATACGGGCAAGGACCAAGGTCCCAGGGAAATAGCGGTCCTTCGCCCGATGTCTCCTCCCGCGCCCACGGCTTTACTTCCGACCAAGGACAGCGCGAGCCGGGCGAAGGAGGCCGGGACGGGAGTGCGGGATGGGGCCGGGGCTATGCGACCTCTGGGCACCATCCCTGTGGGACGTACGGCGAATAGTGAAGGGTCGAGGTCTTGGGAAGCCCCAACCCCAGGGGAGAAGCCGGCGGGAGGATAAGGGAACTCCGCAAGGGAACACGGAGGATTTTGGTACCCGACCCATCGGGGGTGGCCATGGTCCGCACCGGCCTCCTCCTCATGAGTAGTTTGAGGGCGCCTTTTCGAGCTCAAGGAAGCCATATCCACGCCCTGCTGACGCGGTATCCTGGGTCGCCCATGACAAAATGCACACTTCCGTCTATGACGAACTACGCGAGGGAGGATGATGGAGCGCGACGACTTCGTTGCTGAGGGCGGCATGGGGGTGGGTCCCACGGAAAAGTACTTCGTGTTCTTGGACGGGGAATACCTCGGGAAGCTGATCCTGGACCACTTCCGCCTGCCCGAAGAGAAGGGCTACACCGACCTGGGACGCGTGCGCTTGACCGTGGAGCGGCTGGGGGAGTCCGAGCCCCGACCTTGAGACCGCCGCCGGGCGGGGGCCCGACCGTCCGGATCTAGCCGCGGCCTCTGCTATACGTGACCGTGATCTCGACGCCGGACACCAGGTTCCTTCTTCCGCATCGCGCCGGCGGCGGTCCCGCCCCTTCCGCATTGTGCACCAGCACGTGCGGGCCGAAGCTCGCGGCCCTCCCTTCGAAAGGCCGGGGGGCGCGAGCAGCACCTCGAAGTCCGGGCGGCGGGTGTGTATGGAGAGCGCGAGCGCCTCCCGGTACATGAGCGGAGAAATGGTGACGAGTATTCGCAGGGGGCGCGCGTTCCTTTCCGCGGACAAAGACCGCATGAGAGGCAACACGCAGAGATCATCCGGTTGCTGGTGGTCCACAGACCATACGCCCGCCGCGCCCGCATACAAGGGCCCCCGCACAGGAATGTACCGAAAGGTGCACGGGAGCGTCGGGAAAGTCGGCCGTTGGAGTGTCCGTCGGCGAGACGTTCGGTGATGAAGAGCCGCCGCTTTGACGAAAGGCCCGGGTTTCGCATCGCCTATACTCCTATTTGGATCGCACGAGGAGCGATTCGTGCAGCAAACGGACGGCGGAACGGGCGGTTCCAGGCACGAGACGGGCGGCGAGACGGCGCGCCTCGAGACGTTCAGCGACGGCGTCTTCTCCATCGCGGCCGCCCTCCTCGTGCTCAACCTGGAGGTCCCGAACCTGCCCCCGAGCAAGGCCGCGCGGGAGGTGTGCCCGGGGCCGTCGTCGCCCTGGCGCCTGGCGCGATCAGCTACGTAGTGAACTTCCTGGTGATCATGGCCTTCTGAATGGCCCACCGGGCCCAGTTTCTTGCCGTTCTCGACCGGCCACTCCGACCGCTACGCGACCGAGACTCTGGCCATCGTAATCTACGCCGGCAGCCTCGTCCTGGCCAGGCTGATGTCCCGAAGAGGCGCACTTAGGGCGTTACCCCGGCCCTTCTGTGATCCTCTCAACGCGGCACGCATGCGAGGGAACGCGCGCGCAGGTACAATGGCGTGTATGAAATAGTACATGCGGGACGCATCTAGCCGTAACGCGCGTCCCTCGACAAGGGCAAACCCGCCGCGAGGCGGGGACGCAAAGCCACGGGCCTCGAACGACGAGGTGGCCGGGCCGCCGAAAGGGGCAACGAGCAATGGACCGTTCTATCGAGGCTTCCTACGACCCACAAGCGCTCGCACACCGCGGGGACGCTCCACTCGTCCTCTTCGCCATCGAGCCCCACTCCTACGGCCAGGTCATCGGTACGACCGTCTCACACGTGCGCCCGACGCTGGACGTGCGGATCGTCCCACCGAAAGACCTCGTCGCCGAGCTGGAACGCCAGACGCCGGCCCTGGTCTTCAGCGGCGAATCGAGACCCGACGGCTGCGACGACACCGTCCGGTGGGTCGAGTACCGCCCGTACGAAGATCACGACGTCGTCCGCGTCGACGGCCGCCGTCACGAAATTCCGGAGCTCGAGCTCGAAGACCTGCTCGCGCTCGTGGACCGCCTCGTCGGACAGGGACAGCGGACCGCCCGGGTGATCCACCACAACCCGCGTGCCGTATAATTCGCAACGTCCGTTCCATACGAGGCCGGGGGCAGAACACGCGTGCCAGGCATCCTGATAGTCGAGGACCACGCAACCTTCTCCGAGGCCATCGCGTTCGTGCTCGGCTCTCGGCTCTCCGGGGGGCTCCTGGGGCTGGCGACGTTCCACCACGCCACCACCGTCGCGGAGGGCCTCGGCCTCGTCTCCGAGAAGAGCCCTCTCGACCTGGCGGTGGTTGACCTGCTGCTGCCAGACGGCGACGGCATGGAGGTAGTGCGGAAGATCAAGTCGTTCTGGCCCGAGACGCCGGTGGCCGTGCTGAGTTCCGTGGAGGACCTCTCCGGGGCGCTGGCGTCGGGGGCCGACGAGGCGATCGCCAAGGGCCTCCCCTTGACGGAGATAGTCGCCAGGCTCGCGGGCCTTGTGTCGGGCGGGGGCCGAACGGGGGCGTAAGGCGCGGCGAGATCCGCCGCGTCCTTTCGACGATCCCGTAGCGGATCGCCCAGACCACCAGCTCGATATCCACCGCCCCGTAGGGCCCCGCCGGTAGTCCGAGAACCGCGCGCGGTTCTCGATGCCGTTCCCTATGGCCCCTCCTCGGGGATCTCTTCGAGAACCTCCGGCCCGGCCGACAGCACCCTGGTTCGGGCGACGCCCTCCTCCGTCCTCCCCGGCCGCGCCGCGTGGGCCCCGCCTGGCCCGTAGCGCTGCGAGCCGTCCGGCTTGGCCTTCCGGCGCGCCTCCGTCGTCTAGCCGGCGAAGATCTCCTCTACGGGCTCGGGTAGCCCAAGCAGGTTAGAGGAAGTTACCTATTTGCGCAGAGGGACCGGGACGGGCCGCCGTTCATAATCGTTGCGTGCCGACCACCACAGGAAAGGCGACCGCGCGACGATGACCATGGAGATGACAACAGACCGCCAGCACGAAAACGGCGGGGGAATGCCGTTCTTTCTCGTGGCCCTCGAGCCGCTCTCCTACGCCGAGGCCATCGGCGAGGCCGTCGCCGACCTGCGCCCGGGGCTTGAGGTCCTGATGGTCAGGCCGGAAGAACTCCCCGCCGAGGAAGACTTCTGGGCGCCTGCCCTCGTCCTCTGCGGACTCCCCCGGCCGGTGGGTTGCCCTTCCTGCGTGCGGTGGGCCGAGTACCGTCCGTACGAAGATCCCGACGTCGTACTCGTGGACGGCCGCGCCGAGCGCATCCCCGGACTCCAATTGGAAGACCTCATCGGGTTGGTGGACCGCCTCGCCAACCCGGCGTCGGACGGAGCCCACACGACGGCGTAGGAGCCGTCCGATCGCCCGTCCCTCCTGATCCCTCCACTCGGCTTGGCTTCACTTGCCCGGCACAGGGCCCCCGGGGCGGCGGGTCGTAAGACGACTCCTTCGTCACTGGTTGGTTAGCATCTTCCCGGGGATGGTAGATAGGGGTGCAGGCAGAGCGGAGGCGCCCGGGGAGTTCGCGTGACCGGATGGCAGGACGGAGGATCTCGCGGCGGGACGCCTGAGGTTGGCGCGGGGATCTCGTGGCGCGAGGTGCTGGTCTCCGGGCAACCGGTCCGCTACGAGGTGGCGGGGAGGGGTGATCCCGTCGTCCTGGTGCACGGGCTCTCGGGCTCGACCCGCTGGTGGGCCCGGAACGTCCCGGACCTCGCTAGGCACCACCGGGTCTACCTCGTAAACCTGCCGGGTTTCGGTACCTTTCGCCCTTCCGGCCGGCGGTTCGTGCTCGCCGAGGCGGCCTCCTGGCTTCTCGCCTGGATGGAGGCCGTGGGACTAGAGGGGGCGCACATGGTCGGGCATTCGATGGGCGGATACCTGTGCCTCAAGATCGCCGCGCGGAGGCCTGGCGTCGTCCGCAGGCTCGTGCTCGTGGACCCTGCCGGCATGCCCCCGGGTCGGACGATGCTCGGGCACCTCGGGCCGCTGCTACTCGCGACCAGGTACGCGAGGCCCACGTTCCTGCCCGTCCTGGTGCGCGACGCCATCTACGCGGGGCCGCTAACCCTCTTTAGGACCGCGCGGGACCTGCTCGCCGAAGACGTACGGGGTGACCTGAGCCGGGTCGGGATGCCGACGCTCCTGGTCTGGGGCGACCGGGACCCCCTGATCCCACCGTCAATCGGCGACTTGATGCGGGCGGAGATCCCGGACTGCCGCCTCCTGGTCATCGAAGGGGCAGGCCACAACCCCATGTTCGACCGTCCTGAGGCCTTCAACGCCGCGCTCCTCGCCTTCCTGGCCGGGGAGCCGGTCGGGGGGTAGGCCCCCGCCTCAGCGCGTCCTGCTCGCCAGGGCCGCGAGCACCTCGCCCGCCCCCATCAGCACGTGCGGCGCCCAGTAGCGGGGGCCGTTCTTGGCGAAGCCGAAAAGCCACGGCGAAGCCGCCAGGAAGGCGCCGCTCGCGGCGTCCAGCGCGAGGTGCACGCGCATGGGCAACAGCCCCACGACGCCGAACTCGTAGTCGGTGATCATGCTGTAGGCGGCAGCCCCGCCGCCGGCCATGCGCAGGACGGAGGCGGCCCTGGACCCGCTCTCCAGGCCGAGTAGCCTCGGCGCGGCGAGCAAGGTTCCCGCCGACGCGAGGTCCAGCACGCCGTGGGTCTTCGTGGATACTCCTCTTTGCGCCACTCCGCGTCCTCCTTCTCCGTGTTTTCCGACGCCCGCGAACGGCGGGGCCTTCCCGACGGCCCACCGTCGTCCGCGTTTTCCTTGCCCGCCGCCGGAGTGCGCCCAAACGCTCGCGCCGGCGACCGGGACGAGAATGAGCCCGAATATGTAGGCCCGGTGCCCCGAATGGTGCAGGACGCCTAGCCGTCGGCGAGAAAGGTCCGGACGGCGCGGGCGAACCCCTTCGGCGCGGAGTGGTTCGCGGCGTGGGCCGCACCGGGCAGGACGACGAGTTGGCCTTCCGGCAGGAGCCGCGCGACCTCCTCGGCCCAGCTTTGGGGTGAGATCCGGTCGCGCGAGCCGTGGACGACGAGCGCCGGCACCCGCACCATCGGTAGCCTCTCCTCGACGGGATCGTCCAGGGCGTGGCGGAAGGTTCGAAGGGATCGGGCCGGGCCCGCCCGCAGGAGGTCCACGCACTCGATGAGGGTTAGGGAGGGTCGCTCGCGGGGCGCGTCGAGAAGGAAGCGCCATGCCTGGCGGGGCATGCTTCGCGCCCGCGGGTCCATCGTCGGACCTTGAAGCACCACCTTCTCGACGAGCTCGGGGTGGCGCAGGGCGAGCCAGGCGATGACCTGGCAACCCATGGAGTTCCCGACGAGAGCGGCCCCGCCCAGGCCCACGGACCGCATCCACGCCGCCAGCGCGTCGGCCAGTCCGGCCACGTCCAGCGCGCGGGGTGGCCCCTCGCTCCGGCCGAAGCCGGGCAGGTCCGGCGCGTAGACGACGTGGGAGCGGGCCAGCTCGTCCATCAGGGGGACCATGTAGCGGCCCGAGACGACCAGCCCGTGCACCAGCACGACGGGCCGTCCTCCGGCGCCCCACTTCTCCGAGACGCGGGCGTGCATCCGCAGCCCGTCCACCACGGTCAGGGTCGTACGCCGCCCTATCTCTCCGCCGGCCTTCTTCATGCCGGGTGTCTCTTACCCCGACGACCGCAATCCTCCCCAGAGGCACCTGACGCTATCATGTCCTGGGTCATGAAAGCTGAGCTTGTAGTCTTCGTCGGCTTGCAGGCCTCGGGGAAGAGCACGTTCTTCCGGGAGCGGTTCGCCGCGACCCACGAGCACGTCAGCAAGGACCTGTTCCGCAACAACAAGAACCGGAACAGGAGGCAGGGGGAGCTCGTCGAGGCCGCGCTGCGGGCCGGGCGCCCCGTGGTCGTGGACAACACGAACCCGACCGCCCGGGACCGGCGCCCGCTCGTCGAGCTCGGCCGCCGGTTCGGGGCCAGGATCGTCGGCTACCACTTCGACTCCGGGGTGCGCGGGTGCCTGGCGCGCAACGCCCGCCGCGAGGGCAGGGCGCGGGTCCCCGACGTCGCCATCTTCGCCACGGCGAAAAAGCTCGTGCCCCCTTCCCGCGAGGAGGGCTTCGACGAGCTCTACCGCGTCAGACTCGCCGGTCCGGGCTTCGAGGTCGAGGCGTTCTGAGAGATTTCGTCCCCGCGCCGGGGCGAACGCCTAAGCGTTCGCGGCAGGGCGTGGGGCGAGTTCCTTGCGGACGGCGGGGGCGACCTCCGTGCCGAAGAGCTCTATCGCGCGCATTGCCTTATCGTGGGGCAGGGTGCCTACGCTGATCTGGGCCATAAATCGGTCGTTGCCGAAGAGCTCGTGCTCGTAGAGGATCTTCTCCACTACCTCCTCGGAGCTGCCGACGAGGAGCGCGCCGCGCGGGGATCGCCCCGCCTCGAACTGGCGGCGGCCCATCGGGCCCCAGCCGCGCTCGCGTCCTATGCGGTTCATCATCGCGGCGTAGGTCGGGAAGTACTCGTCGCCCGCCCGTTGGGAGGTCTCGGCCACGTAGGTATGGGAGTTTATGCTTATCGGCAGCCGGGCCGGATCGTGGCCGGCCTCTCTCGCGGCCTCGCGGTAAAGCCGGGCTAGCGGGGCGAAGTTCTCGGGTTGGCCGCCGATGATCGCGATCGCTAGCGGCAGGCCGAGCAGCGCGGCCCGGACCACCGACTGGGGCGTCCCGCCGACCGCGATCCAGACTGGCAAAGGGTCCTGCAAGGGGCGCGGGTAGACGCCGGCGTCCTCGAGCGGCGGGCGGTGCCGACCCGCCCACGTTACGCGCTCGGAGGCGCGCAGCTTCAGGAGCAGATCAAGCTTCTCGGCGAAGAGCTCGTCGTAGTCGCCGAGGTCGTAGCCGAACAGGGGGAACGACTCGATAAACGAGCCGCGGCCGGCCATGATCTCGGCCCTCCCGCCGGAGATGAGGTCGAGGGTGGCGAAGTCCTGGAAGACGCGGACGGGGTCGTCCGAGCTCAACACGGTTACCGCGCTGCTCAGGCGGATGTTCTCCGTGCTCGCGGCGGCCGCCGCGAGCGCCACGGCAGGCGAGGAGACGGCGTAGTCGGGGCGGTGGTGCTCGCCGACGCCGAAGACGTCGAGGCCGACACTGTCCGCGAGTTCTATCTCCTCGATGAGCTCGCGCATCCGACGCGCCGCGTCGCCTCCAGGTCCGACGTCCGCGAAGGTGTAGAGGCCGAGTTCCATCGTCGGTTCCTTTCGGGTCACGTCCAAAACGCGGACGTATGTGGGAGATCTAGACCGTCCACCGAGGTATATCACGGCCCTCGCACGCGGGGGTGCGGGCCGTATCCCCGCGCCTCTTGCGGTCGGGGGTCGTCGGTTCGGGACATTTACGCCCGGGGGAGCGTTTTCTCTTCGCCTTCGGGATGCACGGCGCGTCTTTGCTCGGCTCGTCGGAGAGCCCGGCACTTCCTCCGTGGCGTCCTCCGGGGTGGAGCATGGTCCCGGCCCGGGCCCGCCCGGGCCTTGCGGGCGAACACCGGCCCGTCCCTGGGACCTCTGGGGTTATCCTTTCGAGAGGAGTTCGGCCAGCGCGTCCGCGGCGGCCTCTTCGTCCTCGCCCTCGGCGCGGATGATCAGCTTGTCCCCCTGGGTCGCCCCGAGGGTCATGAGGTTCAGCGAGCTCTTGGCGTTGGCCGCCGTGTCGCCCTTGATGACCCTTATGTCCGACTTGTATGCCTTGGCCGCCTTGACGAACTGGGCCGCCGGGCGCGCGTGCAGCCCCTCCTCGGGGACCACTACCGCCTCTCTCTCCACCAACTGGGTGCCTCGCTTTCCGTAGTAGCGGTCTTCTCGGGCTCTCTTGCCCCCTACGAGGCGGCGGCCTCGCCCTTCGTGTCCCTACCTATGCCCTTCGCCACGATGACGAGGGCCGCGCTGACGACCGTGCCGATGGCTATGGCGAGCAGGTAGAGCGGCCAGTTGCCGATCAGCCCGATCACGAAGATGCCGCCGTGGGGGGCGCGCAGGGTGGCGCCGAACGCCAGCGAGAGCGAGGCCGTGATCGCCGAGCCGACCATCATCGAAGGGATGACGCGGAGCGGATCGGCGGCGGCGAACGGGATCGCGCCCTCCGTTATGAATGAGGCGCCCATCACCCAGTTCGCCTGCCCGGCCCGCTGCTCCGCGGGGGTGAACAGCTTGCCCCTCACGGCGGTAGCGAGCGCCAGGGCCAGCGGCGGGGTCATGCCCGCAGCCATCACCGCCGCCATCGGGCCGAAGGCGCCGCCGGCGAGGCCGGCTATGGCGAAGGCGTAGGCGGCCTTGTTCACCGGTCCACCCATGTCGAAGGCCATCATCGAACCGAGGATGATGCCGAGCAGGATCGAGTTCGCCCCTTCGAGGCTACCCAGCCAGTTCTGCAACCCCGTCGTCAGGGCCGCTATGGGCTGGCCGAGGACGGTGATCATCAGCGCCCCGACCACCAGGCACCCGACGAGCGGGTAGACGAGGATGGGCATCAGCCGCCCGAAGCCGCCGGGGAGCTTGATCTTCTTTAGCAGGATGATAACGGCGCCCGCCAGGAGACCGGCAACGATCCCGCCGAGAAAACCGGCCCCGATCTCGTTGGCGATCAAACCGCCGACCACGCCGGGCGCGATGCCGGGCCGGTCGGCCATCGCGTACGCTATAAAACCGGCGAGGATGGGCACGAGCATTCCGAAGGCGGTCGACCCTATCTTGAAGATCATCGCCGGGATCGTGAAGTCTTTGTAGACGTCCGTCTCGGTAACCTGCACGGCGCCGCCGAGCGCGAAGGCGAGGGCTATGAGGATGCCCCCGGCCACCACGAACGGGATCATGTAGCTTACCCCGGTCATGAGCCAGCGCCTGACCTCGGCCCCCCACCCGGTGCCGCCCATGTCCGTAGGCACGGCCTCGTCTTCTGCTTCTTCCTGCGCGGCGGCGTCGGTCGCCGCACCGGCGGCGCCCTTCTCGGCGGCCCTCATCGCCCGCTCGATGACCTCGCCGGGCTTGTCCATGGCTTCCCTGAGCCTGACCTCGACGGTCGGCTTACCGTCGAAGCGGTTTCGCTCCGAGACGGTGGCGTCGGAGGCAATGATGATCGCGTCCGCGTCCCTTATGACCTGCGGGTCCACGAACTCGGCCCCCGAGGCGCCGTGGATCTCGATCTCTATCTCGTGGCCCATCTCTTTGGCCTTGGTCTCGAGCGCCTCGGCGGCCATCGCGCTGTGGGCGATGCCGGTCGGACACGCGGTTACTCCTACGAACTTCATCGTCTACTGCTCCTTCGCCGTCCGGGGACGCGCCGCGCCCCTCTTTTCTCAGGTGGAGATCTGGGCCCGCATGAGGTCGACGACCTCCTCGGGGGTCGAGGCCTCGCGCAGGCCCTCGCGGAAGCTCTCGTGCATGAGCCTGCGGGCGAGCTGCTGGAGCACCTTCACGTGCAGGTTGTGCTCCCCCTCGGGCGCCGCGATCATGAATATGAGGTCCGCCTCTTCTTCGCCGTAGGCCAGCGGCGCTTTGGGCCTCCCGAACGCGACCCCGGCCGTCCGAACCCCTGAGGACTTGGCGTGCGGGATGGCGATGCCCATGCCCATGGCCGTCCCGCCGGTGTCTTTCTCCCGCGCGTAGACGGCCTGGACGTAGGAGTCGCGGTCGGTTAGCCGGCCGTCGGCGTCGAGCAGGTCTGCCAAGGCGTCGATGGCGGCCCACTGGTCGCCGGCCTCCATGTCGAGGGCGACCAGGTTGGCGCTGGTGATGTCGTCTATCGAGATGCCGCTCATACGGGTGCTTCTCCTTTCAGGATTCTTTTCGGGTCAAGGTCTTCGCGGAGGCGCACGGCCTCCCGGTCCAGGTCGGCCGGCGTCGGGCCGCGGGACCCGGGTAATCGCGCGGCCGCCGCCCCCCACGCCACAGCCTCGACGAGCCCCGCCTCCCCGGTGCCCCCCGCGTACAGGAACCCGGCGAGCAGCGCGTCGCCGGCCCCGACGGTGCTGGCCGGGACGAACGGCGGCGTATCGGCGTGCAGCGCGCCCTCCTCGTCGATCAATACGGCCCCGTCAGCCCCGAGCGAGACGAGGACGGCCCCCACGCCCGCGGCCCTTACCTCATCGGCCGCGGCGAGGACGTCGCCCAAAGTGCCGAGCGGACGGCCCACGAGGTCGGCGAGCTCCTCCCCGTTGGGCTTTATGAGGTCGGGCCCCTCCCCCACCGCAGCCTCGAGCGCCGGTCCGCTGCCGTCCACGGCGACCCGGCACCCGGCCTCCCGGCCCGAGGAGACGGCCCGCGCGTAGAGGTCAGCGGGCGCGCCGGGCGGCAGGCTCCCGCAGAGCGCCAGCCACTCGGCATCGCGCCCGGCCTCGGCCGTCCTGGCCAGCATCAGGTCAAGCTCCTCTTCCGTGAGGCGGGGTCCGGCGGCGTTTACCTTCGTCAACACCCCCCCGACCTCGGCGAGGCTTACGTTCATGCGGACCGCCCCCTCCACCGGCACGCGGACGAGGTCCATCCCCAACCCCCCAAGCAGCGACAGGAACTGCTCGCCGCTCGGCCCCCCGACCGGCGCCACGGCCAGGGAGGCCGCGCCGTTGGCGACGAGGTTCCGCGAGACGTTGATGCCCTTCCCGCCGGCCTCCACGGTCGTCGAGGCGGCCCTCTGCACCTCCCCGCGCACCAACCCGTCCAGCCCGTACGTGAGGTCCAAACTAGGGTTGGGTGTGAGCGTCAGGATCACGCGCGCTTCGTCCCGGCCCCGAAAGGCACGCGCGCGGCGGGCTTACGCGACCCCTGTCCCATTGCCCGTCTGATACCCACGGCTTTCCCCTACCGTCCGCGCGCCCGATGCACGGCGCGACTCCTAAGAAGGCACGATAGACCCACCCGAATTCCCTGTCAAGTGTGAAAATCCTGGTCATTTGTGCAAGTAAGGTCTGTGTCCTTAGGCTCTTGGGTGTAAATTGGTGTGCCCCGGGGGTTCCGTGCTGTGGCACAATTGCCGGGGTTGGTCTTGGGGAGGACGCGCTTTGGAAGGGCATCGCCGGGTGGATCTAACGGAAGAGGGGCTGCTGCAGCTTGCCGAGGTGGCGCACCTCTACTACATCAAGAACCTTACCCAGGAGCACATCGCCGAGCGCATCGGGATGTCGAGGTCCAACGTGTCGCGGATGTTGAAGGAGGCGCGGGCCAGGGGGCTCGTCGAGATCCGGATCCACGCGCCGTTGACGGCGGCGGGCGACCTCCAGCGGGAGATCGGGGCGCGGCTCGGCCTGAGGGATTGCCTGGTGCTTGCCAACCCAAGGCCCGACGCGGGCGTCTCGACGGCGGCCGACAGGGTGGGCCGGATGAGCGCGCTTGGGGCGCGTTACCTGCAGGAGAACATAGCGACCGGCAGCGTCGTGGGCGTCAGCTGGAGCAGCACCGTCCACCACGTCGTGAGCAGCGGGTACCTCCAGGAGAAGGCCGATACGAGCGCGGTCCAGCTGATGGGGAGCATCGGCGGGTCCATAACCGAGCTCGACGGGGTCTCCATCACCGCCCGCCTGGCCGACACCCTGGGAGCGCGGGCGCACTACCTGCACGCCCCCATGCTGGTCGCGAGCCCCCTCGTGCGGGACGGCCTGCTGCGCGACCCGCACATCCGGGCGACGCTAGAGGTGGCCCGGGACGCTGACACCATGGTGGTCTCGGTCGGCACCATAGACCGCCGCTCGGGGCAGTACCGCACCGGCTACCTCGACGACGCGGACCTCGATGGCATCAGGGCGCGCGGGGCGGTCGGGGACATCTGCGGCTCGTACTACTCGCGCGACGGCTCTCTGGTCCCGCTCGAGATGAACGAGCGGACCATAGCAATAGGGTTCGATCAGATGCGGGCCATCCCAAACCGCGTAGGCGTCAGCGGCGGGCCGGGCAAGGCGCTGGCGAACATCGGGGCCGTGCGGGCCGGGTTGCTGAACGTCCTGATCACGGACGAAGACACGGCCGCCGAGATGCTCGCCATCTTGAAAGGCGAGGAGGCCCCGGCGGAGCTGAGCGCCAGCCGGGCGTAGTCGCCGAACGTCGGCCCTGCCCGTACGGTCGAGGCTGGTGCGCCTCCGTGCGAGAGGGATTTTAGGTTTTAGGCTTCAGGGGTCTTCGGGGGGGCCTGGTGGGGGGACGCGGGGCAACGCCCCGCGTCTCGTCTTGGCCGAGCCCGCCCTGGGTCCTGACCTTCGAAGGCCGCCGGGGGTCGCAAGCCGCGCGAGGCCAGGGGTAGCGTTCCGCCTGATGAAGGTGCCCCATCCACGCCTGGTAAACGTGACCCACGCGCCGGGAACCGGGGTAGCAGGGGGGCCGACGCCCAAAGGCTCTAGTAGCGGCGTCCCCGCTGGCGGGCTATGTCGAAGCGGGCCGAGGAGGAGACGGCCATTACGGCCATGACGCCGCACTGGACGGGGTCGCTGACGACGAGGTCGGCCGCGTCCGGGACGCTGCCAGGCATGTTCAGGGAGAGGACGATGATGCCCTTCTCCCGGATCTCGTACACGGCCCTTGCCACGTCACCGCCCATCAGGGCCCCCGCGAGCACCAGCGCCACCGCCCTCGGGAGCCGGGCCACGGCCCTCGTGGCGGCGGCAAGGTCCTCCTCCCCGACGAGGGGGATGGTGTCGACGGAGATGCGCTCGCCGCGGATGTTGTGCCGGTCGGCCTCGGCGACCGCGCCGACGACCACCTGCCCGACCTGCGCGCCGCCGCCGACTACGATGATCCTCTTCCCGTACACCTTCTGGAAGGAGGGTGCCCGCTCGACCTCCTCCACGACGCCGAGCGATCGGAGGTCCTGGATCACCTCCCCCGCCCCACCTTCGGATACCCCTTCGAGCTCGAAGTACACCGTGGACCCGTGCTCGTGCCGCTCGGCGATGTCGACGTAGGTGATGTTGGCCCCGTGCTCCAGGATGACGCTCGTCAGGGCGTGCAGCACCCCGGGCCGGTCGAAAGTGCGAACCACCAGCGCGAGCGGCGCCGCGGTCTCGTTCGGGGACTGGCTCACGGGCCTACCGCCCTGCAACGAAGGTTTTCGCCCTTACGAGCCATGGCCTGATTCTAGGGCAGGTAGCAACCCGTCGCTTGACCGGCGCGACTCCGTTTCCCCAACCTCCCTACGACTTCCGACGGCGGTAGGCCCGCATCTTGGCCCGCGAGCCGCACACGTCCATCGTGCACCAGCTGCCCGAGCGGTTCTTGGAGCCATCGTAGAAGGCCCACATACACCCCTCGTTGCGGCAGACCTTGAGGCGCCGCCAGGTCCCTTCCCCCAAAGCGCCCACCGCCGCGACGAGCAGACGCGCCGCCACCCCGCCGTCCGGGGTGCCCGACCCCGCCGGCAACAGACCGGGCATGCCTTCCCCGTCGAAGCGAACCCGTAAGAGCGCATCCTCCGCCACCTCGTTCAGCGCACCCGCGCCCCCTCCCACCCCTCCCCCGTTGTGGGACAGCAAGACCCCGCGCAACGCCTCCCGGAACCGGACGAGGTTGTCCCGCGCCCCCTCGCCCAGCCGGACGTCCTCGTCCAGGAGCCCGAACTCGACCAGCCAGGCCGCCGCCCCATCTACGTCCTCCAGCAGATCGTACCCGTGCATGATGTTCCTGGTGTTAACGAAACCCTGCACGAGCGCCAACGAACCCGGCGCCGGCTTCGGCCGCAGTCCGTCCCGCATCGGCCTTTCGTCTGATCCCCGATTCATTACGGCATTTTACCTTCCAAAGCTCTTGACCGGTTGTAGTTACTATCATATAGTTTTTGATAGTAACTACGCTCGATTGGGAGGAACGGTCTTGGGCAATACCTGGAGGCTCGGGGAACGGGTGCGGACGGGTAGTGGTGAGGTGGCTTACGGGGTGTTCGGCGAGGGGTCGCCGGTGGTGCTCGTGCACGGCACGCCGAGCCGTGCGCTCATCTGGCGGGGCGTGGTGGAGAGACTGGCGGAGCGCCACGCGGTCTACGTCTACGATCTGCCGGGTTTTGGGGAGTCGGAGAAGTATGAGGGGCAGGACGTCTCCGTAGCGGCGCAGGGGCGGGCGCTGGCGGAGCTCGTGGAGGTGTGGGGTTTGGAGGAACCTGCGGTCGCGGGGCACGACATAGGGGGCGGTATCGTGCTCAGGGCCCACCTGCTCGAGGGGGTTTCTTTTCGGAGGATCTCGCTCCTCGACGCGGTGGTCCTGACGCCGTGGGGGACGCCGGCGCTGGGGCACGTCAGGGAGCACCTCGGCGCCTACCGGACGATGCCGACGGGTGTCTTCGAGGCCTACGTCGCCGCTCGCCTGAGGGAAACCACCAGCCGGCCCATGGACGAAGGGGCCTTCGACGCGTACCTGTCGCAGTGGCGGGGGTCCGACGGCCAGGCCGCGTACCTTAGAAAAGACGCGGCGCTCGTCGAGCGGGACACCGCCGAGGTAGAGCCGTTGTTGGGGGATGTTCGCGCGCCGGTGGAGGTGGTCTGGGGCGAGGAGGACGCGTGGTTGGACCCTTCGCAAGCGGAGATCCTGGCGCGGAAGATACCAGGGTCCAATACTCGGCTCGTTTCCGGCGCCGGCCACTTCGTCACGGAAGACGCGCCGGAGAGGGTGGCGGAGGTGTTGGCTGAGTTCTTTGCAAAGGCCCCGCGCGGCGCGGTGCAATAGCGGTGGATGCGTCCAGGCGTCTGGGCCTCGCGGGGTTCTTCGCCACGGCGGTGACCTTCGGGCCAGCCCGCAACGGTTACGGCCTGTTTCTGCCGGAGATCAGGGGCGAGTTCGGGCTTTCAACGCAGGTGCTCGGCTTCGTGGCGAGCGGGCTCTACGCGGGATACCTCGGGGCGCTACTCGCGGTGGGCTTGCTCGCCGCCCGGACCGGCCCCCGGCTTCCGGTGCTGGTAGGGCTCCTCTCCGCCGGCGTGGGGATGGCGCTGGTGGCCTTCTCTCCGAACCCGGCCATACTCGCCGCGGGTGTGGTACTGGCCGGGACGGGCGCGGGGTGGTCGTGGGCGCCGTACAACGACGCGGTTGGTCGGGAGGTGCCCGCGACTTCGATAGACCGGGTACTCTCGGTAATAAGCACGGGCACGACCTTCGGCATCACGGTCGCTGGCCTGGCCGCGCTCGCCGCCACGACCTACGGGCTTCCGTGGCGCGCGGCCTGGTTCGCCTTCGCCGCCGTCTCCCTGGCCGCCGCCGCGCTGAACGCTGCCCTCCTCTACCCTGGTACCGCCGAAGCCAGGGAGACGAAGGCGGCCGGTTGGCCTGACCTCGGGTGGTTCTGGTGCGCGGCGTCGGCGCCGCTGTTCGGCGTGGCGCTCTCCTTCGGGGTGACCAACGCTGTGTACTGGTCGTTCGCCGCTGACCTTGTCTCCGGCGCGGCCGGCTCCCCGCCAGCTACGGGTCCCCTGCTCTACGTTGGGCTCGGAACCTTCGGGTTCGCCGGGCTCGCAACGGGGGAGGCTGTGGCCCGCTTCGGGCTGCGCCGGACGCTAGCGGCGACGCTCGTCTCTTTGGGCGTCGCGGTCGGGCTTTTGGGCCTGGCGCCTGGATCGTTGCCGGCCGTGGCCGCTTCGGCGGCCCTCTTCGGTTCGGGCGTGATGTTCATGAGCGCGTTGCTGTCGTTGTGGAGCTCGGCCGTCTTCCGGGAGCGGCCCTCGACCGGCTTCACCGCCGCCCTGCTCGTGTTCGGGACCGGGAGCATCGTGGGGCCCGCCCTCGTGGGCGCCGCGGCGGACGAATACGGTCTGGGGAGGATTTTCCTCTTCGTGGCCGCGCTAGCCATCTCGACGGCCCTCATCCGGCCCGCGCCCGACGGCAACGGACCCGGGTTTTGATCCCGTGAGGATGGACCGCCAAGCGCGGCGCTTCGCGAACCGCCCCTATGCCTGATCCCAGCACGTCACGGCGCCGTCTTTGTTCCTGACGAAGCGGGCGTCGCCGTCCTGGGAGACTACGACGAGTAGGACGTCCGAGAGGGCCGCGGCAAGGCGGTAGGCCGAACGGTGGCGGGTGCCGACGCCCTGGGTGCCCTCCTTGATGGTGCTCTCGCCCTCGAGGTCGAGCGCCTTGCGGACCGTGTGGACGGGTTCGAGCTCGCCGGAGATCTCACCGCCGAAGCCGAGCAGCTCGAAGCGGCGGGTCATGACGACGGCGCCGTCCACGGCGGCGAGGCCGGCTACCAGGTGGGCGAACTCGAAGATTGCCTCGTCGAGCTCGGCTAGCTCCCGGTCCTCGCTCCAGACGTACTCCTCCCAGCCGACGGCCCTCGGGTAGGCGACCTCTTCGCCCCTCCCGTGGGACTGGGCCAGGCGGTTCATTATGCGCACGATAAGGGTCCGAAAACGCCGCCTGGGCTCGCCGTCCACGAAGGCGTGCTTGAGCGAGACGTGTCTCCCGGCTAGCACCTCCTCGGCCCTCTCCGGCGGCACTATGACGACGGTGCCCCCGTGGTGCGCGTTGCGGACGGTGGAGACGAGCCTCCGGAACATCTGCTGGGCCACCTTGCGCGAGAGGTCCGGGTCGAGCGGGGCCCACGGCTCGCCCAGGGACTCGGCCTCCCGGCGCGCCTCCTCGTGCAGCTCCACCAGCTCCTCCCGGGCCGGCGCGAAGAGGCTGGGCAGCCACCGCGACTGGAAGACGTCGGCATAATAGGCGGATAGCCTCCCGGCCTCGAGCTCCGCGACTGAGACGGAGCCCTTCTTCACCTGCAACCGTCCGGCGCCCTCGACCTCGACGACCGGCACGGGGGGCAACTCGGCCGAGGGCTCCCGGCCGCCCTGAACTCCCCGAAGCCACCTTGGCCCCGAATGGACGACGCCCCAGATCTTGATCTCCCCGTCCTCGTGCGCGGACACCCCGATGAGGGACCGGTCGAAGTCCGCCGCCGGTGAGAGCCGCCGCAGCTCGTGCTCGTCGAAGGCCCGCGGCTCCTCGAACTCAAGCCGGTGCAGGCCGTCCGGTGGGCCGTCCCCCTCCGGGAAGCACCGCGGCTCGGCGAAGATCATGCGGAAGACCACGGGCCGCTCCTCTTCGCGCAAGAGGCTCGCCTGGTAGCACGTGGAAAGCAGGGACTCGAGGACCGGCCCTTCGGGCAGATCCGCCCCCCCCTCGTCAGTCTCCTCTGCGCCCCTGGGGCGCCCCTCCCAGCGATCCCGCACGAAACCGGCGAGGTCGCCAGGGTAGGCGTGCTCCCTCTCCGCCCTCTCGGACGCCTCCTCGGTCGTAAAGATCCGGCACCTCCGTTTGTCCTGCTCAGGCCTTTTCTGTAACACTAACGAGCCCGAAGGGGGCCGCCCGCGAACCGTAACACAGCCGCCCCGGCGGCTCCGCTAGCGGCTGAGGGATCCCAGGGCGTCTTCGAGGAGATCCCGGTCAAGCGAGCAGTAGCCGGTCTGCCCGCGCTTGCGGCGGGTTATGATGCCGGCCTCCCTGAGCGCCCGCGCGTGGTGCGAGTACAGCGAGAGGCTGATCCCCAACGCCCCCGCGACCTCCTTGCCGCACAGCTCCTCCCGCTCGCGGAGCAACTCCACTATCCTCAGACGGTTCGGGTCCGAAAGCGCCGCGAAAACCCTGGCCCGGCGCTCGAGATCCACCCCGGAAATGTGCCCCTCTTCTCTCTCCACCATGGCACCTATCTTACTTCCATTCCACGTGCCAGTCAAACACTTGAACACACAAGCGATTGTTTGACTATCTTGGGTTCGGGGGGCATAATTTCGGTGGTCGTAGTTGTCTGGAGCGTTAGGAGCGACGGATGTCCGAGGTCAGGAACGTTGGGACGGCGGGTTGGGACGCCGAGGTCTTGGGGGCCGGGGGGCCGGTTCTTGTGGACCTGTGGGCCGCATGGTGCGGGCCCTGCCGGGTGGTCGGCCCTATCGTGGACGAGATCGCCGGCGAGAGGGCGGGTAGTCTCGACGTCTTCAAGCTGGACGTGGACGAGAACCCGGAGATAGCCATACGCTACGGGGTGAGCTCCATCCCCACGCTGCTGGTGTTCAGGGACGGCGAGGAGGCAGGTCGCGTGATCGGCGCGCTGCCGAAGGCCCGCATAGAGGCCAAGCTCGACGAGGCCATTGGGGCCAGGGCATGACGCGCAAGGAGGCCAGTCCGCACGGCGGGCCCGAGGTCCCGGTGCCGGAAGAGGGCGGGCCGGACCCGACGGAGGACCCGATCCTCTACCTCCAGGAGCCCGAGGAAGAGGAAAAGTGAACATCGGCGTCATAGGCTCGGGCAACATCGGCGCCAACGCGGCGAAGCTGTTCGCGGCGGCCGGCCACAGGGTCGTCCTCAGCAACTCGCGCGGGCCCGAGACGCTGGAGGGCCTGGTCGAGGAGATCGGGCCCGGCGTCCGGGCCGGGACCGTCGGGGAGGCGGCCGAGTTCGGGGAGGTCGTGATGGAGGCCATCCCCTTCGGCCGGTACGTGGAGCTGCCCGCCGAGAAGCTATCAGGCAAGATCTTCGTGACCGCCTCCAACTACTACCCGGGTCGCGACGGCGAGGTGGACCACGGGGGCCTCGCCTCGAGCGAGCTGGTCCAAAAACACCTGCCCGGCGCGCGCGTCGTCAAGGCCTTCAACACAATCTACTTCGAGAGGCTGAGGGACAACGGCCGCCCGGATGCCCCCATCGAGGAGCGGGAGACCGTCTTCCTGGCAGGGGACGACGAGGAGGCCAAGAGGATAGTGTCGGGGCTGATCGAGGAGATAGGCTTCGCCCCGGTCGACACGGGGACGCTCGCCGAGAGCCGGAGGCAGGAACCGGGCTCCCCCGTCTATAACGTCCCGATAAAACCCGAGCAGGCCCGCGAGACGCTGGCCGGTATGGGTTAAGCTGGCGTCATGAACGAGAAAGGTACGGCCCCCGGCAGCATCTCTTTCCTGACCTCGCCACGGAGGTTTTCGTGACGGAGGCCCGCCTGGGTCAGGAGATCCTTGACGCGCTCGACGGGGCCGAGGAGGTCCACATAGGGACCCGCCGGGACGCGTCCTCACCAAAGCACGAGACCGTGATCTGGGCCGTCGTAGTTGATGGCGACGCCTTCGTGCGCTCCGTGCGCGGCGAGAAGGGCCGCTGGTACCGCGAAGCGTCGGCCCACCCGGATGTGACGCTCCGCTTGAACGACCGGCGGGTACCGGTGCGCGCCGTCCCGGAGACGGACGCGCGGACCATCGAGAAAGTAAGCGGGGCCATCCGCGAGAAGTACGGGTCCTCGTATCCTGGCCCCGCGGCCGCGATGGTGCGGGAAGAGGTTCTGGCGACCACCCTCAGATTGCTGCCGGCGTAGATGCTCGCGCGGATCGCCCGGCACGGCCACACGGGATCGTTCGGCGGGGTCGGCCTCGGCACCGGCGTGCTGCTCGTCGCGCTCGGGGCGGCGCTCTGGGGGACCGACGGCGTGCTGCGCGTGCCGCTGTTGCGGGAGATGTCGCCGGCGGCCATCGTGCTTGGGGAGCACCTGATCCTGCTCCTCTACTCCGTCCCGGCGGTTGTGCTCGGGTGGGGCTCGCTCGGGCGCCTGCGCCCCCCGGGGTGGCTCGCCCTGCTGGTTATAGGGTGGGGCGGGTCTGCGCTGGCGACGCTGCTGTTCACGGCGGCTTTCGCGGCCGGGGACCCCACGGTCGCCATCCTCCTGCAGAAGACCCAGCCGCTCTTCGCGATCCTGCTGGCCCAGGTCCTGCTCGGGGAGCGTCTGAGGCCTGCCTACTGGCCGCTCTTCGCGGCGGCGATGGTCGGCGCTTACCTCGTCTCCTTCGGAAACCTTAGCCCGTTCGCCGCGCTAGGCTCGGACGCGGCCTCCGGCGCCCTGCTCGCGGTCGGGGCTGCGGCGCTTTGGGGCTCCTCGACGGCGCTAGGAAGGTTCGTCCTGCGGGACGTCCCCTTTCACGCCCTCACCGGAGCGCGGCTGCTTCTGGCCCTCGTTCCCCTGGCGGCGATAGCGCTCGCGCAGGGCGCTTTCGGGGACCTCGGCTCGGGGTTCGAGTCCGAGCCGGGGCGGCTGGTGCTGCTCGCCCTGATACCGGGCCTGCTCGGGCTCCTGCTGTACTACCGGGGCCTCTCCTCCACGCGGGCCTCCTACGCCACGCTCGCGGAGCTCGCCTTCCCGGCCACGGCCGTCGCCCTGAACTGGGCGCTGCTCGGGGTGGGGGTGAACGCTGGGCAGGTCGTCGGGTTCGTGCTGCTCTGGTCGGCCATCTACGCCATCGGGAGGCTGGCTGGGAGGACCGTGGACGACGCCCCGACGGAGCAACTCGGACAGGAGAACGGATGACGGACACGCAGGCCGGCGGCAGAGACCGCACCATGGGACCAGCCGACGCGCCGGTTACGCTCGTCGAGTACGGCGACTACCAGTGCCCGTACTGCGCCGCGGCGAGGCCCGTCCTGGAGGACCTGGTCGAGATGGCTGACGGCAAGGCGCGCCTCGTCTTCCGCCACTACCCGCTCGACTCCGTCCACCCCCTCGCCCGGCGGGCGGCGGAGGCCGCCGAGGCGGCCGGGGCGCAGGGCCGCTTCTGGCCCATGCACGCGCTCCTCTACGAGAACCAGGAGGACCTTACCGACGACGACCTGCGCTCCTACGCGATCCGCCTGGAGCTTGACCTCGCGCGCTTCGACGGGGACCTGGCGGAGCATCGCCACGCCGGGCGGGTCCAGGAAGACCGCCTGGCGGGGGAGCGCGACGGCGTGCGCGGCACGCCAGGCATCTTCCTCGACGGCGTCCCCTACGATGGTGCCCTAGAGATCGAAGCCCTCCTCCGGGCGGTCGAAGAAGCCGCGGAAGGCGCGGGAGGTCGCCGAGCGGACCGGGAGGTTAGGCGCGTCGGCGCCGGAGACTCGTTTGGCGGGCTCGATGACCCGATAGCCGAGATCTGCTCCGAGGAGCGCGGCGTCAACAACACCACGCTCAGGCGGGTGGTGGAGCTGGCCGTCGAGATAGCGCGGGAGGGGCGAGAGGGGCGCAAGATCGGGACGCTCTTCGCCGTCGGGGACCACGAGGCGGTGCTCCTCCGCTCCAGGCCCCTCGTCCTCGACCCCCTGGCAGGCCACCCCGACGACGTAAAGCGGGTCAAGGACCCCGACGTGCGCGAGACGGTGAAGGAACTGGCCCAGCTGGACGGCGCGTTCGTCGTGGCGGACGAGGGCGTGGTCGTCTCCGCGGCCCGCTACCTGGACGCGGCCTCGGGCAACCTGGACCTCCCCTTAGGCCTCGGCAGCCGCCACATGGCCGCGGCCTCCATCTCCCGGAACACTAACGCGGTCGCCGTGGCCGTCTCGGAGAGCTCGACGGTAAGGGTCTTCGACGACGGCGAGGTGGTCGCCGAGATCGTCCCCGAGGTCTGGATGCTCCGCGGCTACGGCCCGTACCCCGGCCCCAGGTCAACCTCCTAGAGAAAACAGAAGGGCCGCCCCCCGGTCTTCCGGGACGGACGGCGGCACGAAAAAGGGCCGGGGGATGATCCCCGGCCCCAGAGTATCCGAGTTGTTGGTGAGCCTACGAGGCGGCCTTGATCTTGCGGTCGATCTGCTCGATCAGGGTCTCGCGGCTCTTGTTGTTCTTCTCGAACTCGCGCACCTGCTTGAGCTGCTCGGCGGTCAGGCCGTCGAGCCTCTTGGCAACCTCATCGACGTTCAGGCTCTCGTAGTCCGTGGTCCCGAGGGCGGCGAAGACGGCGGTCTGGAGCTCGGCCTCGCGCGTGGCCTCCTCGGTCTCCCGAAGGACCTTGTCGGTCTGCTCGGCGGCCTCTTCGGCGACCCGCAAGCCCTCCTGGGCGACCTGCTGGGTGGCCTGGATCCCCTGCTCCGTGGCCTGCTGGGCGGTCCTCAGACCTTCCCTGGCGTAGGAGGCGAAGGGGGTGAAGAAGTCCTGGTAGGCCCCTACCCACTCGCGGCCGATCGTCTGCAGGCCCTCCTGCTGCTTGCGGGCGTTGCGAACGATGGCGTCCGCGGCGCGGAGATTCTGCTCGGTCTGCTCGCGCACGGCCTCGATGCCGCCGCCAAACCAGTCCTGGGCAAAGTCTACGTTGCGCTGCTGGAGCTGCACCAGGCGCACGCCGTTGGCGAACCACTCCTGCGCCGCCCTGGCGTTGTCCTCCTGCAGCTTGAAGAACCTCAGGCCGTCCTGGGCCAGCTTGGCGCCCCGGCGCTGCGAAGCCGTGAAGCTCTCCGCGAGGGCCTGGTAGGAATCCCGCTGGACCTCCGCCATCTCGCGGGTGGTGCGGGTCATCTTGTCGATGTTCGTGGTGGTAGCCATTAGACTTGCCTCCGTAGAAGTAGATTGCTTGATCTATATTCCTAGTGCACATATATACCACACTCGCGCATCCCGAAACCTCCGGGCGGCGTTACGGGCTTCGTTTCTCGTGAACAAAGTCACGTGGGGCGGCGTTTTCGGGCTTTCGCGGGCGGAGAGCCCGGGAATTCGACGCGTCGGGGGTTTGGGATGCTCGTGCCGTGGGGCTTCTTCGAGATCCAGGCCACGAACCTCTCGACATCGGGGTGGGTCTTCAGGGTTTCGAGCGTGTTGTAATCGCGCTCGAGCTCCTTGTTGCCCAGGACGGTGTGGATGTGCCGGTGGCAGGGCGGGCAGAGGCCGACGGTGCGGTGGATCTCCCGCCGGTCGAAGGTCTTCTTGTTCCGTTTGTTCTTGTGGCGCGTCCTTGGGACGAGGTGGTGGCGCGTCAGCCGCCCTACCGACCGGCCGCAGAGCCCGCACTCCCCGTCCCTCGCGCCGTTGATCGTGTTCACCGGTAGATTTTATCGCCCCTCGGGTGCGCGGCGGGTAAGCGCGTTCGCCGTTCTAGCGCCCATGGGATCAGGTAAAGCGGACATCCCGGGCGCCCAAAAACGCCGCGACTTCCCCGAACCGCTCCTCCAGGAGATTGCCCAACCGGGCGCCGGGGGGTTCGAACGCGTCCAGCCTGACCTCCATCGTCTTCCCCGAGAAGCGCGCCTCCCAGGCCGCGGCCACCCGGATCAGGCGTCCGTCCGGCGCCGGCTCGGGCCTCTCCACCTCAAGCGTCTCAAGCAGCTCAGGTGGCCCGTAGCGCCGCAACCCAACCGCCCGCATCCTCGGTTCCATCTCTCGTCCTCTCTTGGGCTCAGACGGCCAAGGGGCGTCCGGCTTCGGTCCTGGGGCCCGCCCCGCCGCCGCGTGGCGGTGCCAGGAGGGAGGCCGCGACGATCACGGCGGCCACCACCGCGGCGGCGCTTGTGATGAGGGAGGTGTCGTACTGGTTGGCGACCACGCCGCCAGCCCCCAGAGGACGGCGGCAGCGTAGAGGGCGTAGCCCTGGGCGGGTCCCCCCGCCCGACGAGCACGAAGGCCGAGGTCACGAGGCCGCCGAGGATCAGGAGCGCCCCGCCGACGAGCGCCGAGCCTAGGCCGGTCCCGAGGAGGCCGAGCTCGACGAGCATGTCGTTGAAGCTGACGACGTTGGCGGCCGTGATCCAACCGAAAAGCAACGCGATGGTCGGCGCGACGAGCCAGAGGTCTACCTTCTTGAGGGAGCTTTTGTCCGAACGGACGAGGCGGACAAAGGCAACGGCCGCGCAAGCCAGGATCCCCGTGATGATCACCTGCAGGAGGACGGGCTGGCGCAGCAGGACGGAGATCTCCCACATCCCGTTCAGGAGGAACGCCCCCGCCAGGGGCCATCCCACCCGCCTGAGCAGCGGATCCCCACGCCTCGAAAGCAGCATCTGGTGGGCAGAGTAGACCAGGCCCAAGAGAAATATCGGGCCCCAGATCGCGAACGCGTAACCGGCCGGGATCACCAGCGATGGAACCGCCGTCGCGATCTCCGCGATGGGCACCAGCATACCCGCCAATACCTGGAACAACGCCCCAATCACGGCCGCCCAGCGCCGCCCCGTATCCCAACTCCCGGCACCCATACCGCCTTCCTCCATGGTCGACCCTTGTTACAATGTTTCTATGATCGTATATTTTAACTATCGAAATACTTAGGTGTCAAGGCAGAATACCGAGACCGTTGTGGGTTTGGTGCGCGAGCACTCTTCGGCGGCGTTGCGCTACGCGGCGGCCCTTGCCAAGCGCATGGGCATCGAGGCGTCGGAGTTGGCGGCGCTGGAGCATCTGGAGGGCTCGGGCCCGATGACGCCGGGTCGGTTGGGAAGGCGGCTCTCCATGAGCCCCGGGGCGATGACGGCGCTCGTCGACCGGCTGGAGGCGAGGGGCCACATCGAGCGGATGCCCAACCCGGAGGACCGCAGGAGCGCGCTCCTGCGCGGGACCGAGAAGGGGCTCGGCGACTCGCTTGAGCACCTCTGGCACTACATAGAAGAGATGCGCGGCATAGAAGAAGGTTTCACCGAAGAGGAGCGGCGGGTGATCTCTCGCTTCCTCAAGGCCGCCACCGAGGCCACCCACCGGCATGCGGAGAGGCTGTCCGACCCAGGAGGTACCTGAAGAGTCCCCGTCAGGCGGTGCGCAGGTGGTACAGGCGCGCCCTGCCGGCTTGCAGGGACACGGTGAGGAACCGGGGCGGGTCGCCGGTGAGGGTCACCTGCCTGAACTGGCCCGACGCGTCGACGGAGGGATCGAACTCCTCGACGCCGTTGACGGTGCCGGAGATCGTCAGGCGCGTGCGGGAGGCCCGGTTGGGCGAGCGGTTCACGACGAGCACGTACCGGTCGGTGGAGCCGTCTGGGTTCTTGAAGAAGCCCAGGATGGCCGGGTCCCCGGAGGCGGCCTTGACGTAAGAGTTGCCCTTGAACGGCTTGGCCCCGCGCGGCAGGCGCTTCTCGCCGAAGTGGGCCACGGACTCGGAGGTCAGGGGCAGGAGTACCCCGCCGACCTTGCGCAAGAACTCGTTGGCCCTCTGGGTGGAGCCGTAGAGGTCGGTCTGCGCCCCGGCGGGTGTGATCAGGGCGTTCCCGAACTTGACCACGGGGTCTTCCGGCGTCCAGTAGGTGAAGTACTGGATGCCCTTTACCCCGTAGGCGAGCGCCACGTTGATCTGCCAGAAGATCTCGGCCTCGTCAGGCCTGCGGCGCACCCCGAGCCCGACCGCCCTGCCGTCGAACCCCACGCTCTGCACGAACGCCCATGAGGGAACGCCGAACCGCAGGGCGAAGTTCCGGATGACGGCGTGGTTGTAGAAGAAGTCCGGCGTCGTCTTCTCGTCGGCCAAAAGCGGGTAGTGGTCGAAGCTCAACACCGGCGGGGCGACCGCCGAGTTCGGGTAGCGCGTCTCGTTCATGTACTTTTCAAGGTAATCCGTGTAGCTCTCCGCTTCGAGCGCGTTCTTCGGGGAAGCGTGAGAAGGCCAAACGTTCACGTAGGGCAGGTCTTCGCCAGCGACCTTCTGCTCGACCTGCTCCTTCGCGCCACGCAGGACCCCGAACAAGCTCCTGCCCGGCTCGTCGTACAGCAGGAGGCCGGCGAGCGCGGGATGGCTACCGAACTGAGTGTAGAGGTCCTGGATCCTCTGGCTCACCGCCCCCGGGTCCGCCGCGGCCTGCGCCTGGAGGTCCTGCGGGGAGTCCTGCTCGGTGAGGGCTTCCAGGGCGCTCTGTGGCTCTTGCTGAGCCTCGCTTCCGGCGGCCTGCGTGGGGGCCTTGCCGTCTATGGCGTTGCGGAGCGCCTGATCCGCAAGCACGAGCCTGAGCCCGTTGGCCTGGCAGGCGTCAAGGGCGAGGCGGTTCGCCCGGTCGTTCGCGACGCCGTTTCCCCCGAGAACGGCGTTAAAGCCCGCGCCCGCGAGCTCCGCGTACAACGCGTTCGTACTCGCCTGCTGCTCGCTTCTCGTGCCCGTGTTCTCCACCGGCGGGGGCGGCCACCACGCCGCGATCGGAAACCCGGGATCGTTCAGGATCTCCGGCCCCCCAACGGCCTGGGCCACGCCAGGGCCCGCGGGGAACAACGAGCCGGGGAAGAGCGAGAGCCCGGCCCCGAGCCCGGCCAGCTTCAGGAAACGGGCGCGGCTGACCCCGCCATCAAGAACCCCACCGTAGCCCCCGTCTCCTGCCATGATTCCCCCCTCTTCTCTGCAAAGGAACCATCCACAAGACGGCCCCCGAAACACGAATACAACGCATCTTACCCTATCCGGGCGCAGGATATGTCCGTTCTCTTACTTTGCGGGGCACTGGGACCCCGCTTCAGCGCCGCCTCCCCCGCGGCGGATGCACGACGTAGACCACCCGCCCCTGCACCTCGGCCTCCTCCGCCGGCACTACGAGGTCCTCGTGGTCGCCGTTCTCGGGCCTGAGCCGCACGAAGTCGCCACCCTCGCCGCCCTCGCGGAATATGCGCTTCACGGTGACCTCCTCGCCGCCCCGCAGCAGCACGACGACGACCTCGCCGTCGGCCGGGTCC
>DATFPF010000124.1:0-20307 GCA_035264945.1 Rubrobacter sp.
TGGCCGACGGCCGGGTTCTCGACCCCGAAGGCGCAGGCCTCGTGCACGAGCCCGGAACCGAGAAGCAGGTTCTCGACCTCCTCGGGGCTCAGGCGGTAGCCCTGGTTCTTGATCATCGCGTCCTCGCGACCGAGGAAGTACAGGTACCCCTCCTCGTCCCGCGTTACGGTGTCCCCCGAGTAGACTACCCGCTCCACACCGAGCAACTCCGGCGGGGCCAGCGGGTTCGGGCGGTAGGCCTTCCTCGTCGCCTCCTCGTTGCCCCAGTAGCCCATCGCCACGGTGGGACCGCGGTGGACCAGCTCGCCCGGCTCGCCGGGGGCCGCCTCCCTGCCCTCCTTGTTTATCACCATGATCTCGGTGTTCGGTATGGCCTTGCCGATGCAGTTGCCCTGCTCGGGGGAGGAGCGGTGGATCTCCGCGGGGTCGAGGTACGTCGAGCGGAACGCCTCCGTGAGGCCGTACATGAGGTAGATCCTGGTCCCGGCGGGCTCGAGGAGGTCCCTGAGCTCGTCGAGGTTCGCCTGCGGTATCCGGCCTCCGGTGTTGGCCAGGTAGCGTAGGTGCGTGAGCGGGTTCTCCCTGAGGCCCTTCGCGCCCCGGATGAGCAGCGACCACAGCGGCGGCACGCCCGTCACACCCGTGATCTCGTGCCGGCGCAGCGCCTTCAGGAGATCCCCCGGCAGCCTGGACCGCAGCAAGTACAGCGTCGCCCCGGACCTAAGGGAGGTCGTGAACTGGCTCATCCCCGCGTCGAAGTTGAGCGGCAGCGCGGAGAGGATGCGGTCCTCGGGCACGTTCTCGAGGTACGTCGAGACGATCTGTGCCCCGACCACCACGTTGCGCTGGCTCGTCGCCACACCTTTCGGCATCCCCGTCGAGCCCGACGTGTACAGGATCGTCCCGAGGTCTATCTCCGAGACCGCGCGGTCCTCATCGAGCCCGTCGCCTTTCAGGGCCTCTGCGACGTCCACGTAGGACCCCGCCGCGCTTCCTTCTGGCCTCTCGCCCCTGTAGAACGCGGTCCCTACCGTCTTGGGATGGAGTTCCTCCAGTTTGGGGGTGTCCCCGATCATTACGCGTATGTCGCAGTCTTGCGCTAAATATTCGATCTGGGGCGCCTTGAAGAGCGGGTTGACGTTCACGTAGGCGGCCCCGATGCGGGAGGCCGCGAGCATCGAGACGATGGCCTCCCACGACTTCTCGACGAGCACCCCGACCCTGTCTCCCTTGGCGACGCCGGCGTCCACGAGCGCCGCCCCGAGGGCGCTGCTCTGGCGTTCGAGGTCCTCGTAGGTGTATTCGGCGTCGCCGTCTACGACCGCGAGCTTGTGCGGGTAGCGTTCGAGGGAGTTGTGGAGGAGGTCGTGGAGGGTAAATTCCGGGCGGGGCATCAGGCCGCCTTGCCCTCCACAAGCGCGGCTATGGCATCGACGGAGCCGAAGTTCTCCTCGTCGAACTCCTCGTCCTCGACGATGATGCCGAACTCGTCTTCTAGGAACGTCACCAGCTCGACCGTCTGGAGCGAGGTCATCACCCCGTTCTCTATGAGGGGCTCGTCGTTGGCGACGTCGCGCCCGCCCGTAACGTTCTCTTGAAGCCAGCCGCGTATCGCGGCCCTTGCGTCCGTGTTGTTTGCAACCATCTCTCTATCTCCTTATCTGAGCCAGAACGTCGCTTCGCCGTCGCCGATGTTATACGACCAGCGGGCCACCGACGTCGCCCGCGCGTGCTGCGTTTCGTCGGCGAACTTCGTCATTAGCGTGTTGCGCCTGTCGTTACGGTGGAAAAAGCCGAGCCGCAACAGGTCGGACGACCGCGGCCCCGTCGGCGAGTCGGCGAACCTGTAGCGGATGATGTGCGCCCCGGCCTCCCGCAGCAGCCGGACGCTCTCCCGCAGCAGCGCCCGCGCCACGTCCCGGCGACCCGGGAGGGAGACCAGATCCAGGACGTACCCGTCCTGGCCGCCTGAGACGGTCCTGACCACGGCGTAGCCAGCGAGCCCGCCCGCCTCCCGCACCGCGAGAACCGTGACGGGCCACTGGGGCGAGCCCGGCCCGTAGCGCCACCTCAAGAACGCCGCGTCCTTCTCGACCACGCACGAGACGCCTGCGGACACCTTCTCGAAGAAGGCGTCGAAGGACTCGTCGAAGCGCTGGATCGGCACGACCTTCGGGCCGCCCGCGAAGGCGCCGCCCAAAGCGTCGTCCATCAGGCGCAGGCCGCCGTTGAGGAGGCCCTTGACCGGGCCCGGGATCGGGGCGCGGGGCCTGGACGGCTGGTAGCCCTCCGGCTCCGGAGGCTGCTCCATACCCTCGGGGGACGGGCGGCCGTTCGGGGAGCCCTCGCCGTTCGGGTTGAGGACGCGCTCCATAGGGGCCGGCATGGGAAGGCGCGAGACGTTCAGCAGCTTGGCCGCGTACTGGAGCTGGCCTGCGTCCACAGCGCCGAACTTCGACTGGACACCTATCACCTCGGGCACCATATCCAGCGAGACGCAGTTCTCGCAGGCGGAGAAGAACCGGCGCATGAGCATCAGGGCGTGGAACCCGTAGTCAGGGTGGCCCATGTAGTCCCCAGGCGAGTGGGCGACCACCCTGCGGCCGTCGATCCTGTAGTACAGTGGGGTCGCCGCCAGGTGACCCACGATCTCCCCGTCCTCCGTGGCCGCGACCCAGCGGCTGATCTCGCCGGCCAGCGGGTGGGTCCCTAGCCACTCGTAGACGGTCTCGTAGAAGCCAAACTCCTTGACCTCGGGGAGGTATGGGAACGCGCGGGCGCGCAGCTCGCCGACGCCCCTTGCGTCACCCTCCTCGAACGGCCTTACCTTCGCCTTCTTGGCCATCTAGGAGGCGGAAGCCGATTTAGCGGCTGTCATCGTCCGGGCTCCATAATATTCGTCCCCCTCCAGGTCTCGACGCAAGGTTCTCTCTTCGGCAGGGTTCGCCACACGACTGAATTCAAGAGACAGAGTGTAAATGAGGCGCCACGCAAAATCCAAGCGGGGGGGCCGCCCGGAGCGCCGGGCCGGGCCCGAAGGGGGAGGCCGGAGGACGGATTTCAGGGTGGAACTTGAAGGTTTGGCTGCTTGCCCCGATAATTAGCGCCTGCGCGTCGCCGCTGCTAGACGAAAAGGCGTCGCGGGTCGCACTGTAGGAGGGGCGGACGGTTGAAGGAAATAAGCAAGGAAGGCGGGCCGCGGGCCGCCCGGAAGTCGGCCCGTGACGGGCAGGAGGCTAACGGCGGGCCGCCGCGCAGCCGCCGGTCGCGCGGCCGGAAGGAGCGCAGCCAGAGATCGCAATACGCCCTGCGGCGTGGGATCGCCGTGGTGGCCGCCATCGCGTGCTTCCTCTTCGCCGGGTTCGCGTTCGTTGACATTCTCGCCGGGGACGGCGGCATCCAGCGCGGCGTCCGCATCGGCGACGTCGACGTGGGCGGGATGGGCAAGGAAGAGGCAAGGGCCGCCGTCGAGAAGAACGCAGCCCAGACCTTCGAGAAGATCTCCTTCGGCGAGGGCCCCGACGCCGTCTCCATGAACGCCGAAGAACTCGGCGTGAAGGTCAACGCCGACGCGGCCGTCGATGACGCCTACGCCCTCGGGCGGACCGGCGGCCCCTTCGCCCGCCTCTCCGACACCATCGGCTCCTACTTCGGCGGGACGCAGATAGACCTCAAAGCCGCCTACGACGAGCAGGCGGCCCGGTCTGCCGTCGACAAGATCGCCGAAGACTTCGACCGGGAGCCCAAGGACGCCACCTTCACCGTCGCCGAGGGCGGCGATGTCGAGGTCCAGCCCGGGGAGAACGGCCGGACGCTTGACAAAGATGCGACCCTGGCGAACCTAGAAGGGGCGCTCCGGAACATGAGCGGGAGGGTGCCGCTGGCCGAGGGTCCGGCCCCCAAGCCGGAGATCACGACCGCCGAGATCCAGGAGAGCAAGCCCGAGAGGGTCATCGGGGAGTACCAGACGGACTTTCTCTGGGATACGAACCCCAACCGCAAGGAGAACATGAAGCTCGCCGCCGGCGCCGTGGACAACACGGTAGTCAAGCCGGGCGAGGTCTTCTCGTTCAACGATCTGGCCGCCGAACTCGACTACAAGGAGGCCAAGACCTTCTCCGACGGCGGCGTCGGCTTCGCCAACGGCGGCGGGCTGTGCCAGGTCTCCTCGACGCTGTACATGGCGGCCCAGTATGCGGGGCTCGAGATAGTGGAGCGCCACCCCCACTACGCGGTGCTGCCTTACATAAAGCCAGGCTTCGACGCGACGGTGTGGTTCGGCGACGAGTACGGCTACGGCGTGCAGGACATGAAGTTCAGGAACACCACCGATGCCCCCATCCTCGTCCGCGAGTGGGTCGACGACAAGGGCTACCTTACGGCCCAGGTCCTCGGCCAGCCGACAGGCAAGAAGGTCGAGTTGACGACGGAGAAGATCTTCGAGAACACGACCCGCGGCATCCGGTGGGACACCTTCAAGAAGGTAACCGAAGGCGACGAGGTTACCTTCAACGGCCGCATCCACACCTACACGTACTCCTACAACCCTCCCGTGCCGGATGGGGGGCCGCACTACGACACCTCAGCCCCGCGCGTGTCCGGCTGGAACGATCCGGGCAACACAACCGGCTGGGCCGAAGTCCCCGAGTAACCCGATGCACGCGGCGAGACCGAACACCGGCGATCGGGGCACCCCTTGAACCTCTTCCCGCGCAAAAAGATCTTCGCCTCGCGCACCGAAGCGCGCCGACGCCGGCGTCGGGTTCGCCTCGGCGCCCTCGCCGCCCTGGTCCTGGTCGCCGTCGGCGTCTTTGCCCTCGTGAACGGGTTGTTCGGCGGGTCGCCCTCCGCGGGCATGGCCCCGCTCTCTGATGGAGTGAAGGGCCAGGAGGCCCGGCAGGGGGACGACCCCCAGCCTCGCGGGGAGGCCGCGGGGCTGGGGGTCGAAGCGGAGCAGAAGCAGGCCCCGCCCGAGGAGCCGCCCCCCGACCCCGAGCAGAAGACCCCCGAGGCCGCCGCCTTCGTCGCGGTGGCGCCCGAGTTTCCGGGGGTGGGCGAGGAGAACGTCGGGAACGTCTACAGGAGCAGGATGGACCCTTCCTGGGCCTCCGTCAGGTTCTCCCCCGACGGGGAAAGCAAAGACTTCGTAGTCTTCTCCCACAAGGAGGGGGACCTCTGGAGGGCCGAGAAGTCCATAAGGGCCGACGAGCCCGACTACCCGGAAAACGACGCGGTCCCGCTGGACGGGGTCCCAAGGGACCTCCTCGAATACGTCTACGAGGAGAACATCTTCGCCGCCGATGTCCCCGAGCCCAAGGTGGAGAAGGTGGACGGCCTGCCCGACGTTGGGCCAGCCGAGACCCCGCCGCTCGAGCCCGTCGCCGAGAACGTGCCGGAGGGCGAGAAGGAGAAGATCGACGAGGTCGTCAGCAAGATCGAGGAGCGGGTCAAAGGCTACGACGGGGTCGCAGGCGTCTACGTGCGGGACCTCGACGGGGGCTACGGCTACGGGGTACGGGCCGACGAGACGTTCTTCACGGCCTCGATCATCAAGGTCCCCGTCATGGTGGCCGTCTACCGGAAGGTCGAGCAGGGCGACCTTAGCTTCTCCCAGGAGGTCGAGCTAAAGGAGGAGGACTGGGCCGCCGGGGCCGGCTGGCTTCAGTGGGAGGAGGCCGGCTCGAAGCAGACCGTCGGCGACCTCCTGACCCTGATGATGACCCAGTCCGACAACGTCGCCACCAACGCCCTCGTGCGCACGGTCGGCGGCAGGGAGCACGTCAACGACGTCGCCGAATCGCTCGGCGCGAAGGACACCCTCCTCTACCAGAAGCTAAGCAGCGAGCGGGGCGCCGTCCCCGAGCTCGACAACAGGACCACCCCGCGCGACATGGCGACCATGCTCTCGAAGATAGCCAACGGCGAGGCCGCGAGCGAGAAGAGCTGCGGGTACATGATCGACCTCATGCTCACCGACGAGCTCGACTGGTGGTTAGACGCCGGCCTTCCCGACGGGGTGTACGCGGCCAACAAGGCCGGATGGCTCTACCAGGTCTACGGCGACGTCGGCATCGTCGAGCACGACGGCCGTCGCTACACCGTCGCCATCCTGAGCAAGCACGGCTCGGCCACCGTGGACGAGGGCGCCCTGCTCATAGAAGACCTCTCGCGCATAGCCTGGGACTCGCAAGGGTAACGCGCTTCGCGGGCTTCCAACCCGCTGCGCCCTTCGGGCTCCGCTCTCGGCGCGCTTCGGACCTTCGGTCCTAGCTCTCAGCCGTGAGCTTCTTGACTTACGGGGGCTATACGATCCCGTACGACCTGCCGCCATCGCAGGATGCGCCGATCGTCTCGGGTTCCGGCAGGGGCGCGGTCGACGCCCCGGGCTACGCTCCCACCCAAAAGCTGAAAGTCCCCCGAAGGGGACGTGCTGAGAGCGGAGGCGCTAGCCGGAGCGCGCCGAGAGGCGCGAAGCGCCGGGCTGAAAGCCCGCGAAGCGCGCTCTCCGTCAGGCGCTTCGGCGCCTGAGGAGGTCCACCGCGGCCTTCAGCTCCTCGGTTCTCAGGGCGAAAGCGACGGCGAGGTAGGCCGTTAGGGAAGAGCCGCCGACGGCGAGGAGGACCAGGAGCCGTCCGGCGAAGTCAGACCCGGTGCCGAGGAGGGCCGTGCCGGCGACGGCGACGGCGTACATGACGGCTCCGGCGACCAGGATCTTGGCGAGCGAGAGGAGGATGCGGCGGCCGTCTATGCTGCCGATCTCCCCCCGGGTGGCTCCGAGTGCGAGGAGCGCGAGGACGCCGTAGGCTATGGAGAGGGCCAGCACGACGCCCACGGCCTCGAAGAGGAAGGAGAGGCCGTAGGCAAGGGCCGCGTAGGCGACGAGGATGCCGACGTTCAGGAGGGCCGGGGTCTTGGTGTTCTGGCGGGAGTAGAAGGCGCGGACCAGAAAGAAGTAGGCCGAGTAGCCCAGGAGGCCCACGGCGTAGGCGACCAGCAGGCTCGCGACGGTGCCTGTATCCCGTGCGTCGAACTCGCCGCGCTGGTAGAGCAACCCAACGATGGGCTCAGCGAGCACGATCAGGCCGACCGTGGACGGCACGACGACGAAGAACATGGTTCTCAACCCGAAGGAGAGGGTGTCGCGGTAACCCTCCCGGTCGCCGCGCGAATGCTTCTCCGAGAGCTCCGGCATCAGGGCCGTAGCTATGGCGACGACGAAGATGCCGTAGGGCAGGGAGAAGATTGTGAAAGCGTAGGTGAGTTCGGCGTACGCCCCGAAGCCGGTCGCGAGGCTTGCGGCCAGAAGCTGGAAGCCGACGGACGCCGCGACCAGCAGGACCATGGGCCCCGCCAGCCTGGCGGTGGGGAGCAAGGCTGGGTGCCCGACCTGCGGGCTTGGCCTGTAGCCGAGGGCCAGCAGCGTGGGCACCAGGGCGAGCGCCATCACCGCGACCCCGGTCGTCACCCCGAGGGCGAGGACGTAGAGTGCTATGTCCTGGTGGGCTCCCCGGAGGAAGACGTAGGCGGCGAAGGAACCTATGATGATCAGGTTGTTCAGCACTGGCGCGAAGGTCGGCAGAAAGAACCGCCTGTGGGCCTGGAGTACCCCGGTCGCGATGGTGGTCACGCCGTAGAAGAGCATCTGCACGGCGAAGATGCGGAAAAAGAACACAGCAAGCTCCATGGTCTCCCTGGCGTCCGCGGGCGAGATGTTGTCTGAGGGGCTCAGGCCCACGACCAGCTCCACGAGGGGGCCAGCAAAGACGAAGCCCAAGAGGGCGAGAAGCGCCATCAGCGGGAGCACCAGGGTGAAAAGGGCGTTCGTCAGCCGGCGGGCGTCCTCCTCGCCGTGGCCCGTGATGCGGTCGACCAGGACCGGTATGAAGATGGAATACAGGATGCCGCCCAGGAAGAGCTCGTAGATCAAGCTCGGCAGCAGCACGGCGAGGGCGTAGGCGTCCGCCACCACGGCCGTGCCGAGGACGGAGCCCTGGGCGGCGAGGCGCGCGTAGCCCGTCACCCGCGACAGGACCGTGGCCGCGGAGATGGAGAGCATCGACCGGAGCATGCCGGTCATGGGAGCCCGCCGCCTTCGGCGGCCCTCGGCATCCTGGCGGGCCCCACCAGGGAGACGCTTCGGGGCTTCCCGCGAAGCGCCGATGCCGGGCCAGGGCCGAGAGACGCGAAGCAGATAGCCGAGGGCGAGGCCGAAGGCCGACGCGGGATGAGGGCCGGGGCGAAGCCTGCTGGCAAGCCCTCTACGGTATCTCTTCCGGGGGGCGGCCGATCCACTTCTCGTAGATCTCCTCGTAGGTGCCGTCCTCCTTGATCTCCGCGAGCGCCTGGTTGAAGGGCTCGACCAGGGGGCTCTCTTTGGGGAAGGCGATGCCGTACTGCGAGCCCGTGGTTATTACCTCGGCGAGCTCGAGCGACCCGTCGGACTCGTCGACCTTCTCCTGGGCGGCGGGCAGGTCGTAGATCACGCCGTCCACCACCTCCCCTTCGAGCGCCGCGTAAGCCTCCTCGATGGTCCTGTAGGTGCGGACCTCCTTCACGTCGTCGGCGTTCAGGAGGCCCCCGGCCTCGGCCTGGCCCATCGTGCCGAGCTGGACGCCCAGAGCAACGTCCTCGAGGTCGCCGGTCGACTCTATCTCCGAGCCGCTGCGAACTACGAGCGCCTCGTCCACGCTGTAGTAGGGGTCAGAGAAATCAACCTGCTGGCGGCGGTCGGCGGTGATGGTCATGCCCGAGATTACCGCGTCGAAGAGATCGGAGGAGAGACCCCTGATGAGGCTGTCGAACTGGACGTTCCTGTACTCGACCTCGAGGCCCGCCCTGTCGGCCACCTCGTTCATAAGGTCGATATCGAAGCCCTTGGGCCCCGTGCGCGGGGCGAACTCGAAAGGCGGGTAGGCAACGTTCGAGGCGACGACGATCTCGCCGTCGGCCAGCGCCGAGCTCGTCGTCTCCTCCTGGCGCACGACGTCTGCCGGGGACGGCGGTTCGTCACCCGCGCTGCATGCCGTCGCAAAGAAGGCGCAGAAGACGAGCGTCGCCGCCAGGTACCTCACCGACCAGCCTCTCACCCTGAGTCTTCCCTCCCGTGTCTGCGACCCGGGGCTTCCGCCGGTCGGGCGGGTCGGCCGGGCTTGGTGTTCCGTGCACGCAATACTATTCAGCCGACCGGACGGGGTCAAGGCGCCGGCCGCGGGTACGCCACTACGCCGTTCTCCTGTTCAGGCGCCTCTCGAGGCCGTTCGCCAGGTAGATCAGGGGCAGGCATATTGCAAGGTAGAAGAGCGCCGCGGCCACAAGCGGCGTCGAGTTGGCCGTGGCCGACTGGAGCACCCGCGCCGAGCGCAGCAGCTCCTCGAGCCCTATCACGGAGACGATGGAGGTGTCCTTTATGAGCATCACGAACTCGTTGGTTAGCGGCGGGATTACGCGCCGGAAGGCCTGCGGGACGATTATGTGGCGCATGGTCTGGGCGTAGGTAAGGCCCGAGGCCCTCCCCGCCTCCATCTGCCCACGGTCTATGCTCTGGATGCCCGAGCGGAAGATCTCGGCGACGTAGGCGGCGCTGTTCAGCGTCAGCGCCACCAGGCCCGCGAAGAACAGGCTCTCTATCCGGATGCCCAGGTTGGGCGTGGCGAAGTAGATGAAGATTATCTGGATCAGGAGCGGCGTCCCCCTGAAGACGTCTATGTAGACCTGGGCCGGGGCCGAAAGTATCTTCGAGCGGCCTATCTTCATGAGCGCAAGAACGAGCCCGAGGACTATTCCGAGCACCTCGGCCAGGAGCGCCAGCAGGATGGTCACGAGGAACGCCTGCAGCAGCGTGTCTATGTTCTCGAAGACAAGCGGGAAGTCGAGGAGGGTCTCCCGGATCCTCTGCAGGTTGAAGAGGCTCGGGTCGAACTCGACCGGCCACTCGAAAGGCACCGCGCTACCCCCCTGACCCTACTCGGGGATCTCTTCTGGGGAGCGGCCGATCCACTTCTTGTAGATCTCCTCGTAGGTGCCGTCTTTCTTGATCTCCGCGAGCGCCTTGTTGACGTCGGCGCGCAGGTCGCTGCCCTTCGGGAAGGCTATGCCGTACTGCTCGCCGGTCGCGATTACCTGGACGATCTCGAGCTCCCCGTCGCTACCGTTGACCTCGTCCTGGGAGACGGGCAGGTCGTTGATGATGGCGTCTATCTGGCCGTTGTTGAGCGCGGCGAAGGCGTCCTCGATGGTGTCGTAGGTGCGGACCTCGCCCGTTATGTCGCCCTTCTCCTCGAACTCCTTGGCCTTGATCTCGCCGGTCGTGCCGATCTGGACGCCCACGGTGGAGTCCCCGATCTCGCCCACGGACCCTATGTCGGAGTCGCTCGGCACGAGCAGGGACTGGTCGGCGTTGAAGTAGGGCCCTGAGAAGTCGACCCGCTGCGCCCGCTCTTCGGTGATGGTCATCGCGGAGATGACGGCGTCGTACTGGTTGTTGGCCAGGCCGCCGATGATGCCGTCGAAGGTGACGTTCTGGTACTCGGGCGTGAAGCCCGCGCGCTTGCCGATCTCGTCCATAAGGTCGATGTCGAAGCCAACCGGCTCGCCGTCCTTCTCGGACTCGAAGGGCGGGTAGGCGATGTCCGAGGCCACGCTAACGTCTTCCCCGCCGCCATCCCCGCCCCCGCCGGCGCCCCCTCCGCAGGCGGCGAGCGTTGCCATCAACAACGCGGCCAGAAAGAGCAGCGGCACAACCCGACAGAACATACCTCTTGCAATAGAGACCATAGAGACGCCCTTCTCCGTATCAGGCGGGACCTCCGCGGGGCGGGGTCCCGAAACGTGGTTTCTGGAACGCCAATATAGTTACGCGACGTTCCGTGGTCAAGCGTCGGGCCGGCGGCCGTGCTACGGTGCCGCCCTGCCCGTCGACTCTGTTTTGTAGGGGAGGCCCAATGACGGACCTTGACCGGAACCTCGTAGACGCCGTGGCCCGCGAGGTCGAGGCCCGCCGCGACGACGCGGTGCGGCTCCTGCGAGAGCTCGTCCGCGTCCCCTCCACCACGGGCGAGGAGGGGGCCGTCCAGGAGAAGGTCGAGCACGCCTTCCGCGGGCGCGGCCTGGAGGTGGACGTGTGGGAGGCCGAGGCCGGCGAGGTCGAGCCCTACCGCGACCACGTGGGGGAGCAGGAAACCTACCGGAACCGCCCGAACGTCGCGGGCACCCGCCGCGGGCGGGGCGGCGGCCGGTCGCTGCTCCTCAACGCCCACGTGGACACCGTCGCGCCAGGCGAGCCTGGGGCCTGGGGCCACGACCCGCTCGGGGGCGAGGTCGTCGGCGACAGGCTCTACGGACGGGGCTCATGCGACATGAAGGGAGGGCTCGTCACCCACCTGGCGGCGCTCGACGCGCTCGAGGCCGTCGGGGTAGGGCTGGCGGGCGACGTGACGGTGACGGCGACCGTGGGGGAGGAGAACGGTGGGCTCGGCGCCCTCTCGGCCGTGCTCAGGGGCTACAGGGCCGACGCGGCCGTCATAACCGAGCCCACGCGCCTGCGGCTCGTGCCGGCCCAGGGGGGCTCGCTCGTCTTCCGCCTCACCGTCCCCGGGCGCTCCGCCCACGCCGCCGTCCGCGACAGGGGCGTCTCGGCCCTTGAGAAGTTCGTGCCCCTCTTCGAGGCGCTGCGCGGGCTCGAGCGCGGGCGAAACGCTGCGCTCTCCCACCCGCTCTACGACCACCTCGGGAACAAGGTGCCCATAAACGTGGGCGTCGTGCGGGCCGGGAACTGGGCCTCGACCGTGCCCGAGGCGCTCGTCGCCGAAGGCAGGGCCGGCCTGATCCCGGGCGAGGAGGTCGAAGCGTTCAAGGAGGAGGTCCGCGGCCGCCTCCACGACGTCGCTGGCAGGGACCCGTTCCTGCGCGAGCATCCCCCGACCCTGGAATGGTTCGGTGGCCAGTTCGCCCCGGCCGAGGTGCCGGCCGACGCCCCCATCTGCGAGTCCGTGAAGAGGGCCCACGCCCTGGTGACGGGGGAGGAGCCCACCGTCGAGGGCGTCTCCTACGGGGCTGACATGCGCCTCTTTATCCGCTTCGGGGGGATGCCGTGCGTGATGTACGGGGCTGGGGACGTGAGCGACGCCCACGCGCCAGACGAGCACATAAGCATCCCGGATCTTATGACCGCCACCAAAACAATGGCGCTCCTGATCGCCGGCTGGTGCGGGACTGTGGAATAGGGGCCCCTGTGACCGTCGAGCTGAGGATGCTGGCGCTCGCGGTCGTGCTCGGCCTCGCCCAGATCATAGCGGCTTCCCACGCCGCGAGCCTGCAGCGCGGCTACCGCTGGACGGCCAGCCCCAGGGACGAGCCCTCGCCGCCCCTGCGGGGGGTGGCCGGGCGCCTGGACCGCGCGCTGCGGAACTTTCTCGAGACCTTCCCCCTGTTCGCGGCCGCAGTCCTCGCGGTCCAGCTCACCGGCACCCACGGCACGCTCACCGAGTGGGGAGCGCGACTCTACCTGTGGGCCCGCGTCGCCTACGTGCCGCTCTACGCCGCCGGCGTCCCGCTCGTCCGCTCGCTCGTCTGGAACGTGGCGACGGCAGGCATCGCGCTCCTCGTCGTCGCCCTGCTGCTCCGCTAGAGCACCGCCGTCGTCAGACGGCGAGCTCCTCTTCCTCTTCGACTTCCTCTCTCGCGTCCGCGACGTGGCGCCGCACCTCGTCGGGTGTCAGGCGCACTGACATGGCGTAGTAGTAGATGGCGATACTGAAGACCGCCATGACCAGGATATCCCAGCCGAACGGGATGACTCCTATACCAGCGAAATCCTCTGGCCCGAGATAGGAGAGCACCCCTAGCCCGGCGAAGTACGGCAACAGCCAGGATCCTCCCCTCCAGTCGAGGGACGGGGTCAGCTCAGACGGGTTGACTATGTGGCCTATGCCGAGGAGGACGAGGCCGAGGAGCATCGCGACGAGCAACTTCCAGATAACGTCCCAGGTTGTCCAGTAGATGACCAGGTTCGCCACGATAAAGGCGACCGGCGACATCACCCCGGCGGCCGGCAGCTTGAACGGCCGCGGGTGGTCGGGCTCCTGCAGCCTCATCGCACCCAGGGCGAGCGGCACCGCCGCGTACCCGATCACGGTCGCCGAAATGATGAAGCCGACGAGCTCCTGCCATCCCGGGAACGGCAGGAACATGAAGCAGCCGACCAGGAAGGAGAAGATGATGCTCACGAGGGGCACACCCCTCTCGCTTAGGTAGCCGAACTGCCTGGGGATGTAGTGGTTGCGGGCGAAGGCGTAGGAGAGGCGCGAGCTGGAGGCGGTGTAGATGAGACCGGTGCCGGCCGGGGAGACAAAGGCGTCCAGGTACAGGAGCGTAGCCAGCCAGCCGGCGCCCACCAGGGTGGCCAGCCCGGCGAAGGGACCGGCGGCCCCCGGGAACGAGAGGTTCGCCCACCCGTTCTTGAGCTCTTCCTGGGGATCGAGGGCGCCAATGAAAGCAACCTGCAGCAGGATGTACAGGACGACGCCTATAGCCATCGACCCGATGACGGCGAACGGGATGTTGCGCTGCGGGTTGTGGGTCTCGGCCCCGAGCTGGATGGCCTGCTCGAAGCCCTGGTAGGCGAAGATTATCCCCCCGATGGAGAGGGCGCTCAGGATGCCCTCGATCCCGGACGGGGCGAAGCCCTCGGCGGCGGTGAAGTTGGAGGTGTTGAAGGATAGGATCATTATGACAGCGACCGCCAGGAAGGGGATAGCGACCTTCCAGATCATGATTATGTTGTTCGACTCAGCGAGCAGGCGGATACCGACGAGGTTGATGACGGTGAAGAAGAACATCATTATCACGGAGATGACGATACCCGTCCCCGTAAGCACGGTCACGCCGCCGGTCGTGCTCGTGAGGAACGGGAAGTAGTGGGTGAGGTACTGCAACGCGGCCAGGACCTCGATGGGCGCCACCGTAACGGCCCCGACCCACACGGCCCAACCTATGACGAACCCCGCGAGGCTGCCGAAAGCGAAGTGCGGGTATCGGGTCGATCCCCCGGCAACCGGGTACATGCTGCCTAGCTCGGCGTGGGCCAGCGCCAGGACGAGCATGACCAGCGCCCCCAGTACCCACGAGATTATTGCGGCCGGACCGGCGATCTGGGCCGAGGTCAGGGCGCCGAAGAGCCACCCCGACCCGATGATCGACCCGAGCGACACGAAGAGCAGCCCGATCCGGCTCACCTCCCTCTTGAGCTTGCCACCCGCCGCCTGACCTTGTGTTTCGCTTCCTGCAGCCATACCCGCTCCTCTCCTCGACGGCGCCATCGCGACCCGCCCCTCGGGGGGACCCTCCGGCGTCTCCCGGCTCCAATGTGCCTCTCTTCCCTAGCGGGAGGCTGACGGCATTGTCGGGCATCGGCCCACCCGGGGCAAACGCCCATCGGGTCGGCGCGACATTTCGAGCCCCAAAGCCTAGCGGAGCGCGGCGAGCAGCCGGTCGTTCTCCTCGGGGCCGCCGATGGTTACCCGGCTCCACCCGACCGGGTAGCCAAGTGCCTCGCCCTCGCGTACGAGCACGCCGGTCTTCTCGAAGAGCCCCGGCTTCGCGCCGACCATGACGAAGTTGGTGTGGGATGGGACGTACTCGAGGCCCGCCGCGCCGAAGGCTTCCTGCACCCGCCCGCGCTCGCGCTTCATAAGGCGGGAGCGCCCGGCGATGGCCTCCGGCTGGCCCAGGGAGGCCTTTGCTGCGGCCTGGCCGGCCTGGTTCACGGAGAAGGGGACGTGCGCGCTCCAGGCCAGATCCGCGAGGCGCCTCGGGGCCAGGCCGTAGCCTACCCTCAGGCCCGCGAGGCCGTGGACCTTCGAGAAGGTCCTAGTGGAGACGACGTTATCGGACCCGAGCACGAGCCCGTGGGACCCCGCGTACAGCGGGTCGTCAACGAACTCGTAGTAGGCCTCGTCCAGGATCAGGAGCACGCCCTCGGGCAGCTCCCGCACGAAACGGCGCACCTCGGAGAGGGGAAGGTACGTCCCGCTCGGGTTGTTGGGGTTGCACAGGATCACGGCCCGCGTCCCGTCCGTCACGGCGGCGAGCATCGCGTCGAGGTCGGCCCTGTGATCGCCGTCGAGGGGGGCCTTCTTCGTATCCAGCCCTACCACGCGCGCGGCCGAGACGTAGAAGGGGAACGAGGGCCAGGGGATTACTATCTCGCCTGGCCGCTCCAGGATCTGCATGAGGTCCACGAGCGTCTCGCTTGAGCCGTTGCCGACGACTACGTTGTCGGGGGAGAGGCCGGGGTTGGCGCGGGCTATAGCCTCGCGAAGGGGGTCCGCGTCGCGGTCGGGGTAGCGCCCGGCGCGGGAGAGGGTCTCTACTATTGCGGCCTTCGCCTCGGGCAGCGGGCCGAAGGAGAGCTCGTTCATCGTCAGCTTCACGTACCTCTCGGAACCGTAGTCGACCGAGATCTCCTCCCGCAACCGCGGCGGGTTGTACGGGCTTACGTCTTCGAGCACCGACCTCGTCTTCACGCCGACTCCGATCTCTCCTCACGAACAGCACCTGCCAGGAAAAGATATCCCCGCGCAACCCCGACCGCAACGCGCCTTACCCCGGCGGGTCCATCATCTCGAACTCCACCCCAGGGAGGTCCAGGACGAACGTGCCCTCGGGGAAGGCTTCGTCGAAGGCCAGCCCGGTCACCCCGAAGACCTCGCACTCTTCTTCCCTGAGCCTGGAGGCCACGCGCAGGATAACCCCGATCTCCGCGTCCACGGACAAGAGGTAGTCGTCGGCGCCGTCCAAGAAGGGTCCAGCGTAGTCCCAGGAGACGACCGTGGCCACGACCTCGACGGTCTCCCGGCCGAGCTTCTCCGCGCGGCCCGAGATCCGCAGGTCGCACTCCCCGAGGCTGTACCGTACCTCGTACGGGTCTAGCAGGCACGAGAGCTCCCCGTCGGGCGAGAAACCGCCGTCGTTGGCGGGAGAATAGTGGGCGCGGCCGTCCGCCGCGTAGTACCACCACGGGCCCTTCCCGTCGGCCACGCGGTACACGGTCTCCGGTCCGTCGACGGCTTCGGTCTCCTGGCGCCAGCGGCCGGGACGCTCGTGCCAGAGGCGCGACACCTCCTCGAGGTCCGCGTACTCCCGGTAGCGCGGCACGTCGTAGGGCGGGTCGAAGTTGGAGAGGATGCCGCGGCGGTGGGCGTACTCCACGTAGCGGGCCTCCGCCTCGGTGGCAAGGTCGCCGCGTCTCCGGTGGGCGATGGTGGCGCGGGCGGTGCGGTAGCGCCCTCCCGCCCCGAAGAGCAGCTCGGAGACCTCGCGGAAGTGGTCGGCGGCCAACGGTCCCGTCCGCCCTCGGTTAGTGGAGGATCTGGTTGAGGAACCGCTTGGTGCGCCCGTGCTCCGGGTTCTCGAAGAAGTGCTCAGGGGGCCCCACCTCCACTATGCGGCCCTCGTCCATAAAGACGACCCTGTCGGCGACGCGGCGGGCGAAGCCCATCTCGTGCGTGACGACCACCATCGTCATGCCGCCGCGGGCGAGGTCGGCCATCGCGTCGAGGACCTCGCTGATCATCTCGGGGTCCAGGGCGCTGGTCGGCTCGTCGAAGAGCATGATCCTTGGCTCCATAGCGAGCCCGCGGGCTATCGCCACGCGCTGCTGCTGCCCACCCGAGAGGCCCTCTGGGTACTTGCCCGCCTGCTCGGGGATGCCGACGCGCGCGAGAAGCTTGGAGCACCGCTCGTCGGCCTCCCCCTGGGGGACGCTCTTCACGCGCACCGGGGCGAGCTTTATGTTCTCGGCCACGGTCATGTGCGGGTAGAGGTTGAACTGCTGGAAGACCATGCCTATCTCCGAGCGGAGCTTGTTCATGTCGGTCTTCCTGTCGTGGACAGGGAAGCCGTCCACGACGAGCTCGCCCGAGGTTATCTCTTCCAGGCCGTTTATGCACCGCAGGAGCGTGCTCTTGCCCGACCCCGATGGCCCGATGACGACGACGACCTCGCCCTCGTCCACGCAGAAATCTATGTCCTTGAGGACGTGGAAGTCCCCGAAAAACTTGTCCACCCCGACGAACTCGATGACGCCCAAACGCTCTCCCGAAAACCCGTTAAACGTGCAGTGTAGAATAGCACAAGCACGCGATTTTCAGGAGGAGTTTTGGAGAGTCTCTTCGACGCCGCGGACGACGGCGAGGGCCGCGAGAAAAGGCTGAAAGACTTGGCACGGCAGGTCTCCGTGTGCACGAGGTGCGACCTCGCGATGACCCGCACGAACACGGTCTTCGCCAGCGGCGACCCCTACTCGCCGCTCATGCTCGTCGGCGAGGGGCCCGGCGAGAACGAGGACGCAACGGGCCTGCCCTTCGTCGGCCGGGCCGGCAAGCTCCTCGACGACATCCTGGCCGCGGTTGACCTCACCCGCGACAAGGTCTACCTGACCAACACCGTCAAGTGCCGGGCCGCCGTCGAAGAGGGCGGCCGGATGAAGAACCGCCAGCCCAAGATAACCGAGATCCGGGCCTGCAACCCGTACCTCCAGGGCCAGATGGAGGCGGTGAAGCCCGCCATAATCCTCTGCCTCGGCGGCCCCGCCGCAAAGACCCTCATCGACAAGGACTTCAAGATCACCAAAGACCGCGGCAAGTGGTACGACCTTGCCAACGGCGCGAAGGCCATGGCGACCTTCCACCCTGCCTACGTCCTCCGCCAGCGCGGGGACGACCTGGACAACACCAAGCGCCTCGTCTGGAAGGACATCAAGAACGTCCACGCCGAGTACCTGAAGGCTATGGAGGAGCGGAGTTAGCCCAGGAGGCCCGGATAACCTGCGACCCGCCGGGCGAAGGGCGCGCGTTCAGGATGGCCGAGCCCCGGAGGCTAGCCCGAACGTAACGCCGTAAACAATCTCATACCAGAATTCGATCTTGCCTGTTATGATGGCCCACAACAGTAGTCTGAAACCGTCGTGGAAGGGCGCTCCAAAACGTGGTAAGCACAGTCTCCGACAGCCGAATGATGGATAGCATTGACAAGGACATCCTCAATTTCATCCAGCGCGAGGTGCCGCTGGAACGGGAGCCGTTCGCGGCGATCGGTCGCGAGTTGGGGATTGGGGGCGACGAGGTAATCCGCCGCATAGAGGCGCTCAAACGCGGCCGCGTGATACGCCAGATCAGCGCCATCTTCGACACCCGCGTCCTTGGCTACGAGTCGAGCCTGGTCGCGGCCACGATCCCGGCCGAGAGGCTGAACGAGGGCGCGAAGGCCGTGAACTCCCACCCCGGGGTCACCCACAACTACGAACGCAACAACGAGTTCAACCTCTGGTACACGGTCGCTGTCCCGCCTGACTCCCGCCTCGGCCTCGAGGGCACCGTGGACGTGCTGCACCACATAAGCGGCGCGGAGAAGACGCGCATTCTGCCCACGCTGAAGCTTTTCAAGATCGGGGTCACCCTCGACATGAACAAGGGGGCAACCGCCAAGAAGGAGGCCCCGCAGTACGGCGAGGCGGACCGCCAGGGCGCCGACCGGAACGTCTCCGAGGACGACAAGGCGGCCATAAAGGCGCTGCAGGAGGACGTGCCCCTGACGCCTCGGCCCTTCGACCTGTGGGGCCGGCAGGTAGGGCTCACCTACGAGGAGCTTCTGGAGCGTGCGCACGACCTCAGGGAGCGCAAGATCATGCGCCGCTTCTCCGCGGTGCTCTACCACCGCAAGGCCGGCTTCCGCGCGAACGCTATGGGCGTCTGGAAGGTCCCAGAGGACCGGATAGAAGAGGTCGGCAACGCCTTCGCCCAGTACCAGGCCGTGAGCCACTGCTACGAGCGCCCGACCTACGAGGACTGGCCCTACTCCGTGTTCAGCATGGTCCACGGCCGCAGCGTCGAGGAGTGCGAGAACGTGCTCGACGCGATGGCCGAGGAGACCGGCATAACAGAGCGCGACTCCCTCTACTCCACCCGCGAGTACAAGAAGACGCGGGTGCGGTACTTTACGCCGGAGATGGAGGCCTGGGAGCGCCTCTACGCCGGCGTGCTCAGGTAGCTGGTTCAGCTAGTCAGCATCTCGGCAGGTCAGCAAGTGCGGCTTCTCCTAGTGCGGCTTCTCCGACCGGCCTCGTGAGATCGACGGTGGCGGCCGGCGGGAAGGCCGCGGGCCAGTCGCCGTGTTGACCTGGAGCCTGCTGGTGGCGTTGGTCGCGGCGCTCCTGGCGGGGACGGTCACGGGGCTGACGGGGTTCGGGCTGGCGCTTATCAGCACGCCGCTGCTCTTGTTCCTCTACGAGCCGAGGACCGTCGTGGTGCTTACGGTCTTCTTCTCCATCTTTATCAACGTCGCCGTGGTGTGGGATTCGTGGCGGGAGGCGCGCAGGCCGCTGGCGCTGGCGCTCCTGTTGCCGTCGGTCGTCGGGGTGGTGCTCGGGGCCGAGGTCTTGCGGGTCGTCGACCCCATCTACATAAGGCTGGCGGTCGGGGCTGTCGTGGTGCTCTCGGCCCTGGTGCTTATGCGGGACGTGCGGTTGCCCGGGGCCGGGACGCGGTGGGGGCCGGTCGTGGCGGGGTCGGCCAGCGGCGCGCTCTCCACCTCGACAGGACTCGCGGGGCCTCCCGTCGTGCTGCTGCTCGCCTCGCGGGGGCTGCCCAAGGCGGAGTTCAGGAGCACGAGCGCGCTCTACTTCCTGGCCATGAGCCTCGTAGGTTTGCTCGTGCTGGCGGGGCGCGGTTTGATCGAGGGGGGCGAGATCCGGCTCGCCCTCGTCCTCGTGCCCGCGGCCATGGTAGGGAAGTTGGTCGGGACGGCTTTCTTGAGAAAAGTCTCGGAGAGGGCCTTCAGGACCCTGAGCCTCGGCCTCGTGATCCTTACCGGCACCCTTGGCGTCGCCACGGCGCTCTGGGCCCTGGCCGGTTAGCCCCGGCTGACCCCCATACCTCGATGTCGACCCCGTGCCAGGCGTTGTTGGCGTAGCCGAGAAAGTTCCAGACCTCCCCGGCGAACGCCGGCTGCGCCCCGCCTCCGGAGTCGAACGCGCGGGCCAGGGGAGAGGTCCACGGTCGCCTCCCAGAAGCACCACGTCCCTTGGCCGCCTTCCAGGAGCGACGCCCCGGCCCAGGACCCACCCCCGTCGGCTGAGACCTCAACCCTAACCACCCCGCGGTCGCCGCCGGAGACGGCGTAGCCCCGGACGGGAACCCGCTCCACCGTCTCGCCGCTTTCGGGGGCGAGGATGGCGCAGTTCAGGGGATCTCGCCGAGCATCTCGCCCTCCGAGTAATCCGCGGTCTCGGCCGTCACGTGCGGCAGGAAGAGC
>DATFPF010000125.1:0-4363 GCA_035264945.1 Rubrobacter sp.
GGCGGGCGTCCGGTCGTCGTCGGCGGCGACGTGGCGGTTTGGTTCGGCGAGCTCGACGAGCCGCACACCGAAGGCCAGCTGCGGGTGCGTGCGCTCGACCCCGAGCTGGTCTGGCTCGCGCACGAGCACGAGCCGTGGCGACCCCGCACCGTCTGAGGCATCACGCCGGCGCTTTCTGGGTCGTCGAGTGGCATGTAACGAGGAGTCTCGTCGAAGAAGAGGACTATGATCGTGCATGACAATTTTCAGACAGTCTCTCTAGATCGTGGGGTGCAACAAGAGATTAGGATGGCTGGGTGTCCGAGGACTATAGAGGAGCGCCTTGCGCCGCCCTTGTGTTTGCTTAAAAGTATACCCATGGTTTCATGGCAACGAGGGTTAAGGTGAGCGCGTTTGCGGGTGGTGTACAGAACTCGCAGGAGATCACGCACGAAAAGGCCCTAGCCGGGTGCGCCAGCGAGGCCGGGGCCTTCGTCTCGACCATGACGGAGCTCGGCGACCGGATGGGCCCGCTCCTGCTCCAGCTCCCGCCCTCGTTCACGGTCGAGGGCATGGGCGTGCTCGAGGACTTCCTTGGCGGCCTGCCCGGCGGGGCGCGGTACGCCGTCGAGGTGCGCCACCGGAGCTGGCTCGGCTCGGACCTCGCCGGGATGCTGCGGGAGCGCGGGGCCGCCCTGACGCTCGTAGACTACCCGCGGATGCCGAGGATGGAGGAGGCCACGGCCGACTTCTCCTACGTGAGGTTGCTCGGGAACCGGCGGGAGTTCCCGTCTGGGCACACGCACCTAAAGAAGGAGCGCGACGACGACCTTCGCTGGTGGTCTGAGCTCGTGGGGCGCTTCCTCGAGGAGGGGAAGACCGTCTTCGTCTACGCCAACAACCACTACCAGAACCACTCGCCCTCGACGCTGGAGCGGTTCATCGAGATCCGGTGCGGCCGGGCTTGAGCGCCCCTGTAATCTTCAGCACGGGGTCGCTGCACCCGTTCGGCCTCGAGAGGGTCTTCGGGTGGGCCGCCGGGGCCGGCTTCGACGGGGTGGAGGTGATGATGGACGACCGCTGGGATACCCACCAGCCGGCGTACCTCAGCGGCCTCGCCCGCAGGCACGGTCTCCCCATACTGGCCTTGCACCCGCCGATCTACCACGGAGCGTGGCGTCTCGGGCGGGAGGAGACGCTCGTGCGCAGCGCGCGGCTGGCGCGCAGGATCTCCTGCCCCGTCGTCGTCGCCCATCCGCCGCCTCCGGGCCGTCCCCTGCGCCGCTGGGCTGCCGGCGCGCTCGCGGCGGCAAGGGCCGAGGGCGTGGCGGTCGCCGTCGAGAACTTGCCTGCGAACGCCCCCGGTTTTTTCGGAGTTCGGCGCGCGAGCTGCCACCTGCCCGAGCACCTCGCAGGCATAGGAGAGGTAACCCTCGACACCAGCCACGTCGGGGCCGGCGGGGTGGACCTGCTCGACGCGCGTGAGGCGCTGGCCGGGCAGCTACGGCACGTCCACCTCTCCGACTCGAACCTCGTCGTGGGCAAGGACGAGCACCGGCTGCCGGGCAAGGGGAGGCTGCCGCTAAAACCTTTCCTGGCCGCGCTCGCCGCTGGCGGCTACACAGGCGCCGTCAGCCTGGAGCTCAAACCCTGGCCGCTCGGGACGCCTGACCCTGAGGTGATCCTGGAGAGGATGCGGGTGGCCCTCGAATACACGAGGGAAGGGCTCAGGGGCACGGCCTCCTGATAAGCTCTCCCGCAGTCGAATCTGGAGGTGGATCTTTGAGGGACGAACGTTTGGTGAAGCTTGCTCGGGTGCTCGTTGACTACTCCGTCGAGGCAAGCGAGGGCGAGCAGGTGGTCGTCTTCGGGGAGGTCGGGGCCGAGCCGCTGGTCAAGGCCATCTACACCCGGCTTTTGCAGGTTGGGGCCGTGCCGGTCCTGCAGCTCGGGCTCCCGGGTATGCAGGAGCTGTTCTTCGAGCACGCGCAAGACGTCCACTACAAGGACATCCCCTCCATCCGGCGCTTCGTCGCGGAGGAGGCCGACGCGGAGATCGGGATAAGGGCCCCCTCGAACACGCGGGCGCTGGCCAACGTGGACCCGGCGAAGCAGCAGGCGCTCGCCGAGCTGAACCGGCCGCTCTCGGAGGTAATGCTCGCGAAGAACCGCTGGGTGCTCACGCTCTTCCCTACGGCGGCCCTCGCCCAGGAGGCGAGCATGGGGCTAGTCGAGTACGAGGACTTCGCGTTCTCTGCGATGGGCCTGGACGAAGAAGACCCCGTCCGCTACTGGCAGGACAAGTCCGGCGAGCAGGAGCGCCTCAAGGAGCGCCTGGAGGAGGCCCGGGAGCTTCGCATCGTGGGCCCGGACACGGACCTGACGCTCTCCGTTGAGGGTCGAACGTTCGTCAACTCCGCCGGCAGGCGCAACATGCCGTGCGGGGAGGTCTTCACCGGGCCCATCGAGGACTCGGCCAACGGGCACGTCTACTTCGGGGTTCCGGCGGCCATCGGCGGTCGTGAGGTGGCCGGGGTGAGGCTGCGCTTCGAGGACGGGAAGGTGGCAGGGTCGGAGGCCGAGAAGGGCGGGGAGTACCTCGAGAGCCTGCTCGACACCGACGCCGGGGCGAGGTACCTGGGCGAGATCGGCATAGGCACCAACTACAACATCGGAAGGGCGAGCGCCAACGTGCTCTTCGACGAGAAGCTCGGCGGCACCGTCCACCTCGCCATCGGACGTTCGTACAAAGAGACCGGCGGCCAGAACGACTCGAGCGTCCACACCGACCTAGTATGCGACCTGCGCGAAGGCGGCGAGCTCTACGCGGACGGGGCGTTGATCCAGAAGGACGGGCGTTTTCTCGACTTCGACCTGGGAGGCTGAACCATGGAGGGGCAGACCATGCTGCGGGTGGACGACGTGAAGGACGAGGCGGCCCTGGAGGCCGTCCGCGACGCCCTGGACCGGCTTGACGTGGACTACCGGTTCGCGCGCGCGGAGCCCAATGAGGACAGCTTCCCGCAGACGGCCTACTTCTACGTTCCCGAGGCTGCCGCGGACACCGTGGAGGACGCGCTGCGGGAGCTCTCAGAGGAACACGGCTTCGACGCCGAGACGCTTTGACCCGTGGCGCGGCCAAGCGTCCCGGAGGGCGGGGCTTCGACAGGGAGATCTTCGCCTTGGCGCTGCCCGCGCTCGGGGCGCTCGCCGCGGAGCCTACCTACGTCCTGGTCGACACGGCCATCGTTGGGCACCTTGGCACGCCGCAGCTCGCCGCTCTCGCCATCGCGGCGACGCTGCTCAGCACCGGCATCACGCTCTTCAACTTCCTCACCTACGGGACGACGGCGCGGGTCGCGCGGCTGCACGGGGCGGGGGAGGTCGCCGCGGCCGGCAGGATCGGCTCGCAGGCGTTGTGGCTCTCCGTGGCGCTCGGGGCTGCGCTGCTCGTTTTGATACTGCTTCTCGCGGCCCCGGCTGTCGCGGCGATGGGCGGCAGGGGGGAGACGGCTGAGATGTCGGCCTCGTACCTGCGCATCTCGGCCCTCGGGGTGCCTTTCGCCATGATCTCGCTCGCCGGCCAGGGCTTTTTGCGGGGCGTGGGGAACCTGAGAACGCCCCTCGTCATCCTCGTGGTGGCGAACGTCGCGAACGCGGTTCTCGAGGTCCTTTTCGTCTACGGGTTCGGGTGGGGCCTCGCGGGGTCGGCGTGGGGGACGGTGATAGCGCAGCTCGGCATGGGGCTCGCTTTTGTCTACTGGCTGCTGCGCGCCCCCGCCGACTCGCGCCGTCCGAGCTGGATCACCATGCGGCCCCTGCTGCGCATCGGCGGGGACATCGCGGTAAGGACAGGGGCGCTGCTCCTCTCCTTCATGCTGGCGAGCGCGGTCGTGGCACGGATGGGGGAGGCTTCGCTGGCGGCCCACCAGGTTGCTTTCGGCCTCTTCGTCTTTCTGGCGCTCGTGCTCGACGCCGTCGCCATCGCGGGCCAGATCCTGGTCGGCCGCCTCCTGGGGGCAGGGGACGCTGAGGCGGCCCACGCCGCCGCCCGGCGCATGATCTTCTGGTCGGTTGTCGTCGGATGCGCCTTCTGCGCGGCCCTCCTCGCGGGGACCGGGGCGATCCCCCGCGCCTTCACCGATGACCCAGAGGTCGTGGAGAGGGCGAAGGACCTCTGGCCCCTGTTCGCGCTCATGCAGCCGGTTGGCGCCGCGGTCTTCGCCCTGGACGGCATCCTGATCGGCGCCAGCGATACCCGCTTCTTGAAGTGGTCGATGGTCGCGTCCTTCGGCGTCTTCGCCCCCCTGGCCCTCGCCGCGCCCGTCCTGGGCCTCGGCGTCACCGGCGTATGGGCCGCCCTCGACGTCCTGATGCTCGTCCG
>DATFPF010000126.1:0-1991 GCA_035264945.1 Rubrobacter sp.
CGCGACCCGGGGAACCGCCCGGCGTTGTGGAACGGCCTCAAGTTCGGGGACCTCCAGATCTTCGGCTCGGACCATTGCTCGTTCAACTACCGTGAGCAGAAGGAGCTCGGCAAAGACGACTTCACCCTGATCCCCAACGGACTGCCCGGCGCCGAGGAACGCGCCATGACGCTCTGGACGCTCGGCGTCCGCGAGGGCAAGCTCTCCGAGAACCAGTTCGTCGCCGTCCTCTCCACCAACCAGGCCCGCATCTACGGCGCTTATCCGAGAAAGGGGACCCTGGCCCCCGGCGCCGACGCGGACATCGTACTCTGGAACCCGGAGTTATCTACGACGGCGACGGTCGGGAACCGTCACGGTAACGTAGACTACACACCCTACGAGGGGATGGAGTTTCACGGCGGTCCGGCGGCGGTGTACGTACGGGGCAATCTGGTGTACAGCGAGGGCGAGGTCGTCGGCGAGCGGGGCTCGGGAAGGTTCATCGAGCGGAGCTTCACCGCGACGGAGGGACTGGAGGTGCGGGTATGACGAACCCTGAGGAGTTGTTGCGACGGCACAAGGCGGCGCTGCCTTCGTGGACGCCGCTCTACTATGAACAGCCGCTCGAGCTCGCGCGTGGCGAGGGGTTCAAGGTGTGGGACTCCGAGGGGAACGAATATCTGGACTTCTTCGGCGGGATCGTCACGACCATCAGCGGGCATGCGGTGCCCGAGATAACCGAGGCCATAAAGAGCCAGGTGGACAAGATCTTACACAGCTCGACGCTGTACCTGATCGAGAACCAGGTCAGGCTGGCCGAGAAGCTGATAGAGCTGGCGCCCATCTCGGGCGAGAAGAAGGCGTTCTTCGTCGGCAGCGGCTCGGAGGCGAACGAGGCCGCGCTCCTTTTCGCCACGCGCTACCGCAAGTCCAGCGAGATCATCGCCCTCCGCTCCTCCTACCACGGCTCGACCTTCATGACCATGGGCATAACGGGCCAGAGCACGTGGAGCCCGACCTCGCGCTCGGCTCTTGACGTGGCCTACGCCCGCAACCCTTACAGTCTGCGCTGCGCCCTGTGCCGCGACGAGGGGCGGTGCAACCTCCTTTGCGCGGACGACGTGCGGGCCGTGGTGGAGGAGGAGACCACGGGCAACGTCGCCGCGTTTATCGCCGAGCCCATCCAGGGCGTCGGTGGTTTCGTCGAGGCACCGCCCGGCTACTTCGAGCGGGTAAAGAGTATTTTGGACGAGACGGGGGTACTCCTGATCTCCGACGAGGTCCAGACGGGCTTCGGGCGCACCGGCGAGCACTTCTGGGGCATCGACGCCTTCGATGTGGAGCCTGACATGATCGTGATGGCCAAGGGCCTCGGCGACGGCCTCGCCATAGGCGCCGTCGTCGGCCGGGCCGAGGTAGTCGAGTCCGTCTCCCCGAACCTCCACCTCTCCACCTTCGGCGGGAACCCGATCTCCACGGCAGGCGCGCTCGCCAACATAAACTACGTCCTGGACAACGATCTCCAGACCAACGCCCATGAAGTCGGATCCCACCTCAGGGACCGCCTCGAAAAGTTGGCCGAAGACCACGACATCGTCGCCGAGGTTCGCGGAAAGGGCCTGATGCTGGCCCTGGAGCTCACCGGCGAGGGCCTGGTTCCTGACCCGGCAGCGGCCGTCCGCTTCCTCGAGGCCTGCCGCTCCCGCGGTCTGCTCGTCGGCAAGGGCGGCCTCAAGGCGAACTCCATCCGTATCTCCCCGCCGCTCGTCATCACCCGCGAGGCGGCCGACGAGGCTGCTGAAATCATGGACGAGGCCCTCGCCGAGGTTGGGGCTAGGGAGAAGGTCGGCTAGTGCAGACCGGAGGTGTAGACGCCCGCCGTGCCGTCGCAGAGCTCGAGGAGCTCGCCGACCTCACCGGCGGCCCCGACGGCGCCCGCCGCGTCGCGTGGACGGAGGAGTGGGAGAAGGCGCGGGAGTGGTTCAGGGGCAAGCTGGAGGAGATAGAAG